>NZ_JAYSBK010000054.1:0-19955 GCF_041915465.1 Novosphingobium sp. | reverse complement strand
AGCATGCCTTCGCGCAGCAGGTAGATCGAGCAGACTTCGCTGTTCAGACCCTCCGCTATCACATCGACGACGGTGTTCAGCTTGGCCTGGGCATGACTGCGCGACGCCATCACGTCGTGCAGGCTTGTGAGGATCATGCGGGCGGCGGAAACGGCGGCGTTTGCAGACATATCGGTGTGAGACTAGCCCAAACGGGTCGCCTTGGAAACGCGCGAGTCCCTCCTCGAGATCAAAATGTCTGCCGCAGCCCGGCAATCGGCCGGGTGCGGCAGGCAGAACGCTCAGAAGTGACTGAGCTCCTCCTTGATCCTGAGCTTTCGCTTCTTGAGAGCCTGGATCATCGCGAGGTCAGGCAGCGGGCGGCTCATTTCTTCGTGGATTTGCCGTTCCAAACCGGCGTGCTTGAGCTGCAAGGCGCTGACATGCGATTGTTCCATCGGGGATTCTCCTTCGTTTAGCCCCCAGGGCTGCAAGGATCCGACCGGGTCCCGACTCGGTATCCGGCGGGTCACTCACGATTGTCATCCAAGCATATTAAGCCTATCTTGCGAAGCACCTGAGTAGGCACTTGCGGCAAATTGATTTCAGGCCGCGTCCAGTTGTCCGAACCTGGCTGGGAATTGGCAGAAGGAGGCCGCGTGCGTGACTGAAGACGAGATGCGCAAGCGGCTGGAAGTGCTTCGGATCGAACACCGCGACCTTGACGCGGCAATCGACGCTCTGACGGGCGCGGGGGCCGGCGATCAGTTGCAGATCGCGCGACTGAAGAAGCGCAAGCTCAAGCTCAAGGACCAGATCGCGCTGATCGAAGATTACCTGATCCCGGATATCATTGCGTAATTTCCCGTAATGGGCCGGTTTGGCATAGCCTGGGCCACGGCGATAAATCGTCCCCCCGCGGGACAGTTCCAAAATGGTGTGTGAAACTGAACTATCCCCCATTGGCATCAGGCCTTTTGCGAGCCTATCGCAGCCGCCATGGCTAGTCCGGCAAGCATAAACCCGAGGATCATCGAAGGGCTATATTGCGAAGCGCTCGTCCTGTCCGACGAAGTGCGCGCGGCCTTTGCCCTGTCTGGCCGCATGGACGCCGCCGCGCGCGAGGAGGACGAAGCCTGCATCGCCCTGTCGTGCGAGGCGCTGCGCACCACCACGCGAATGATGCACGCGGTGGCCTGGCTGCTGAACCACCGCGCCTACTTCAACGGCGAACTCAGCGAGTTTCAGCTGCGCCGCTATGGCAAGCTGGCCGATTTCCCGGAAAGCGACCCGCATCGTCTGGCGCTGCTCGATCCACAGACCCGCGCCCTGATCCAGACGACCGAGCGCTTCCATGCCAGGCTCAAGCGGATCGACAATGGCTGGCGCGAACGCGAGGCCAATGCCCCCAGCGCCATCGCCGCACTGCGTGCCCGGCTAAGCGCGGTGCCGCCCGCGCGCTAGACCGCCAGCAGGGCGCGCTGCCACGCGGCGTGCCGCCCCGCTGCGTTGCTGCCATCCGGCATAAAGTGCCGCACGCCCCCGCGCATCGCACCCGCCGCTGCTTCCAGCGAGCCGTGCAGCCCAGCCCCGACGCTGGCCAGCATCGCTGCCCCCAGGGCCGTCGTTTCGAAAAAGTCGGGCCGTTCGACCGGCAGGCCCAGCACGTTGGCAAGGTCCTGCGCCATCCAGTCGTTGGCGCTCATCCCGCCGTCGATCCGCAGCGAGGTCCAGGCCGCGCCGTCGGCGGCAAAGGCGCGCGCGAGGTCTGCGGTCTGCATCGCCATGGCTTCCAGCGCGGCGCGGGCGACATGGGCGCGGGTGGTGGCAAAGCTCATGCCCGTGATCACCCCGCGCGCCGCCGGGTTCCAGTGCGGCGCGCCCAGCCCCGATAGCGCAGGCACGATCACTACCCCGCCGCTGTCGGGAACCGAACGGGCCAGTTCCTCCGTCTCCGCAGCACTGGCGATCATCCCCAGGCTGTCGCGCAGCCATTTGACCAGGCTTCCGGCCACGAACACCGAGCCTTCGAGGGCATAGGTGCGCGCACCCCCGAGCTGGCACAGCACCGTGCCGAGCAGGCGGTTGCCCGAACGCGGCAGGGCGTCGCCCATGTTGGCCAGCACGAAGGCCCCGGTGCCGTAAGTCGCCTTGGTTTCGCCGGGGGCAAGGCAGCCCTGCCCGATGGTTGCGCTCTGCTGGTCGCCAGCCAGCCCGGTGATCGGGATCGCGCGGCCGAGCAGCTCCGGATCGGACCGGCCGAATTCGCCGGCATTGTCGGTCACTTCGCCCAGCGCGCTGCTCGGCACGCCGAACAGGTCGCACAGCCCCTCGTCCCAGCCAACTCCGGCCAGCGGAAGCAGCAGCGTGCGGCTGGCATTGCTGGCATCGGTCAGGTGCGCCCCGCCGGTCAGCTTGCACACCAGCCAGTCCTCGACCGTGCCGAGCGCAAGACGGCCCGCCGCGGCGGCGGCTTTCACCGCAGGCACATGGTCGATCAGCCAGCGCATCTTGGTGGCGGAAAAATAGGGATCGAGCAGCAGCCCGGTCGCCGCCTGGACCACCGGTTCCTGCCCCGCGTTCTTGAGCGCCGCGCAGAATTCTGCCGTCCGCCGATCCTGCCAGACCAGCGCATGGTGCAGCGGGCGGAGCGTCTGGCGATCCCAGGCCACTACCGTCTCGCGCTGGTTGGTGATGCCGATGCAGGCAACCGCGTCCGCCCCGCCCGCCTGTTCCACCACGTCACGCGCGCAGGCCAGCGTCTTGTCCCAGATCTCGGCCGCGTCGTGTTCGACCCAGCCAGCCTCGGGATAGAACTGCGTCAATTCGCGCTGGGCCACGGCACGCAAGGCGCCGTCGGGCGCAAGCAGCATTGCGCGGGTGGATGTCGTGCCCGCATCGAGCACCAGGATCAGATCGCCATCGCGGCTCATAAAGGCTCTCTCCTCTGCTCGGGAAGCTAGCGCGGCCATCGGGACTTGGCGAGGGGGGCGCGACAGGCCATATGCCCTAGTTATGAGCATTCCGCCCGAACCTTGGCCGACCGGCCTGTCCGAAGCGTGCGAACCGCTGGTGCGCCGCGTGCTTGCGCCCAATCCATCGCACTATACCTATACCGGCACGCAGACCTACATCGTCGGCGCGGGTGCGGACGTCGCAGTGATCGACCCCGGTCCGGCCGGAACCGGCGAGGCAGGTCATGCCGACACCCACGGCGAAGGCCACGTCGATGCCATCCTGGAAGCGATCGGCACCGCCCGCGTCGCCGCGATCATGTGCACCCACACCCACCGCGATCACAGCCCTGCCTCCAGGGCGCTGAAGGCCGCGACGGGCGCGCCGATCATCGGCTGCGCGGCGCTGGCAATCGACGACAACGGTCCGCGCGCCGATGCCGCCTTCGATCCCGACTATGCGCCCGACCGGGTGCTGGCCGACGGAGGGCGGATTTCGGGCGAAGGCTGGACGATCGAGGCGGTCGCCACTCCGGGGCACACCAGCAACCACCTGTGCTATTCGCTGGTCGAAAGCGGTGCACTGTTCACCGGCGATCACGTGATGGCTTGGTCGACCAGTGTGGTTTCGCCCCCCGATGGCGATATGAGCGCCTACATGGCGAGCCTGCAGAAGCTTTACGAGCGCGAGCAGGACAAGCGGTACTATCCCGCCCACGGCCCCGCCGTGGACAAGCCGCGCCAGCTGGTGCGCGGGATGCTCGGCCACCGCCGCCAGCGCGAAGCGCAGATCCTGCGCCTGCTTGAAACCGGACCGCAAAAGGTGCCGGACTTCGTCACCGCCATGTACAAGGGCCTCGATCCGCGCCTCGTCGGCGCGGCCGGGCGTTCGGTGCTGGCGCACCTGATCGACCTTGAAAACCAGGCCCGCGTCACTTGCGACGCGCACGACTACTGGCAGCTTGCCCGCTAGGCAGGCGAAGGTTCCACCGGCTTCCAATTCGCCGCTTCCTGTTCGTCAATACGGCCCCGAACTTCGACGGAGAGCCGATTCCGCCCCGACAAACGGCTTTGCCGTGCAAACCGAATAGGTGTATTACACATATATAACGGGTCGCCAGAATGGGGAGAAATTCTATGGCTACTCTTGCCGGCACCAACACGGGTGCCCGAATTCCAGATATCGAAGGGCGCGAACGGCGCTTCTTCATGGGCATGGCGGTGTTGCTCGCGCTGACCGTCCTGACCGGCTTCGGCCTGTTCATCGTGGTCGGCATTTCCAGCTTCGGCGCGCCGTGGTGGGTCCACGTCCACGGCATGACCTTCATGAGCTGGATCGCGCTCTACCTCACCCAGAACTGGCTGGTGCTGCGCGGCAACATTACCGCGCACCGCAAGCTGGGCCGGATCGGCGGCCTGCTGGCAATCTGGATGGTCTTTGTCGGAATGGTGCTTACCCCGGTGACGCTGGCCGTGCACCGCTCGCCGCCGTTCTTCACGCCGCCGCAGTTCCTCGCGCTCGACTGGGTCAATATCGCAGTCTTTGCCGCCCTGATCGCCAGCGGGATCGCGCTGCGCCGCCAGACCGACTGGCACCGCAGGCTGATGCTCTGCGCCACGATCGCGGTCATCGCGCCGGCCTTGGGACGGATCCTGGTGCTCGCCGGACACATGTCGCCGTGGAACAATGCCTTTGCCCTGCTGGGCTATATCGGCATCGCGATGGTGGCAGACATGCGGATCCGTGGCCGGGTGCATCCCGCCTACTTCGTCGGCGCGGCGGCAATCCTGGCGATGGGCTTCGCAATTCAGGTGCTCAGCACCTTCCTGCCGCTGGTCAGCTATGCAGGAGGCCTTGTCGGCGGCTGATCGTCCCCATATTGGCATTGGCGGGCGCGCGACCAGCGCCCGCCCCATGCTTCAAGGGAATGCGACATGACTGCCCAACCGACCAGCCTTGCCGGGATCGACATCCGCGCCGAGATCGCGCGCCTGCGCAAGGAAAAGAACGTAGTCATCCTCGCACACTACTATCAGTCGGCCGAGATTCAGGATCTGGCGGATTATATCGGCGACAGTCTGGAACTGTCGAAGAAGGCCGCCGCCACCGATGCCGACGTGATCCTGTTCTGCGGGGTCAAGTTCATGGCCGAAACCGCCAAGATCCTGGCCCCGAACAAGATCGTGGTGCTGCCCGACCTCAACGCCGGGTGCAGCCTGGAAGACGCCTGCCCGCCCGAAAAGTTCAAGGCCTTCCGCGAAGCGCATCCCGATCACATGGCGCTGACCTACATCAACTGCTCGACCGAGGTGAAAGCCCTGTCGGACGTGATCGTCACCTCGTCGAGCGCGGAAACGATCCTTGCCCAGATCCCGGCGGACCAGAAGATCATCTTCGGCCCAGACCGGCACCTGGGCGGCTACCTGTCGCGCAAGTTCGGGCGCGAAATGCTGCTCTGGCCGGGGGTGTGCATCGTCCACGAAGCCTTCAGTGAAACCGAGCTGCTGAAACTCAAGGCCCAGCACCCCGGCGCGCCGATCGCGGCGCACCCGGAATGCCCACCCTCGATCGTCGATCACGCCGACTATGTCGGATCGACCAGCGGGATCCTCAATTTCGCCAAGGAATTTGCCGGCGACACCCTGATCGTGGCGACCGAGCCGCACATCATCCACCAGATGGAAAAGGCGCTGCCCGAAAAGACCTTCATCGGCGCGCCGGGCGCGGACGGGCAGTGCAGCTGCAACATCTGCCCCTACATGGCGCTCAACACCATGGAAAAGATCTACACCACCCTGCGCGACCTTTCGCCGCGGATCGAGATCGAGGAAGGCCTGCGCCTGAAAGCCAAGGCCAGCCTCGACCGGATGATCGAAATGGCATCGGGCAGCGTCGGCAAGGGCGATCTGGGCGCGCGCTAGGCGCCCCTGCCCGCCCGGATCAGACCGGCAGCGCCAGCAGCGGCACGTTGGCTTCGGCCAGCACGCGTTCGGTCGTGCTGCCGAACAGGTGATCGAGCAGGCCATTGCGGCCCGCCGTGGGCATGGCGATCATCTGGGCGCGGCTGGCTTCGGTCAGGATCGCATCGACCACCGGCCCACCGGTGGTGCGCACGCTCACGCCGGTAACCGCGGGCGGCGCTTCGCCGACATGCAGATAGTCCAGCTCCGCGCCAAGCGAGGCATTGAGCGCGTCCAGCGTCGTGAGCGCCTTGGCCGGATCGGGATCCCTGGCCACCGGCACGAGGATCTTTTCCAGCGCCATCACACCGGTTTCCAGATTGACGAAGGGCCGTGCCCGGGGCCCGACCAGCAGGGCGGGAAGTCCCAGGCTCTGCGTGACATCGACCGAGACCGACCCCTTCACCAGCCGGTCCAGACCCGCGCGGCCGTGGCTGGCCATGACGACAAGATCCGGACAGTGCTTATCGAGAAAACCGGTCAGCCCGTCGACCGCGTCCTCGTCCGCAACTTCGACCTTGCGCACGGCAACGCCGGTCAGTTCGAGCACATCGCCGGTATCGGCGCCTTCGGGCAAGAGGCCCCATTGCTCAAGCAGCTTGCGGACCTGCGGGAACTGCTGCCAGCGCCCCCGCCCGGGGCCGCTGACATGCAGCAGGTCGAGCCGCGACTTGGTGGCCACGGCCAGGCGCAGCGCATGAGCAAAGGCGCTCATGCTTTCGGGGGAGAAATCGGTCGGATGGGCGATGGCTTTGATCATGCCACCGACGCTAACCAGCCGCGCCGCCTCCCGCAAGAACAGTTCTATCCGATGGGCAGACCAAACATCAGTTCCCGCACGAATTTCGTCGGCGGCGAACCGAACGACAGCACCGTGTCGTGGTAACGCCTCAGGGAAAAATCCTTGCCCCAGCGCTGGCGTGCTTCCTCGCGCAGGGCCGTGTGTTCGACATACCCGGTGAAGTAGCTCAACAACTGGACCGAGGACAGGCTGGCGCGGACCCACTTGCCGGCGGCCTCGCGCTCCTGCTGGAAGGCGCCGTTCATCATCAGGTCCATCGCCGCCTCGCGGCTCATGCCCTCGGTGTGAATGCCGATGTCGAGCAGCGTATTCGTAACCGAGCGCAGCCGCATCTTGAGCACGGTCAGCTGGAACAGCGGATCGCCGTTCAGATAGCCCTCATCCTTCATCACCCCTTCGGCATAGACCGCCCAGCCTTCGACGAACGGCCCCGACCACAGCATCGCGCGCAGCGTGCCGGGCGTGCGGTTGGAGTGGTCGAGCTGAAGGTAATGCCCCGGCATCGCTTCGTGGATCGAAAGATCGTGGATCATGTAATCGTTGTATTCGGCGAGGAAGCTCTCCGCCTGCGCGTCGCTCCACTCATCGGGGATCGGGCTGACGGCATAGAAGTTCTGCTGCCCGCGCTCGAGCGGCCCCGGCGGGTCGTTGTAGGCGACCGCGTTGCCCTGCTGGAACTTGGGCATGGTGATCACCTTCACCGGCCCATCGGGCATGCGGATAAAGCCCTTTTCGGTGACGAAGGCAGTCGCATCCGCCAGCGTTTCGCGGGCGCGCTGTTCAAGCAGCTGGCGGGGCGGGTGCTTGGCGTAAGAAAGCTTCAGCGCGGCCTCGATCACGGTCTGCTGCTGCGCCGGGGTGGGGTTGTCCGGCATTTCCGGTGCGCCGGGACGACCGATCAGCACCTGGCGCGAGAGCTGATACATCTCGGCGCGAATGTCGGCCTTGGCCTGCAACGCGCGGGCCTTGAGTTCGGGCCGGGTCAGGTTCGACATCAGCGCAAAGGCCATCTTCTGGTCATAGAGCGCCGTGCCTAGGCGGAAATCGCCCTTGGCGTTCGGCACCAGCACGGTGTCGATCCAGACCTGCTGATCCGCCACTGCCGCCTTGAGACCAGCCAGCGCCTTGTCGAAGCGGGCGCGGTCGGCAGGCGCAAGCGCGTCTGCGTGGGGGGCAAGCATGCCTTGCGCGATCTCGACGATCCCGCCGTTCTGCTTGGACACCGTTTGCGCATAGATCAACGGCACCCGCGCCGGATCGAGCTGGCTGCGGCTGGCGAGGAGCAGCGCGGGCAGCGCCTCCATCCGCGCGGTCGCGGCTTTCAGGCGCACATCCCACGGCGCGAAATCCCGCGCGGCCAGGCCATAGAGCGCCATTGCGGCGGTATCGTTGTAAAGCTGCGGGTTCCAGGCCCAGCTTTGCAGGGTCTGGTCGTCCCACAGCCGATAGCGCAGCTCGTTGGTGAGCATTGCGTAGTCGACCTGGTTCTCGCGGCTGAGCCGGGCCGTATCGATGTGGCCCAGTTCGGCGAGGAGCGCTTGCCACTCCGCGCGGCGCTGGGCGCGACCGGTCGCGGTGACATCGGTCAGCTGGCTGTCATAGCGGTGCTCGCCCAGCACCGTCGCATCGACCGGGGAAAGCCGGGTGAACGACGCGATCGCGCGGTCAGCCAGCGTCTTGAAGGCAAAGTCGGCCTGCTGCGCGGCGGGCGCACCGAGGGTTATGTGGCCGGAGTGCTTGCCGGGCTTGGCCGCATCGGCCGGCAGGGTGGCAAGTGCCAGCGCGGCCAGCGGCAGCGCGGCAACAAGCGCGAAGGGCTTCATGAAATTTCTCCCCTGGGAATGGTCGTTACCGGGCAGCGTAACGAATGATCAGTCCTGCGTCGAGCGGGCGAGCGCGAGCCCTGCCGCAACCATCACCATGCCCGTTACGTCCATCCAGCCCAGGGTCTCGCCAAAGGCCAGCCAGCCCGCCGCCACTGCCACCACCGGCTGGCACAGCAGCGCAAGGCCGAACACCAGCGGGGTGAAATGGCGCAGGGCGAAGATCAGCAGTCCCTGCCCGACGATCTGGCTGAGCACGGCCATCGCGATCAGCGGCCACCACACGGTCGGCAGCACCGGCTCGCCCATCGCGACGGCCAGGCCCAGCAGCACCGGGGCGCCAGCAATGCTCGACCAGGTCAGCAGCGACCAGTTGCCCAGCGTCGCGCGGGGACGCTGCAGCAGCATGATATAGCCGGCATAGAGCAGCCCCGCCGTTAGGCAGAACAGGTCGCCAACCAGCGTCTCGCGCCCGATTTCGAGGCTCCGGCCCATCAGCACCAGCGATCCCAGGATCGCGAGCAGGAAAGCCAGCCACTCGTTCCGGCGCGGCGCGCGGTGCAATGCGATCAGGCCCCAAGCCATCACGATCAGGCTGCCCGAATTGCCGAACAAGGCGGCATTGCCCAGCCGGGTCATGCCGATGCCGATGTGCCACGAGCCAAGATCGAGCGCGAAGAACACCCCCGCGCCCGCCATCGCCCACCACACCGCCGGCCGAAAGCCCGTGAGCTTCTGTCCGCTCGCCACCGAAATCAGGGCCAGCGCGGGAACCGCGAGGGCCAGACGCCAGAACCCGGCGGACAGCGGGCCGCTATCGGCCAGCCGCACGAAATAGGGCCCCAGGGCAAGCGCGGCATTGCCCGCGATCAGCGCGGCAAAGTGCAGCAGGTTCCATTGGCGCGGGGCCCGATGCGCACCCCCGGTTGCATTCATCATGCCCATGCCTTAGCCGGTCGGTTAAACAGACCAAACCAAATTCGCCTGCTTACCCACCGGAGGATGTCTTGCACGAAGCACTGTTCCAGCCGATTGCCCTTGGCGCGATTGCCGCCCCCAACCGCATCCTGATGGCCCCGCTGACGCGCGGCCGCGCCGATGCGGGCTCTGTCCCCAGCTCGCGCATGGCCGAATACTATCGCCAGCGCGCCTCGGCCGGGCTGATCATCTCCGAGGCGACGGCCGTCAGCGTCGAAGGCCACGGCTGGCACGCCGCGCCAGGGATCTGGACCGACGAACAGGCCGAGGCCTGGAAGCCGGTGACCGATGCGGTCCATCAGGCGGGCGGACGAATCGTCCTGCAGCTGTGGCACATGGGCCGGATCGTCCACTCGGACTACCTGGGCGGCAATCCGCCGCTTTCCGCATCGGCCACCACCGCGCCCGATCACGCCCACACGCCCACGGGCCGCAAGCCACACGTCCAGGCCCGCGCCGCGACGCTCGACGATATCAAGCGCACGATCGACGACTATGCCGCCGGGGCCGCGCGGGCCAAGGCCGCCGGGTTCGACGGGGTGCAGCTGCATGGCGCCAACGGCTATCTGATCGACCAGTTCCTGCGCCAGTCGACCAACCTGCGCGAAGACGATTACGGCGGCAGCGTTGAGAACCGCACCCGTCTGATGCGCGAAGTACTGGAACGGCTGATCGCTGTCTGGGGTGCGGAGCGCGTCTCGATCCGCCTGTCGCCCAATGGCGAAACACAGGGCTGCGACGATCCCGATCCGGCCGCGATCTTCGGCGAAGCGGCGCGCGTCTGCCAGGAGCTGCAACTGGGCTTTGTCGAATTGCGCCAGCCGGGGCCGAACGGCACCTTTGGCGCCACCGACGTGCCGATGCAGGACGCGCTGATCCGCTCGATCTACAAGGGGCCGCTGGTGCTCAACAGCGATTACACCGCCGAACAGGCCGATGCCGACGTCAGTTCGGGCCGCTGCGATGCGGTCAGCTTTGGCCGTCCGTTCATTTCGAATCCCGACCTCCTCTGGCGGATCCGCAACGGCGCCGAATGGGCACCCAACGTTAACGTCCCGCAAAGCTGGTATCTGCCAGGAGAGGCGGGTTATATCGATTATCCGGCGCTTCAGCCGGCTTGAGACAAGGGTCGAGGCGATGGCTGTGCGTTCGTGGCTGTTCATTCCGGGGGACAGCGAAAAGAAGCTGTCGAAGGCGGTTGGTACCGGCGCGGACGTCCTGATCCTCGACCTTGAGGATTCGGTCACGCCAGATAACAAGCCGGCGGCGCGCGCGATGGTCTGCGATTGGCTGAAGGCCCACCGCAAACCGCTGACCGCGGGCAAGCAACAGGGCCGCTGGGTGCGGATCAACGCGCTCGACAGCCGGATGTGGCGCGACGACCTGTTGGCCATTCTGCCCGGCGCGCCGGACGGGATCATGCTGCCCAAGTCGGCCGGTCCCGAATCGGTCCAGCAACTGGCAGCCGAACTTTACGAACTGGAACAGCGCAACGGGATCCAGGCGGGCACGACCAGGATCCTGCCGCTGGTCAGCGAGACCGCGGGTGCAGCGATTTCGATCCCGGCCTATGCAACCGCTTCGCTGCCGCGCCTGGCCGGCCTGACCTGGGGCGCGGAAGACCTTTCCGCCGCGATCGGGGCGACCCGCAAGCGCGAAAAGTCCGGCGTTTGGACCGATGCCTTCCGTTTTGCACGGGTCCAGACGCTGCTCACGGCCCATGCCAGGGGCGTGATCGCGATCGACACGCTCCACGCCGACTTTGCCGACCTCAAGGGCTTGAAGAAGGCTGCGGAAGAGGCCCGCGCCGACGGGTTCAGCGGGATGCTCGCGATCCACCCCGCGCAGGTGGAGGTGATCAACTCCGCCTTCACGCCCAGCGAGGAGGAAATTGCCGAGGCCCGGGCGATCGTCGATGCCTTTGCAGCCAATCCCAGTGCCGGCGCACTTCAGATCGACCGGCGCATGATCGATCGCCCGCACCTCAAGCTGGCGCAGCGCGTCCTGGGGATCGTCGAATAGGGCTATTGCGCCGGGATATCGTCCTTGGGCGCCGGTTCCGCCGCCGGTTCGGGCGCGGCTTCGCTGGCGGCGGCCTTGCTATCGGCCTTGTTGGGGCTGGCGGCCTTGGGCGCGAGCGGTGCCTGCGAGCGGACCGTGTCGATCGGGATCATCGCGTCGCTGGCTGACCCCGGCAGGATCTCGCCCTGGGCATTGCCCGCGCCCTGCTGCTTTTCCGCTCCCTTGCAGGCACCCAGCGACAGGCCCAGCGCGGCAAGAACGGCAATCGTGGCAATCCGCTGCATCGTATTTCCTCAGTTCGGACAGGCTTTATCCAGCATCGCAAGGAATTCCCCCGCGCGCGCCAGCAAGGCCCGGTCCCACGCCGCATAATCGACCTTATGACCAAGCCGGGCAAGGCTGGTCACGCCGAATTCCTCGATCCCGCAGGGCACGATCCCGCCGAAATGGGCCAGATCGGGCGCGATGTTGACCGAAAAGCCGTGCATCGTCACCCAGCGGCGGATGCGCACCCCGATCGCGCCGATCTTGGCCTCGCGCCCATCGATATCGCGGGTCCAGATCCCGATCCGCCCTTCGCTGCGCCAGCTTTCGACCCAGAAATCGGCCAGGGTCGCGATCACCCAGCCTTCGAGCGCATGGACGAAGCCGCGCACATCGCGCGCCCGGCGCTTCAGGTCGAGCAGGACATAACCGACCCGCTGCCCCGGCCCGTGATAGGTGTAACGCCCGCCGCGCCCGGCCTCGACCACTTCGAACCGCGGATCGAGCAGTTCGGCGCGGTCGGCGCTCGTCCCGGCGGTATAGACGGGGGGATGTTCGAGCAGCCAGATCAGTTCGCGCGCCTCGCCCGCGGCGATCGCGGCATTGCGCGCGGTCATTTCTTCCAGCGCGACGCGATAGGGCACCGGATCTGGCGACTGGCGCAGTTCGATGGACTCTGGCAGGACGCTATTCATCGCGCGTTGCGTGGCGACATTCGCTGCGGTTATCAAGCGCCAAGAGACCAACGGGAACCGCCAATGCAATTTGACAGCAACGAAGCGTGGAAAGAAGCGACCGCCAAGGTGGCCGCCAATCGCGACATGCTGCTGGCGATCACGGGCGTGTTCATCCTGCTGCCGTCGTTCGCGGTGCAGGTCTTCACTGCCCCGCTGCAGGTCCCCCTGGGCAACGAGGCCAGGCCCGAGCAGGTGCTGGCCGCCTATGGCGCCTATTTCGAGCATAGCTGGCCATACCTGTTGGTCATGGCGGTGTTGCACCTGATCGGCACTCTGGCGATGATTGCCCTGATCACCGACCCGCGCCGCCCGACCGTGGCCGAGGCAATCCGAACCGGGCTGGGCCGGACCGGGACGGTGGGCGCGGCGATGGTGATGCTGTTCTTCGCACTGTCGTTCGTGGCAGGACTGCCGCTCAACATCGCGGCGCTGACGGGATCACCCGGCATTGGCTTCCTTGGTATGGCGGCCGGGCTGACTGTGCTGTTCTATGGCCTTGCCCGCACCCTGCCGCTGATGCCGGTGGTGGTGGTCGACCGCGTTGCAAATCCGCTTGTCGCGCTGCGCCGCGCCTACATGCTGAGCCGGGGCAATGGCGGGCGGCTGATGCTGTTCTATGGGCTGATCTTCGTCGCCTTCCTGTTGTCGAGTATCCTGCTGCTTGCCGGGCTGAAAATCGTGTTCACCCTGGCGCTGAGCGCCGAGGCGACCGACCTGCTGATGGCCCTTGCCGATAGCGGGATCAGTGCGGTGATGAGTGTCTACCTGGCGGCGGTCCTTGCGGCGATCCACCGCCAGCTTGCCGCGGGCGAAGTCGGGACGCGGGTAGACAAGGCGCTATAAAGCGCGCAGCATCAAGGCATTGGCGAATGATCCAAGGGGGGAGAGCCGATGTCGTTCAGTATCAGGCGCGCCTTTTCGCAGGCGTTTGAATTGGTTTCCGCGCGGTTTGGCGCGATGCTGGCCGTATCCGTCATAGCGATGGTGCTCAGCTGGCTGATGATGGGTACCTATTTCGGCGGGATGATGGGCACGGTCCTGTCAAATCCGGCAGCCGGCGAGCAGATGATGATGAACTCGATGGGGGCCGGGCTGTTCCTCGTCTATGCCGCGAACTTCGCCATCAGCGTTACCGGCTATGCCGCCATCTGCGCGCTTTGTTCAGACCGGGTGAGCCACACTGTCGGCACCGCGCTTGGCGCTGGAGTGCGGGCGATGCCCAGCCTGGTCGGCGCGTGGTTGCTCCTCATGCTTGGCATGATCGCGGTGAGCCTGGTGATGATGCTGGTCATCAGCGGCATGGCAATGGCCTCGTCCGATCCCTGGATGATGCTGTTGATCTCGATCGTGATCGCGGCGGTCTTCGTCTATCTGCTCACGAAGTTCAGCCTGATCCTGCCGATCGCCGCGATCGACGAAGTGCGCAATCCCTTCCGGCTGCTCGGGCGATCGTGGACGTTGACCAGCGGGGCGACGCTCAAGATCTTCGCTCTCTACCTGCTCGTCTTCGCGGCGATGTTCGTGGTCCTGGTGGCCAGCTTTCTGGCGCTGATCGGGATTCCTCGCGCGGGGATGGTACCCCCGTTCGGATCGCTGATCACGATGGCCCTGGGCATGGTGGTGTTCGGGATCGTGCTACAGCTGTACCTGACCGCGCTGTCGGCGGCGATCCACCGGCAGCTGGCAGGCACGTCGAGCGAGACGATGGCCAACGCTTTCGCCTGATCGTTGCGGATTATGCGGGAAACGGGAACCTGCCTTGCGGCCGGTTCCCTTATTCCTTCCAGCCCCAGAAAAGCACGCAGGGCGGAACGTTGATCAGTTCCAGACCCTGGTCGATATGGGTGAAGTGCTTGGCCATGAAGTCCCGCGCCTTGGGCGTGAACTGGTAGACCAGGAACGCGCCCCCTTTGCGAAGGACCTTGTGGGTCGCCGCGGCAATTGCCGGGCCGACTCCTTCGGGCAGGGTCGAAAACGGCAAGCCAGACAGCACGTAATCGGCGTGATCGAAACCGTGCGTCTTGATGATCGCTTCAACATCGGCCGCCGAGCCCAGCACCGGCACGAACCGGCTGTCGCTGATGGTGGCCTTGAGATAGTCAATAAACAGCGGATTGGTGTCGATCACGATCAGCATGCCATCGCGCGGCAGGCGGTCGAGAACGGGTTGGCAGAACGTGCCCACGCCGGGACCATATTCGACGAACAACTTGCATTCGTCCCAGTTCACCGGGCCAAGCATCTTGTCGATGGTAAAGCGCGAGGACGGGATGATCGAGCCGACCATCACCGGGTGCCGCAGGAAACCTTCGAGGAATACCCCCCAGGGACCCAGCATTCGCTTGAAACGGCGCGCTACCCGCCCTGGCAAGGCCTCTCGGGCAAGCTCGGAAGTCGTCATGCTGGATCAAAAGTCCTGTCGCTGGGAATGACATTGACGGCGTTTGCAAATTTGACCGGCCATTGCAAGGCGCATTGGACGCGGCTAGCGACGAAACGATGACAGGTAGCAATCCGCAACTTCAAGCTGAGGGGACAACGGCCACCTTGCCGCGTGGTCGGCTGGTGCTGTTGTTCATGGTCGTGCTGGTCACGGCAGCCGGAAATACCGCGATGCAATCGGTCATGCCGGCGATCGGAACGGCCCTGAAAGTTCAGGATTTCTGGATCAGCCTGGCCTATACTTGGTCGGCCTTGCTGTGGATGCTGTGCGCGCCGATGTGGGCGCGCCGGTCGGACAAGCGCGGCCGCAAGGCGATGATGGCGATCGGACTGATGGGCTTCATTTCCAGCTTTGGCCTCTGCGGCCTGTCGCTGTGGCTGGGGATCAACGGCTTTCTGGGCGGGCTCGGCACGCTGCTGCTGTTCGCCGCCTGCCGGTCGCTTTACGGCGGCTTCGGTTCTGCCGCGCCGCCGGCGGTGCAGGCCTATGTCGCGGCCCGCACCAGCCGGGCGGAGCGTACCCAGTCGCTTTCGCTGATTTCGTCCAGCTTCGGCCTCGGCACGGTGCTGGGTCCGGCCCTTGCGCCGTTGCTGATCGTACCCGGCCTCGGGCTGATCAGTCCGTTCATGGCCTTCACCCTGATTGCGCTGATCGTGCTGATTGCGCTGCGGTTGCGCCTGCCCGACGACACCCCGGCCTTTGCCGGGCGCGGCGATGTCGTGGCCGCCCCGTTCAGCGCCAATTCCAACTCGCGCATGCACGAGGCTGAGGACGAGGACGAGGATTTGGCCCCGGCCGGCAAGCTGGCCTGGAGTGATCTGCGCATGCGGCCGTGGCTGCTTGCTGGCCTGCTCGGGGGTCACGCCCAGGCGGCGGCGATGGGGATCGTCGGCTTCCTCGTGCTCGATCGGCTTGGCCTGCGGGCAACGCCCGAACTGGGCGCGGGGCCGACCGGACGGGTGCTGATGACGGGCGCTCTCGCGACGCTGCTGGCGCAATGGGGGCTGATCCCGATGTTGCGGCTCGGCCCGCGCGCCTCGTGCCTGTGGGGCATCGCGCTTGGCGCTGCGGGCGCGGCCTTCCTCTCGTTCGCACAAAGCGAGCATGCGATTGCCGTCAGCGTCGCGCTGCTGTCGATGGGCTTCGGCCTGTTCCGGCCCGGCTTCACGGCAGGCGCATCGCTGGCAGTAAGCCGGGCGGAGCAGGGCCAGTCGGCTGGCATCGTCGCCTCGGTCAACGGCGCGGCCTATATCTTCGCACCGGCCATCGGCGTCTGGCTCTATGGTCATTCACCGTGGATTGGCTTTGCCGCGATCGAGCTGCTCTGCCTCTCGGTAATCCTGGTCAGCTGGCGCGCAATGCAGAGCGACAGTGCCCTGACCGGCGAGCGTTAAACTGCCAGCCGCTGAGCGTAGAGCCGGTCAGAGAATCTCGTGAACCTTGTCCTGCGGACGGCATAGCCGCACCCCCTTGTCGGTTTCGACCAGCGGGCGTTCGATCAGCTTCGGTTCGGCGGTCATCGCCGCGAGCACGGTCGCATCGTCGGCGCCCGGCAGGCCGCGCTCCTCGGCGTCGGTTCCGCGCAGACGCAGGCCCTGCTGCGGGGTCATCCCGGCATCGCGATAGAGCTGGGCGAGCTTTTCGGCGCTGGGCGGCGACACCAGGTATTCGACCACGCTGACCTCCACCCCCGGCGTGTCCTCAAGGATCGCCAGCGTCTTGCGCGAAGTCCCGCAAGCCGGATTGTGCCAGATCGTCGCCTTCATGGGTGGTCCTTTCGCATTTTGCCGAGCCTCTATGAAAAATTTCCGGGCCTCGCAATTTGATCCTTGTCAATGCGAACGATTCGCATTAGCGGCATTTCTTGTTATTGAGAATCGTTCGCAATACAGGGAGCCAAAATGTCCTCGATCGTCCTTCGCCACCTTAGCCTCTCCGTCGCGATTGCCGCGCTGGCCCTGCCTTGCGCCGCATTTGCCGCGACTGGCGATGCCGGGGCAGCGGACGATGCCGGGGCCGACAATGCCGCTCCGATCGTTGTTACCGGCGAAAGCTATCGGATCGAGGAGCCGGTCAGCACGAAGACCGGCACCCCTCTGCTCGACACGCCGCAGTCGATCGCCGTGCTCCAGCGCGAGCAGCTGGACGATCAGGCGGTCGAACAGCTTGGCGATGCGCTGCGCTATGTTCCGGGCGTAACGCTCGGCCAGGGCGAAGGGCACCGCGACCAGGTGGTGCTGCGCGGCCAAAGCTCGACTGCGGACTTCTTCCTCGACGGGCTGCGCGACGACGCCCAGTATTACCGTCCGCTCTACAACGTCGAGCGCGTCGAAGTGCTCAAGGGCGCCAATGCCCTGCTGTTCGGCCGGGGCGGCGGCGGCGGGATCATCAACCGCGTCTCCAAGGTGGCCAACCCTTCGGCGGCCAAGGGCTCGGCCTCGGCCGGGATCGACACCTGGGGCGCCTGGTCGCTGGCGGCCGACGTCAACCAACCCCTGTCCGGCAACGTCGCGCTGCGCCTCAACGGCACCTACGAGGAATTTGCCAACCACCGCGACGTCTATGATGGCCACTTCGTCGGCATCGCGCCCACGCTGACCGCTAACCTTGGCGATGCGACCACGGTAACGCTCGCCTATGAATACGACCACGATGCACGCGTCACCGATCGCGGCGTGCCCTCGCTGAACGGCGCCCCGATCACCGGCTATGAAGACACCTTCTTCGGCAGCGCCACCGAAAACCGCAGCCGTGTCGATGCCCACATCGCCCGCGCGCGGGTGGACCACGAGATCAATTCGGAACTGACGCTGAGCGTCTCGGGCGAATATGCCCACTACGACAAGTTCTACGCCAACATCCTGCCGTCCGCCGCCACCGCCTCTACGGTCACCCTGACCGGCTATGGCAGCGGCACGGTACGCGACAACTGGATCGGGCAGGCCAACCTGGTGTGGAAGGGCCAGACCGGTTCGATCGGCCACACAATCCTCGCGGGCTTCGAGATCAGCGACCAGACGACCACTACCGACCGCATCACCGCACTCTTCGCAACGAGCGGCAGCGGCACCGCGACTTCAGCCACGGTGGCATTGGCCGAAACGCTGACCCTGCCGGCCATCACCTGGAGCGCGCTGGCCAGCAACACCCATGCCAAGGTGACGAGCCAATCGGCCTACCTGCAGGACCAGATCGAACTCGCCCCCTTCCTGCAAGTCATCGCCGGGGTGCGCTGGGACAGCTTCGACATCAATGCCACCAATCTGCTGACCACGGTCCGGACCGGTCGCAAGGACACGATGGTTTCGCCGCGCCTGGGCGTAATCGTGAAGCCGCGCGCCAATGTCTCGATCTATGGCAGCTTCGCCAAGAGCTTCCTGCCGCAATCGGGCGATCAGTTCTCCACCCTCGACGCGAGCTACCAGGCGCTTGAACCCGAAGCGTTTCGCAACCTTGAAGTGGGGGTGAAGTGGGACATCCGCCCCGGCCTGTCGTTCAATGCCGCCGCCTTCCAGGTCGATCGCACCAACACCCGCGCGAACGATCCGGTCACCGGCTTCGTCGTGCTAACCGGCTCCAACCGCGTGCGCGGCTTTGAGGCGGGGCTGGCCGGCCAGATCACCCCGGACTGGCAAATCAGCCTGGGCTATACGCACCAGGAAGGCGAAATCCGCACTTCCACCACGTCCGCCCCCGCCGGGCGCAAGCTCGACAAGCTGCCCGAGCACCAGTTCGCCGCCTGGACGCGCTACAACCCGTCGAACAAGCTGGGCTTTGGCCTTGGCGTGATCCACCAGTCGAGCCAGTACGCGACGATCAGCAACGCGGTGCGCCTGCCTGGCTTCACGCGCGTCGATGCGGCGGTCTATTACGACATCAGCGACCGCGTGGGCCTGCAGCTCAACGTCGAGAACGTCACCGACGCGCGCTATTTCGCCAGCGCCCACACCGACAACAACATCGCCACGGGCGAACCGATCAACGCGCGCTTCACCCTGCGCGTGAAGTGTTAAGCCCTAGCCCCGACGTGCCTTGAGCCAGGCCTTGTGCGTGCGCTCAACCTCGAGCAGCGAGGAGAACACGCTCTTGTCCGGATCGGTCGCACCTGTCCGGCCAAGGGCGTAGATCTGGCAATAGAACCAGTACTGCGCGGCGAAGCTGTCGATCGCGCGTAGCGCCTTGAACCTGGTCAGGAACGAGAGCGCAGCGGGGAACAGCGCCAGCCCCTTTTCCGCGCGCGGCAAGCCCTCGGCCCCTGCCAGCAGCCGCGCCGCACCGTCCGGCTCGACGCAGAGCGGACGGCCCAGCCCGATCACGTCGGCCGCGTCCTGGGCAAGTGCCTCCTCCATGGCGGCGCGCGAACGGAAGCCCCCGGTGACCATCAACGGCACTTTCAGCGCACTTTTCATAGCCTGCGCGAAATCGACGAAATAGGCCTCCCGCGCCAGGGTTGAGGCGGCGACACCCGGCTGTTCGACCGGCTCCATCCCCTCGATCCCGAGCAGGCGCGGTTGTTCATAGGTGCCGCCCGAAATCTCGATCAGGTCAACCCCCGCCTCTTCCAGCCAGCCCGCCACCTGCAGGCTGTCTTCAAAGGCGAAGCCGCCTTTCTGGAAGTCCGCGCTGTTGAGCTTAACCGTCACGGCAAAGCCGGGCTTCACTGCCGCGCGCGTGGCCCTCACCACTTCGAGCAGGAAGCGCGCGCGGTTTTCAAGGCTGCCGCCCCACAGGTCGCTGCGCTGGTTGGCGCGCGGACTGAGGAACTGCGAGATCAGATAGCCGTGCGCGGCGTGGACCTGCACCCCGTCGAACCCGCCTTCCTCGCAGGTTGCGGCGGCCTGTGCGAAGCGGCGGATCAGTTCGGCGATTTCCGCCTCGGTCAGGGCCACCGGCTCGCCGAACTGGCCGCCGGGCAGGCCCAGCTTGACCGCCGAGGGGGCTTTGGGATGCGCATTGACCGGCTTCATCGTCTGGCGCCCGGCATGGCTGATC
>NZ_JAYSBK010000053.1:0-19975 GCF_041915465.1 Novosphingobium sp. | reverse complement strand
CCGACATCGTTTCCGGGGGGAAGCTTTTGCCCTGTGCCAGTGCCGTACCTGATTTTCAGGTGGGCGTTTCAGATGGGCAAGGGGCCGCCAATCCGCTTGCGGACGCGCAAACCACTTGCTTTTCGCGGACGTTTTATCAATGAGGCGGGTTTAACCTTAGTGCCCCCCCATCGCTCGGAAGGGATAGAACCATAATGAAGCCTATCAAGGTCGCCATCATCGGCGTCGGCAACTGCGCCAGTTCGCTGGTGCAGGGCGTTACCTATTATCGCCAGAACAATTCGTCGCAGGGCCTGATTCACGACAAGATCGGCGGCTATGGCGCAGGTGACGTCGATTTCGTGCTCGGTGTCGATGTCGATGCCCGCAAGGTGGGGAAGGATATCGCCGAAGCGATCTTCGCCCAGCCCAACAACACCAAGGTATTCCAGCAGGACGTGCCCGCCACCGGCGCGAAGGTCATCATGGGCCGCGTTTCGGACGGTGTTGCTCCGCACATGACCACGGTCGGCGAAAAGGGCTTCATCGTGGCCGATGCCCCGGAACCCACCCAGGCTGACATCGTCAAGGCGATCAAGGATTCGGGCGCCGAGGTGCTGATCAACTTCCTGCCCGTCGGTTCGCAGGAAGCCACGGAATTCTACATGGAATGTGCGCTGGAAGCGGGCGTTGCGGTGGTCAACTGCATGCCGGTGTTCATCGCCAGCCGCCCCGAATGGGAAGCCAAGTTCCGCGCCAAGAACATCCCGATCGTCGGCGATGACATCAAGGCCCAGGTCGGTGCGACCATCGTCCACCGCGTGCTGTCCAGCCTGTTCGCCGCCCGCGGCGTGACGGTGGAACGCACCTACCAGCTCAACACCGGCGGCAACACCGACTTCATGAACATGCTGGACCGCCAGCGTCTCGGTTCGAAGAAGGAATCGAAGACCGAAGCCGTGCAGGCGATGCTGGCCCAGCGTCTTGAAGACGAAAACATCCACGTCGGCCCGTCGGACTATGTGCCCTGGCAGAAGGACAACAAGCTGTGCTTCCTGCGCCTTGAAGGCCTGCAGTGGGGCAACGTGCCGATGGAACTGGAACTGCGTCTCTCGGTCGAAGACAGCCCGAACTCGGCGGCTTGCGTCATGGACGCGATTCGCTGTGCCAAGGTTGCGCTCGAACGCGGTGAAGGCGGTGCGCTGATCGGCCCGTCGGCCTACTTCTGCAAGCACCCGCCGCAGCAGTTCAACGACGATCTGGCTGCCCAGATGGTCGACGAATACGTTTCGGAAGCGCCGCTCGCCGCTGAATAAGCGGTCGTTGCGCAGCCCAATTGACGGCGCCGGTCGGTTCTGCTGACCGGCGCCGTTGCTGTTTATCAGGTCAGATCATGGACGCTCTCATCATCGCCGCCGGGTTCGGCAGCCGCCTGCGCGACATTTCGGATTCCAAGCCGATGACCCCCGTGGCGGGCATCCCGCTGCTCGAACTGGGCGTGCGCCAGGCCAAGGCGGCCGGGGTGAAGCGGGTGGTCGTGGTGACCGGGCACGAGGCGGAGCGGCTGGAAGCGGGTCTTCCGGCACTCGCCGAACGCGCCGGGATCCCGGTGGTGGCGCAGCGCGTGGAAGACTGGTCGAAGCCCAACGGCTGGTCGGTCATGGCCGGGGCCAGCGTGATCGCGGGCGATTACCTGCTGATGATGTCGGACCACATCTTTTCCGGCTCGATCCTGACGCGGCTGGCGCAGCAGGGCGGGGCGGACCGGGGCGTGACGCTGGCGATCGACCGGCGCTGCGACGATCCACTGATCGATCCGGACGATGCCACCTGGGTGAAGCTGGACAAGCGCGATTTCATCACCGCGATCGGCAAGACCATCCCCGAATACGACGCGGTCGATTGCGGGGCCTTTCTGGCAACCCCGGAACTCGCACAGGCCATCCAGGCCGCGATCGACGAAGGCAAGGCGGGCAGCCTGTCGGAAGGGATGCAGCGCCTGGCCGACAGCGGCCGCGCGGCGACGATGGACATCGGCGATGCTTGGTGGCTCGATGTCGACGATCCGCGTGCGCACGAACTGGCGGAGGCGCAGGCCCCCGCCAAGCTTCCCGAAATCTACGGCTAAGCGCGCGTTTTAGGGGTACTTCATCGTGATACGGGTGGTCAGGCCCGCCTTCGGAACGTTGAGCCGCACCGACTTGAAGCTCGGCAGTCCGGCGAGGGTTGCCGGGTTGTTCGAGAAGCCGAACCCTTCGGCGGGGAAACCGACCCCGGTACGGTCAAACGCGAGATTCGCGTTCTCGTCATGATAGAGCGCCAGCGCATAGACGCCGGGCTTGGGCACGAAAATGCACGCGCGCGTGGTGCCGGCACGCGCGTTGACCCGGCCGACGTAGAGCGAGCCGTGCTTTACCAGGAACTTGCTCGAATCGTCGGCATAGAGCGTCACCGCCATCAGCCCGTTGCTGTTGCGGACGCCTTCGACGACGACATTAAGCCAGGTTGCGCTGGGCGTGCCGGTGCAGCCGGCCGGCGGACCGGATTGGGCGGTGGCAGGCGCAGCGGCGGCAAGGGCCAGAGCAGCGCCGGCAGCGGCACCGATCGCGATCATGGGCGCGGTGTAGGCACGGGCCGCGGCGCGGAGACGTCGGGGCAGGTTCATGGGCATCTGTTCCTGTAGCGAAGTGAATTGATGCGCCGATGGGCGCGATTGCAACGTGAAGCTGGCACTAAGGCCTTGGTCCTCTTTTGCGATTCGTGCGCTGAATAGCTTCTGAATTGGGCCAAATTGGGATCAGCGCTTGGTTATGGCGACCAATTGCCCCTTGTCCAGTTCGATGACGCGGTCGGCAAGGTCAAGCAAAGCGCCGCGATGGCCGATGATCACTACGGCCATCCGGCCCTTCAGGCCGGCAATCGCGGTCACGACCTGCGCTTCATTGGCGGAATCGAGCGCACTGGTCGCCTCGTCGAGGATCAGCAGGGCCGGATCGCGCAGCAGGGCCCGGGCCAGCATCAGCCGCTGGCGCTCCCCGCCTGAAAGCTTGCGCCCGCCATCGCCAACCTGGGTGTCCAGCCCTTCGGGAAAGTCCAGCACAAAGGTGGCAGAGGCGCCGCGCAGCGCCTGTTCAAGCCGCGCGTCGCTTGCGTCCGGATCGGCCCAGCGCAGGTTGTCACGGATCGAGCCGCTGACCAGCACCGGGTCCTGCTGGACATAGGCAACACGCGACCGCCACGACCGCCGGGCCGATCCTTCGAGCACCGCGGAATCGATGCTGACGGTTCCGGCATCGGGCGAAAGCAAGCCGCCGAGCAGGTCGGCGAAAGTCGACTTTCCCGCCCCCGACGGCCCGGTCAATGCGGTTACCCCATGGGCCGGGATCTCGCAGGACACAGCGTCCAGCGCGGGTGTGCTGTCACCGAAACGAACCGTAACGGCATCGAGCACGATGGCCCGGTCAAGCCGGGGGGCTTCGCCTGGATCGGCCTCGGGCTCACGCGCGGCTTCGGCTGTGGCGATCAGGTTCAGCGCGGCAGAGACGGCCGGGCGCGAATGGGCGCAGGCCAGCCCGGCCTGTTGCAGCACGCCGAGCAGCGGCAGGGCGCGGGCGAACAGCGCCACCATGGGAAGCACGACCGCGACATCGGCATGCCAGCGCTCGATCGCGGCCCAGACCAGCACGGCGAGCACCGCCGCGCCGCCGCCCTGCAGCGCCAGCTGGCCGCGTCCAAGGTTACGCTGATAGGCGATCTGCGCCGCGCGCAGGCCGGCAAATTGCTCGCCGAGGTTGCTGGCGGCCAGATCCTCGCGACCTAGACTCTTGATCACGCGCAGCGCGCCGAGCCCTTCGCTGAGTTGCCCGTAAATCCGGCCATAAGCCGCGCCCAGTTCCTCGCCAAGATGCCCGGCGCGGCGGCGCATGCCATGAAAGGCCAGCAGCACCAGCGTGCCCGCAACCAGCGCCCCAAGGGTGAGCTGGGGGGAGATCGCCAGCGCAGCAAGGCCGATCCCGCCCAGCGTCACCACCGTTGCCGCGCCAAGAATGGCCTGGTTCACGAACAGTCCGGCCTGATCGACCTGGCTGATCAGCAGGCTGGCGGTGTTGGAGTGGCGCATCCCCAACAGCACCCGCCAGTCGCAATGCAGCAGCGAACGCCAACCCCGCGCGCGCAGCCGGTCGATCAGCGTGTTTTCAAAGCGGACGCCGACCAGCGCCCGGTAATAGGTGATCAGGCCGCGCAGGATCACCAGCACGACGAACAGCGCAAGGATCGCGTCGAGGCGGAGCGGGATGCCCAGACCGGCCAGCACTTCGCCGATCCGCCCGCCATCAGTCCGGATGCTATTGCTTTGGCCCACGATGGTCAGCAGCGGGACCAGCAGGATGATCCCGATCCCTTCGGTAATGCCGCCAAGAACCATCAGGAAGCCAAGCCACGCCGCCATCATCCCGTGCTCGGCGGGTTCGAACAACCGGGGCGGGCGGGGCGCTGTCATTGCGGATTGCGCCCGGTTTCAAAGTCGAGATAGCGCCGGATATAGGCCATGGCCGGAAGCGCGAAACGCAGGCGCGACACCGTGTTGATGTCGGTCGGCGCTTCGGCTGGCCAATTGTCGAGATCGCGCAGCATCGCCTTGGTGTCGAGCAGTGCGCCAAGTTCGGGATGCGCGGCGATCTGCTCCACTTCCTCGCGCAGACGCGGCAGCATCGGCGTCATACGTTCGTGCCAGTCGGTCACATGGTCGCCGTGGCGGCGCTCGGTCCGCTGCGCTTCGGGCAGGCGGCCCACAGCCATGCGCCGGGCAAGGAAGCGCTTTTCGCCCCTCCGCACGAACTGGTCGGTCGGCATGCCCAGGCACAGCTCGATGAACGGGCGGTAACCCAGCACGTCGCGGCCCTGGATGCCGTGGATCTGTTGTTGTCCCAGTCCCGATTCGCCCCCGCGCCACCACAGGTCATAGACGTTGCGGATCAGCCGCTCGCGCGACTGGAAGAAATCGAGATCGGAAATGTTATGCTCGGCATTGCGGTGCTTGAGCTTGGCGGCCAGCGCGCCATCCAATGCCAGGTAGGGGTTGGTTATCGACGAGGTTTCCTGGCCACGATGGACCAGATCGCGGACCGCCCAGCGCAGGGCGGGCGGGAGATTCGGCATCACGCCGCCGGCGATCACGCGGCGCCACAGCGGGCGCGGATCGTCGATCCGATTGGCCTGCAGCCGCACCAGTTCGCCCCATTGCAAGGTGCGAAAGAATTCCGCCGCCGCCCATGGCGCTTCCTGACTGAAGGTCAGGTTGCCGATCCCGGCCGAAAACAGCCAATCGCATCCCGCCTCGCGCGCCGCCACCGATACCCCGGTGTGGACGAAGCCCATCACGCGGGCGGGTGAGCCGTTGTTGGCCGCCATGAATTGCTGGTCGGACAGGGTCAGGAAGTCGACATCCCGATTGTCGGTGAAGATCGGATCGAGCCCTGGATGGGTGCGAATGAATTCTTCGACATAAGGCCGGTCGCTGCCGAACAGGCTGTTGACGGTGCGCCCGCTCCATTCGTCCATCGGCACGAAGGTGATGCTGGTCAGTTTTTGTCCGGCGGGCATCTGGCGCAGCATCTCGTCGCAGACCATTGCCGAATCGAGCCCGCCCGACAGGGTAACCGCCGGCTTCCTGGCAAGCTTCAGCGCCTTGGCCACGGATTCGGCGAGCATCGCATTGGCGGCCTCGACATAGTCCTCGTCCCGGCGGAAGCGGATTTGCGGGATCGCGAGCGGGTCGTAATAGGCGTAAGACGCGACGCCTTCACGGCGCAGGGTGACCACAGCGCCGCCGGGCACCTGTTCAATCTGTTCAAACTGGGAATGCTCGCCGTCGGGATATTCAAAGGCGAGCAATCGATCAACTTCGCTGGCGCGCAGCCGCTTCTCCAGCCCGGCAGCGAACATGGGCCGCACGATCGAGCAGGCCATCAAGCCGTGCCTGCCAAGGTGGTAGAACAAGGGAAAGCTGCACCAGGGGCTGCGCGCCAGGCGAACGGCCCCATCGCCCAGAGTTATAAGCGAGGCATATTCGCCAACAATGTGACGATCTGCTTCCGGCCCCCAGCGTTCAACCGCCGCGCCGTAAATGCGCTCGGGCGTGCCTGAAATACCCAGCTGGGCGGAGAGTTCCTCAAGATTGTCGATCCAGCCAATCAGAAGGACGGCTTGGCCCGATGGCGATCGCGCCACCCGCCAGCCCTTGCGCACCGGCGCGCGCGGTGTCGGCAATTCTGCAAAGTAATCGCTGCCAAAATCGGTCTGGTCCTGGCAGCTGTCGGCTGCGTGGCCCGCAAACAGGCCAAGCGACTGTGCGGCACGAAATGGGGCGGCCCATTCAGGGTCGCCCCATGTACGCGAATAGAAATACATCTACGCGGCAAATCCGAAGGCGCGGAACCCCTTGAGGCTCCGCGTCGGAACTGGATTACGACAGGACCGAGTTCGCGCCGTTGCAGTTCGGGTTGGCCTGCACCTGGCAAGCCGCGGACGTGGTGTTGGCGACGTCGGCAATGGTGCCGAGACGACGGAGTTCAGGACGGGTCCAGGCCTTCGCCGGAGCGGTCTTGGTGTTGGACATTTCAAACTCCTAAAAAAGAATCCCCTACCTCACTAGGTTGTGGTGACATTTTAAGGATTCACTTTTTGAGAGAGTTCTGATTCAACACTGACTTTTGGAGGTCGGTGTGGAAGGCGAGGTTCTTCGGGACGATCAATGGGAGCGGCTGCGCGCGTTTGTGCCGGGCGGGCGGAAGGGCAAGCGGGGCCCGCGTAGCGACGGGCGACGGTTTCTGGATGCCTTGCTGTGGCTGGCGCGTTCGGGCGGTCGATGGCGCGACCTGCCCGAGCGGTTTGGCCCCTATCAGACGGTGAAGCGGCGTTATTATCGCTGGGTCGAGCAGGGAGTGATCGACCGGATATTCGAGGCGGTTTCGGACGATCCCGACATCGAGTGGCTGGCGATCGATGCAACCGTGATCCGCGCCCAAGCCCAGGCAGCAGGGGGTAGGGTAAAAAGGGGGGCATTCAAGCCCAGGCTCTTGGCCGTTCCCGCGGCGGATTCAGCACCAAGATCCACGCTGTAGTCGATGCGCTCGGCCTGCCGGTGCGCTTCACGCTGGGCCCCGGCCAGCAGCACGACATGACACCTGCATGCGACCTGATCCGGGGGCTGCCCGCCAGGCATGTTCTCGCCGACCGAGCCTATGACGCGGATAGCCTGTGCAGTCTCGTGCGTGAGCAGGGTGGTGAGCCCGTCATTCCAACGCGAAGAAATCGGAAGAACGCTAGGGCCTACGACCGTATCGCCTATCGGCAGCGCTGGGGCATCGAAGGCTTCTTCGCCAAGCTCAAGCAATGGCGCCGCATCGCAACTCGCTACGACAAACTGGCCACTAACTTCCTCGGCTTCATCAAGCTCGCCAGCATCATGCTGTGGCTGAAATAATTAAATTGTCACCGCAGCCTAGTAACTTTACCTTAGTAATTAGTGGGAGCGCAAGCGCAATTACGCGGCTGCGGGCAAATTCATTGTGCCAGTGCGAAACGGGCTATCGCCCGATAGGGCAGCGGGCTTGCACCGATCAGCACTTCGCCGCCAGCTTCGACCCAGGCGTGCAGATCGTCGAATTTCCCGCGCGCAGTGCCCGGAAGCACGGCCATCACGAGCTGCGATTCGGCGCCGCGCCGCTCAAGCATCAGGTGCAGCGCGATGGCGCGCGGCAAACATTTGGTTTCGAACGGCAGTCGGCCGGCGGCGCGTTCTACCGCGCGCGCGAAGTAACGAGAGCCCCAATTTGCTCCGGTTCCGTGGGTTGGCTGGTTAACTAAAGTTCCCAACCGTCTGCGCCAACTAGAAAGGGGGCGCAGGGCTACCAATAGCCGTGCCTGGACAAGCAGGCTCATCGCCTCAATCGTGACAAGCCGCGCCTGCAGGGCGCCCGGCGGCGCTTCACGCCGGGGTAACGTATCCGGCATCGAACAGCACCGCGAGAAAGGCGTCGAGATCGCCGGCCAGCTCAGCCGGGGGCATTGCGAAAGTTGCAGCCAGTTCGGCCAGGATCGCATCGCGGTCCCGTTGGCCATCGATCAGTTCCCAGATTTCAAGCGCACTGCCCGCAATTGAAAAGAAATCGCCATTGGCGAGGTCCATCAACACCACTTCGTCGTCGATCCGGGTCTCCGCGAAAGTGTCTTCGCGCTTCACCAATGTTCCCGTCATTCCCCAGTTTCCGATACTTGCGACTGCGCGGCCAGTAGTTCCATGGACTGCAACTTCACATGGCTTTCCACAAGCCCAGCGTCCAGCGCGAAGCGCGCGCTGTCCCGCGGTCGGACGAAGCGGGAGAGGTTTATTACCCGCGCAAAATTGGCCAGCTGGGCGAAACGGGCGGCGCGGTCGGGCCGCGACGCGGCCAGGAACAGATCGGTGGTATAGTGATCGTCCTGCAATCGCATGAGCTTTTCCGCACCGCGCAGCGGCTCGATCCGGGCGGGGTCGCCTTCCTCGAGAAAGCACAGTTCGGCCAGCGGCAGGACATCGACCACGGTCCCGCCGGCGGGCTGCGCGTAATACTTCGGGATGCTCGCCATGACTTGCCCGGACGCGGTCGCCCCGGTCAGCGCCAGCGCGTCTGGCCAAAGCTTGAGCCGCTTGTGGCCCGGCAGGCAGACGACCCGTGCCGGATCGGACAGGTCAAGGATCAGGGTATCGTCGCAAAACAGCGGCAGGCCGCGCCGGGTCAGTTCGGCCACCAGGGTCGATTTGCCCGCGCCCGAGGGGCCGGTAAAGGCGAACACCTGCCCGTTCAGCGCGACGGCCGAGGCGTGGATCGGATAGAGCCCGTTGATACAGGCAATCGCGGCATAGACACTGCCGTTGAGCCAGAGATATTCCTCGGCCGGGTCCCATCCTTCCGGTCGTTCGACCGTTACACCTTGGCCTTTGGCATAGCGGAAGCGCAGTTCGCTTGGCGTGCGCAGCACAAAGCCGTCTTCGTGCAGCCATTGCTTGCCGGGCGCGACGGCAACTCCGCCGATTTCGCAGTCAACCTTGCCTTCGCGAAGCCGCGTTTCACGCGCCATCAGGGCGACTGCGGGATGCTGGGTTGCGGCTGGGGAGGGCATGGATCGTCGAATGCCTTGATGTCGCGGTGAGGTCAATTGCCGCGCTGCGGCGCAATATTGCTCCTTACCCCATATGTAGTGTGGAAAAACGCCAAACCGCGCTTGTTTGCCCAGGGCTTGGATGGAAAAGCCTTGAGACAAGGAGCCCCATATTACTGCCATGCCCGCGCCGCTTATTTCACCCTCGATCCTGTCTGCCGATTTTGCCCGGCTGGGCGAAGAAGTGCGCGCGGTCGATGCTGCCGGGGCGGACTGGATCCACGTCGACGTCATGGATGGCCACTTCGTGCCCAACATCACGATCGGGCCGATGGTGGTGAAGGCGCTGCGCCCGCACACCGCCAAGCCGCTTGACGTGCACCTGATGATCTCGCCGGTGGACAGTTATATCCAGGCGTTCGCCGATGCCGGGGCGGACATCATCACCGTCCACCCCGAGGCCGGCGCCCACACCCACCGCACGGTCCAGGCGATCAAGGCGGCCGGCAAGCTGGCAGGCATTTCGCTCAATCCGGCGACCCCGGCGAAGATGCTCGATTACCTGATCGACGAGATCGACCTGGTCCTGGTGATGAGCGTCAACCCCGGCTTTGGCGGCCAGAGCTTTATCACGAGCCAGCTGCGCAAGATCGAGGCGGTGCGCAAGATGATCGACAAGTCGGGCCGCGACATCCGCCTTGAGGTCGATGGCGGGGTTGATGCCCAAACCGCGCCGCAATGCGTGGCGGCCGGGGCCGATGTGCTCGTGGCGGGTACGGCGACCTTCAAGGGCGGACCGGATTGCTATGCGGCAAATATCGCCAAACTCAAAGGTCTGGGGTGAACCATGGTCGATGCTCTCACCAGCAGCCGTCAGCAGTCGGTCCGCTCCGGTGAGGATGATGCGCCGGGCGGGGATCGCGGCGGGGCAATCGCAATTCCGCTGGGTGGCGGCCGGGAAGCAGGCGTGATGGATCCATCCGAAATCGATCGGCGCGAAACCGAGCGCGACCTCGCCGGTGGCGGTGAGCTGGTCGAGCCAGGCCGGGCGCTGGCGCTGGCCGATTTTTCGCCGCCCGCGATCGGCGCGGGCGAACGGCTGCTGCGCTTTGCCTATCGGCTGGGCATTTCGGGCTCGGCGCTGACTTCCCCCTTGCGCAAGCCGGCCAAGCCGCGCCTGCTCGCCACGGTGCACAATCCGCTGCCGGGCAGCCGCGTGGCGGGCACCGCGCTGCGCGCCGGGCATTTCCTGGTCCACGGGGTCAAGGCGCCGATCGCGCAGATCGACTTTGCAGGGGCCGCGCGGATGTCGCCGCCGCTTGAAAAGGTGGTCCATTCCTTTTCCTGGCTGGCCGATCTTGAGGCCTGCGCCCCGCGCGAACAGGCCGCGCCTGTGGCGGAACGGATCCTCGCCGCATGGCTGAATGCCAACCCCAAGCTGCCCTCGCGCCCTGGCAAGGGGCCGGCCTGGAGCGTGGCCAATGCCGGGGCGCGCGAACTCGCCTGGCTGGTCCACGCGCCGCTCATCCTTTCGGGCCATGACAAGGCCCTGCGCGCCAAGGTGCTGGCCGCGCTGAGCGAAACCGCGCGCTGGCTCGACAAGAACGTCGGCCGCGCCGAAGACCTGCTGGCCGAAGTTGCCGGCTGGTGCGGGATCGTCGCCGCCGGGCTGCTGCTGCCCGAAGGCAAGCCGCGCCGCCTGTTTGGCGAAGCCGGCCTGATCCGTGCGCTGGGCGAACTGGTCGGCGACGATGGCGGTGTCTTGTCGCGCAGCCCGCTGGCGCAGATGGAAGCGATCGCGCTGATCGTGCGGCTGCGCGCCTGTTACAGCGCGGTGCGCCGCGATCCGCCCGCCGCGCTTGATGCGATCCTCAATCTGCTGGTCCCGCCGCTGCTCGCCCTGACCCACAGCGATGGCTCGCTGGGCAGCTGGCAGGGTGCCTGGGCGGTCGATGCCGCGGACGTGGCGGCGCTGGTCGCGGCCTCGGGCGTGCGCACCCGCCCGCTGCGCGATGTGCGGCAGTGGGGTTACCAGCGCGTCGTGGCGCAAAAATCGATCCTCCAGTTCGACGCCGCACCGCCGCCGCTGGCCAAGCACACCCGCTCGGGCTGTGCTTCGACCCTCGCCTTTGAAATGAGCCACGCGGGGCAGCGCCTGATCGTCAACTGCGGCGGCGCGGCCTGCGCGGGCGGGCTGGTGCCGGTGCGGCTGGAACAGGGTCTGCGCGCCACTGCGGCGCACTCAACGCTGGTGCTCGACGATGCCAATTCGACCGCCGTGATGATCAGCGGCAAGCTGGGCGGCGGCGTTTCCGAGGTCGAGGTCGACCGGCGCAGTCTGGTGGGTGACAAAAGCGGCGGCGGAACCCGGATCGAGACGAGCCACAACGGCTATGCCGCGCGCTATGGCCTGACTCACCGCCGCATCCTGATCCTGCGCGACGATGGCACCGAACTGCGGGGCGAGGATCTGCTCGTGCCCACCAGCAACAAGGGCAAGAACGGCAAGGTCAGCTTTGCGATCCGCTTCCACCTCGGCCCGGGGATCGAGGCCCGCGTGTCGGAAGACGGCCAGGGTGCGGGCCTGGCCCTTCCCGATGGCAGTTACTGGCAATTCCGCTCGGGCGGCGGGCAGGTGAGCATCGAGGAATCGCTCTGGGTCGATGGGCAGGGCCGCCCCCAGGGCGTGCTGCAGCTGGTCGTGCAGGGCCTCGTGTCGCGCGGGGGCGGGAATTTCGCCTGGCTGTTCAAGAAAATGGGCTGAAAATTGGGCCCTGGGGGAATGTCCCTGTGGTCAAATGCTGCAAAATCCCTATGGGGACGCGCAAAGCCTGACACCACATTCCGGGACCCGACTCCATGACCCCCGCTTTTTCGACCAACGTCACCATCCGCCGCGCGCTGCTCTCCGTTTCCGACAAGACCGGACTGGTCGATCTGGGCAAGGCACTGGCCGCGCGCGGGGTCGATCTCGTTTCGACCGGCGGCACGGCCAAGGCGCTGCGCGATGCGGGGCTGCCGGTGCGCGACATTTCCGACCTTACCGGTTTTCCCGAAATGATGGACGGCCGCGTCAAGACGCTGCACCCCAAGGTCCACGGCGGCCTGCTGGCGGTGCGCGACAACCCGGAACACGCCGCTGCCATGGCGGAACATGAAATCGGCGCGATCGATCTCGTCGTGGTCAATCTCTATCCTTTCGAGGCGACTGTCGCGAAGGGCGCTGAGCGCGACGAAATCATCGAGAACATCGACATCGGCGGCCCTTCGATGGTGCGTTCGGCGGCGAAGAACCACCAGTACGTCACGATCATGACCGACCCGGCGGACTACGCCGCGCTGCTCGCCGAACTCGAAGCCAACGACGGCGCCACCACTTACGACTTCCGCCGCCTGATGGCCGCGCGCGCCTATGCCGCCACCGCCGCCTATGACAGCATGATCAGCCAGTGGTTCGCCTTTGCCGACCAGCAGCAGCTGTTCCCGGAAATGCTGGCGATCACCGGCGCCCGCAAGGAAGAGCTGCGCTACGGCGAAAACCCGCACCAGCGTGCCGCGCTCTACATCCCCAAGGGTCCGCACGCGAAGGGCATCGCCCAGGCCCGCCAGCTGCAGGGCAAGGAGCTGTCCTACAACAATTACAACGACGCCGACGCCGCGCTGGAACTCTGCGCCGAATTCCGGGGCCAGGCCCCGGCGGTGGTAATCGTCAAGCACGCCAACCCTTGCGGCGTGGCGCAGGGCGCAAGCCTGCTCGAAGCCTGGCAGGGCGCGCTGGCCTGTGACGACGTTTCGGCCTTTGGCGGGATCGTTGCGGTCAATACCACGCTCGACGGCGCGACTGCCGAGGCGATCTGCGAGATTTTCACCGAAGTGGTCGTTGCACCAGATGCCGACGAAGCCGCGATTGCCGCCTTCGCGAAGAAAAAGAACCTGCGCCTGCTGCTGACCGGCGACCTGCCCGATCCGCGCCGCGGCGGCCTGACGGTCAAGCCGATCACCGGCGGCCTCTTGGTGCAGACCCGCGACAACGGCGCGATTACGCTGGATGACCTCAAGGTCGTGACAAAGCGCGCGCCGACCGAGCAGGAACTCAAGGACTGCCTGTTCGCGTGGACCGTGGCGCGCCATGTGAAGTCGAACGCCATCGTCTATGCCAAGGACGGCATCACCGCCGGGATTGGTGCTGGCCAGATGAACCGCCGGGATAGCTCGCGCATTGCCGCGATGAAGGCTGCCGAAGCTGCTGAAAAGTTTGGCTGGGCCGCCCCGCGCACCGTCGGCAGTGCGGTGGCCTCGGATGCCTTCTTCCCCTTCGCGGACGGCCTGCTGGCCGCCGCCGAAGCCGGGGCGACCGCAGTGATCCAGCCGGGCGGCTCGATCCGCGATGAAGACGTCATTGCCGCCGCCGACGAAGCCGGCCTGGCGATGGTCTTCACCGGCATGCGCCACTTCCGCCACTAAGCGCGCATCGGTCGAATCGGGCGGGAACCAGCTGAGTGTTCCCACTCGGTTCGTCGGTTCGTCGCAGGTAACTTTCGGCTGGCCGTGTTGCAGCGCAAAACGGCCCCGGGTTCACTTGGCGGTAAGGAAAATTTAGGCACGAGGGCGCCAAGCAAAGACCTCCATTAACCAAGTGATTCTCCATGGGCCTGTTCAAAGCCGATCTTTACCGCTCTTTCGCCATTGGCTTCGCGATCGGCACCGCCGCCCTGCTGGGTGTGATGGGCATCCAATCGGGCAAGAGTTTCTCGGCACAGGTGATCCCGGCAGCGCAGGCTGCTCCCGCGCTGCCGGATCAGACGCGCTGAGGCGCGCCCTAGTCCTTTCACTCACTTTGGCGCTGCTTGGCGCCTGCCAAGAGCAAAGCCCGCCACCCGTAGCCAAACCGGGTGAGGCCGTTGTGCTCGCCCCCGCGCCATCGCGAACCGCCGCAGAGCCACCGGGCCTGCGCCAGGCGGTCTTCGCCGGCGGTTGCTTCTGGGGCGTTGAGGGTGTGTTCAGCCATGTTAGAGGCGTGACCAGCGCGGTTTCCGGCTTTTCCGGCGGTGCGGCGGAAACCGCGCATTACGAGCGCGTTTCGGAAGGAGATACCGGATATGCTGAGGCGGTGCGCGTCACCTATGATCCCAAGGTGGTGCGCTACGACCAGCTGCTGCAGATCTTCTTCTCGGTGATCGCCGATCCCACCGCGCTCAACCGGCAGGGGCCCGATACCGGCACGCAGTACCGTTCGGCGCTGTTTCCGCTCGATCCGGAGCAGCAGCAGGTAGCGCAGGCCTACCTTGCGCAAATGAGCACATCGGGCATCTGGAAGGGCGCGATCGTGACCCGGATCGAACCGTTCAAAGGCTTTTACCCGGCCGAGGCCTATCACCAGGACTTCATGGCCCGGAACCCTCAATACCCCTATATCCTCGCCTGGGACGTCCAGAAGGTGGCGGCGCTTCGGCGGCTGTTCCCGGCGCTCTACAGCGCCGCAATCACGCGCGATTGATTGCCGTTGGGGGCGCGTGGCCCTATATCCCCGGTCATGGCAGGTCATCATCACCATCACCACCACCACCACACCGAACCTTCGGGCGAAGGTTTGGTCGAAGCCGCGCGGCACGAACTGGTCGAAGCGGGTGAACAGTGGACCGATATGCGCGCCGAAGTGTTCCAGGCACTGGCTGCGCGTGAGCGGCCGGCCTCTGCCTATGACATTGCCGAAGACGTTTCGCGCGCTCGCGGCAAGCGGGTTGCGGCCAACAGCGTTTACCGCATTCTCGACCTGTTCGTGAAAACAGATCTTGCCCGCCGGGTCGAAAGCGCCAACGCCTATGTCGCCAATCCGCATCCGGGTTGCCGCCACGATTGCATATTCCTGATCTGCGATTTGTGCGGCCGCGCCAACCATATCGACGATGACAAGCTTTCGGGCGCCTTGGTCGATGCCGCGCGCAAGGCCGGGTTCGCGGATATTCGCCCGGTCATCGAATTGCGCGGAATCTGCGCGGACTGTTCGTAAAAGCTGCACCTTCTGGTCAATCGACACACCCCTGACATAGGTGTAAGGGCTTGGTCATGAGCCTCAATCCGGCAACTCCGCTGCTCGACACGGTCGATAACCCCGCTGATCTGCGTCGCCTTCAGCCCGGCCAATTGCGTCAACTGGCCGACGAACTGCGCGCCGAGATGATCAGCGCGGTGGGCACGACCGGGGGGCACCTTGGTTCGGGCCTTGGCGTGGTCGAACTGACCGTCGCGATTCACTATGTCTTCAACACGCCGATTGACCGGCTGGTGTGGGATGTGGGCCATCAGGCCTATCCGCACAAGATCCTGACCGGGCGGCGCGATCGCATCCGCACCCTGCGCACCGGCGGGGGCCTTTCGGGCTTCACCAAGCGCAGCGAAAGCGAATACGACCCGTTTGGCGCAGCCCACAGCTCAACCTCGATTTCTGCCGCGCTGGGCTTTGCGATTGCCAACAAGCTGTCGGGCCGGCCGGGCAAGGGCATCGCGGTGATCGGCGACGGCGCGATGAGCGCCGGCATGGCTTATGAGGCGATGAACAACGCGGCCGAGGCCGGCAATCGCCTGATCGTGATCCTCAACGACAACGACATGTCGATCGCGCCGCCGGTGGGCGGGCTTTCGGCCTATCTCGCGCGGCTGGTCTCATCGCAGCCGTTCCTCAGGGTGCGCGAACTGGCCAAGCGCTTGTCACGCCGCCTGCCCGAACCGCTCCACCGCGCCGCCAAGAAGACCGACGAATTCGCGCGCGGCATGGCGATGGGCGGCACCCTGTTCGAGGAACTGGGTTTTTACTACGTCGGCCCGGTCGACGGGCACAACCTCGAGCAGTTGATCCCGATCCTCGAAAACGTGCGCGATGCCGCCGAAGGGCCGTGCCTGATCCATGTCGTCACGCAAAAGGGCAAGGGCTATGCCCCGGCCGAAGCGGCGGCGGACAAGTACCACGGCGTCCAGAAGTTCGACGTCATCACCGGTGAACAGGTGAAGAGCGCGGGCGGCACGCCCAGTTACACCAATGTCTTCGCCAAGGCCCTGATCGCCGAGGCAGAGCGCGATCCCACGGTCTGCGCGATCACCGCCGCGATGCCTTCGGGTACCGGGCTCGACAAGTTCGCGGAACGGTTCCCCGAACGCAGCTTCGACGTCGGCATTGCCGAACAGCACGCGGTGACTTTCGCCGCCGGGCTTGCGGCCGAAGGGATGCGCCCGTTCTGCGCGATCTATTCGACCTTCCTGCAGCGCGCCTATGACCAGGTGGTCCATGACGTCGCGATCCAGAACCTGCCGGTGCGCTTCGCGATCGACCGCGCCGGGCTGGTCGGGGCTGACGGGGCAACCCACGCGGGCAGCTTTGACATCACCTATCTGGCGAGCCTGCCCAACATGGTGGTGATGGCTGCCGCCGACGAGGCGGAACTGGTCCACATGACCCACACCGCCGCGCTTCATGACAGCGGCCCGATCGCCTTCCGCTATCCGCGCGGCAACGGCGTGGGGGTGGAATTGCCCAAGGTTCCGCAGCGGCTCGAAATCGGCAAGGGCCGGATCGTGCGCCACGGCAGCAAGGTGGCGATCCTCTCGCTCGGCACGCGCCTTGCCGAGGCGCTGAAGGCTGCCGACCAGCTCGACGCCCGCGGCCTCTCGACCACGGTCGCCGACCTGCGCTTTGCCAAGCCGCTGGACGAGGCGCTGATCCGCCAGCTTATGGCCAGCCACGAAGTTGTCGTGACGGTGGAAGAGGGCTCGATCGGCGGCCTCGGCGCCCACGTGCTGACCATGGCGAGCGACGAAGGGCTGACCGATGCGGGTCTGAAAATCCGTACCCTGCGCCTGCCCGACGTGTTCCAGGACCACGACAGCCCCGAAAAGCAATACGACGCCGCCGGCCTCAACGCCCCGCACATCGTCGATTGCGTGCTCAAGGCCCTGCGGCACAATTCCGCGGGCGTGGAAGGGGCGCGGGCTTAGGTTAGCCCACCCAGCGCCACAGCCCTGCGGGGATGTAAGCCAGCCACACGTGCGCCCAGGTGGCGGCAAGCCAGATCGCGGTGCCGATCAGCCAGTTCTTCGCGCCCGCCTTGCCCAGCGCGCCCAGCCTGGGCCAGTAGCTGGTCTGGGCCTCCCAGCCCGCCCAAGCCGCGCCCATCAGCGCTTCCTTCTTGCGGTCCTGCAGATGCGAGCCGACCAGGGCGAGGAATGCCATGGCCCCTGCCAGCACCATGACGCGCGGCGTCGGGCTGATCAGGATGTGTGCGGCTGACCACAGCGCAAAGCTCCACATCATCGGATGGCGCGTCACGAAGAACACGCCGTGCGGGCCTTTGGCGGCATGGGCGGCGGCGCGCGGATCGGGCATGGCGGGATTGCCCTGGAGGCTGCCGATGAACAGCACCGCGGCAAGCAGGGTCAACAGGCTGGCGGCGATCCACGCACCTTCGCTCTGCCCGTTCCACAGCGGTACCGCTGGGGGCGCCGCGCGGAACGCCACCACCAGCCAGGCAAAAGTGGCGAAGGCGACCACCGAGTAGAGCGCGGGAAAGCCCTTTTCCCCCGTCAGCCGCACCAGGGGCGCGCGCAGCGGGTGCGACAGGGCGAAATGCGTGCCGACAAAGGCAAGCGCGGCGGCGATCAGATGAGCAAGTGCGTTATCCATCGGGGCAACCCCATGTTGACGGCGTCAACATGGGGTAACACATCTTCTGCTGCGTGCAACCGGTTTTGTCTTACCAGTCGTAGGCCTTGGGCAGGTTGCCCTCGGTCGGCGTCATGTAGCGGTCGCGCAGGCGGGTCTGGTGGTTCGACAGCGGCTGTTCCACCCCGTCGATGAACACGCGCACCACGCCCGTTTGCAGTTCCAGTGGATCGCCGTCCCAGATCACCACGTCGCCCGCGCGGCCCGGCCGCAGCGAGCCGAACTTGTCGCCCATGCCCAGCGCTTCGGCCGGGCCGGACGAGATCGCGGCGAAGGCCTTGTCCCAGCTGAGCCCGGTCGCCCCCGGCACGCGGGTCAGCGCCACGAGGTTGCCCGCATATTGCGGGGCATAGCGCGGCTGGTCGAAGAACGCGCCGAGCGAGACCTTCACCCCGGCCTTGGCCATGCGGCCGACGTTGGACTGGGTGGCGCCCATCTTTTCAAAACTGGCGGGCAAGTCGTTGAGCGGGGTTGCCAGCACCGGCACCTGCGCCTTCGCCAGCTCGTCCGCCACCATCCAGCCCTCGGTCGCACCGACGATCACCAGCCTCAGCAGCGGGAACTCGGCCTTGAGCGCCAGCGCCATGCGGATGTCCGCAGCCCGTTCCACGTGGACGTAGAGCGGTTGCTTCCCGGTCACCACCGGCACCAGCGCGACCGCATCACTGCGGTTGAGCAACACGTCGTCTCGGCGTGCTCCTGCCGGGGCGGCGGCCAGTTCCTTCGCCTCGCCCAGGGCATTGCGCAGTTCGGCCACGGACGAAACGCGGCTGCCACCGGCAAGCTGCGCGCCGCCCTCGCCCAGTTCCACATACTGGAACGCGCGCGGGACGGTTACGGCATCGGGATCGGCGCCTAGGTCGATGATCGCGCCCTGGCCCTCGAAGATCGAGCTGGTCGAAAGCGGGGCAACCGCCGCGCGCGTCACGCCGCCGGCGCGGCTGACGGCAATCGGCTGGGCCAGCGGGTTGATCGCCGGGGCAATGTCGAGCGCGGCGCTGAAGGGCGACTTTTGCGCGCCTTCATCGTTGCTGTCGTCGACCGCGCCGACATCGAGCAGGCCAAGATCGGTGACCGCGACGACCAGGCCGGGGGTCACCCACTTGCCCTGGGCGTCGATTACCGTCACCCCGGCGGGCACGGCAACGCCGGCTCCGGCAGCGACGACCTTGCCGCCGCGCACCACCACGGTGCCGCCATCGATCGGCGGGGTGCCATCGCCGATCACCAGCTTGGCATTGGTAATCGCCATGTCCTGCGCGAGCGCGGGGGTTGCGGTTGCGGCCAGCAGCGCAGCGGCTGCGCTAAATGCCCAGCTGGCCTTGAAGCGGGGGGCGTTCATTTTACGTCTCCTTCGCCATTCTGGCCAAGCTCGAAGTCGCTTACCGGGCGGTGTTTGGGATCGTCGGCATCGAACATCAGGGCGCCATCGACCCAGACCTTTTCGGGCCGCGAATAGACCGACAGCGGGTTGCCGTTCCACAGCACCACGTCGGCCTGTTTGCCGGCGGCAAGGCTGCCGGTCAGTTTGTCGACGCCGATGGCCTTGGCGGGGTTGAGCGTGAGCCAGCGGATCACTTCGGCATCGGGGATGTCGATCCCGGCGCGGCGGGCGTCGCCCTGCGCCTTGGCGGCTTCCTGATTGAGCCGCTGGATCCCGTTCTCGTCGTCGGAGTGGATCACCACGCAGGCCCCCGCCTTGTAGAGCAGGCCGGCGTTTTCGGGGATCGCGTCATAGGCTTCCATCTTGAAGCCCCACCAATCGGCCCAGACAGCCGAACAGATGTCGTTCTCCTTGAGCAGGTCACCGATCTTGTAGCTCTCCACCGCGTGGTGGAACATCGCCACATGATAGCCGAATTCCTTCGACATATCGATCACCATGGCCATTTCCTCGGCCTTGTAGCAGTGGTTCTGGACCAGGATTTCACCGTCGAGCACGCCGACCAGCGTTTCCATCGCAAGGTCGCGGCTCTCCAGCTTGCCCTCGTCGCGCTTGCGCTTGTATTCCTGGGCCTTGATCCAGGTTTCGCGGTTGACCGCGAAGTTGCCCATGCGGGTCGAGGGCATCCGGCCCTTCGAGCCGTATACGCGCTTCGGATTTTCGCCGCAGGCCATCTTGAGGCCATAGGGCGCGCC
>NZ_JAYSBK010000052.1:0-21843 GCF_041915465.1 Novosphingobium sp. | reverse complement strand
CACTCGGCATCGGCTTTGCCGGGGTGACGTCGTGGCTGTTGCTTGGTGACGGTTCTGTCGGCCTGCCCTTGCTGGTTGCGCCACTGGGCGCCTCGGCGGTGCTCGTGTTCGCGGTTCCGGCCAGCCCCTTGGCCCAGCCATGGTCGGTAATCGGAGGCAGCCTGATTTCGGGGGCGATCGGTCTGGCGACCGGTCATTTTCTCGGTGCTCCGGTACTGAGTGCGAGCATTGCCGTGGGACTTGCCATCGCCGTCATGTCGATGCTGCGCTGTCTTCACCCTCCCGGCGGGGCTTGCGCGCTGTTGTGCGCCTTGGGTGCCACTGGGCATGACCCCTGGGGCTGGCCACACTGGATCTGCATTGCCGCAAACGTCTGCTCGCTGGTTGCCGCGGGATGGCTTGTCAACAATCTGACCGGCCACCCCTGGCCGCACAAGGTGCCCTTGCCGGCTGCGAGCGCCGCCACAATCGGGGTCCGCGAGGCGCTTGAAAAGGTGCTGGCCGACTGGGATGAAATGATCGACGCGGACATCGATGATCTGACGGCGCTGTTCGAAGCTGTCGATCGGCAAATCCGCCGCCAGCCCTACCCAGCCCCGGCGCGGCCAGCAGCATCGGCAGATAACGGTGGGCGTGGATCAACAGTTGTGGGGCCGCTGCGCAGGCCAGCGTCGTAAGCGGCAAGACGATCCGGCCACCATATTGTTCAGCCCACGCGTCTAGCAAAGCAAATGCTGAAAGCGAGGCTGCCAAGCCCGAGCGCCCGGCTCGCCCCCGGGTCGAGCGCCATCGCTTGACCCAGCTTGCGCCCCGGTGAAAGACCCGAAAGAGATAATCGAGGGTATCACCCTTGACCGGCCTTGGAGGCGCCCGGATCTCATGATGCGTCTGGTCAGGCTGTCGCCGCGCAACCGAGCCGACCCAGCGCTGCTCATCGAGATTGATCGCCCGGCGTCCGACGTGGGTATCGCCCACCAGACAATCGATCAGCGATCGCGAGAAGTCCGTGACTGTGCGGGCAGGCACAGCGATCCCTGCTCGCCTTGCGCGAAGCCGCCCGCATCGGGAATCGCGTCAAATTTGCCACGAAACGCCGCCTTTACGCACCATATCTGCATTTTTTGACATTATTGCGTAGCATGCATTGACTTTTTTTACGCATACGTTCAAATTTGCGGTGTTGGAAAACCAAATCCAAGGTTGAGGGGAGTCGTTCATGAATTTCAACAGCACCTCGCGCGCCGTCGCGCGCTTGTTTCTGGGCGCAAGCTTGATCGCAGTTGCAGCCCCTGCGCTTGCGCAGGAAGCGGAGGAAAACCAGGGTAGCGGGCTCGACGAGATCGTCGTCACCGCGCAGAAGCGCGAACAGAACCTGCAAGATGTGCCGCTGGCGATCAGCGCCATCAGCGCCGAGAAAGTCGAAAAGCTCGGCATTTCGGACTCGCGCGACCTGTCGGGCATGGCGCCGAACGTGACCATCGTTCAGGGCACCACCAGCAGCGCCGCCGCCGTCATCTCGATTCGCGGCATCCCGACCCCGGCCAGCGAAACCTTTGGCCTCGATACGGCCAACGGCCTTTACGTCGACGGCGTCTACATCGCGCGTTCGGGCGCCAGCGCCCTCGACGTCATGGATATCGAACGCATCGAAGTGCTGCGCGGACCGCAGGGCACCCTGTTTGGCCGGAACACCACCGGCGGCGCGATCCACTTCATCTCGCGCAAGCCTTCGGAGACCCTGCGCGTCAAGGCTGAGGCCGGTTATGGCAACTTCAATGCCTGGAACGGCAAGATCTCGCTAGATCCGGGCCGAATCCTGGGCATCGACACCAGCTTTTCGTACAGCCACCGCGAACGCAACGGCGTAGTCGACAACATTCTCCAGCCGGACGATTCGAAGGATCCGGGCGCGCGCAAGACCGACGCATTCCGCTTTGCGGCTCGCGCGGAACTGGGTTCGACCGGTTCGATCCAGTACATCTTCGACTGGTCGAAGACCACCGGCAGCCCGACCAACTTCCAGCTGACCAACGTGGCCAACGGCGCAATCCGTCCGCCGATGATTGTCGATGGTCAACCGGTGGTTGTCACTCAGCAGGCGGCAGTCCAGCAGTATCTCGCCGGGGCGACTTTTGCCAACGCCGCCTGCCGCGCGCTGGCAGCTCCGACGCGCGTTTGGCGCGATCAGGTCTGCAACGACATTTCCAGCACATCGATGGACAAGACCTGGGGGCACAATCTGCAGGTCGAGAACGATTTTGGCCCGTTCAAGGTGAAGTCGACCACCGGCTATCGCTTCTGGAACAATGACAGCAACAGCGACCTTGACGGCATCGGTGCCTTTACTGGACCGAAGTTCACCAATACCACGCTGTTCAACGGCTTCCCCTCGGCTCTGCTGCAGAATCTTGGCATTTCGGCCGGTACCGCCTCTTATCTGTCCAGCCAATCGGTCCCGACCGTGACGCAGAATCTGTTCGATACGAACAACAAGCGTCGCCACAAGCAGTTCAGCCAGGAACTGGAAATCAGCGGAAGCAGCGACACGCTCGACTGGGTGGTCGGCGGCTTCTACTTCTGGGAAAAGGGCAGCGAGGACAATCCGCAGAACAGCGGCTATATCCTCGACACCAACTCTGCGGTCTTCTCGAACACGGCCTTCGTCGGCGTGCTGCGCGGCCTGGGCTTCCCGGCTGACCTCGCTGCGCTCTATGCGCCGCTGCTGGCCCCCTCGTTCCGTGCGACGAATCCGGCCCAGTTCCGCATGGTCCAGACCCTGGCGACGCTCAAGTACACCGCGAAGAGCGAAAGCACCGCGCTTTACGGTCAGTTCACGCTTTATCCCGGCGGCCACGACAGCGGCCTGCGCCTCACCGCTGGTGGGCGCTACACCTGGGATACCAAGACGATGATCCGTACCCAGAACGGTGCCGTGCCCGTCGCCATTCCGGAAATCGGCAATGCCAAGTTCAGCAAGTTCACCTGGAACCTGATGCTGGGCTATGACGTGGCCGAGGGCATTTCCGCCTATGCCCGCGTTGCCACTGGCTATCGCTCGGGCGGCTTCAACGCGCAGGATGCGGCCATTGCCGGTGTTCTGCCCTACTTCCAGCCGGAAAACGTCACTTCGTATGAAGTTGGCCTGAAGACCGAGCTGTTCGATCGCCGTGTCCGTCTGAACGTGGCTGGCTATCACAACGTGTACAAGGATCTGGCCGTCAACATTCCGCTGACGAACGCGCCGGCCGGAACCTTCGCCACCCGGATCGGCAACGCCGGCCGCGTGACCTACACCGGCTTCGAAATCGAAGCCCAGGCCAAGCTGACCGACAACTTCACCTTTGAAGGCAACCTTGGTTACGTCGATATCAAGTACAAGGAATTCATGGCCGGGCAGTCGACCACGCCGGGCAACCCGCCGGTCAACATCGCCTCGGTCGTGACGCCTGGCTATACCTCGCCGTTCACCGCCAATGCCGCGCTGAACATGCAAGTCCCGCTTAGCGACAACGGAATGCGCCTGGTGGGCCGGGTCAGCTACACCTACGAGGACGGCAAATACAGCTTCTCGACCGACATTACCTCGCCGTTCAACTCGGTGCTCAAGGGTGACAACCGCAACATCATCGATGCGCAGATCGGGGTTGATCATATCCCGCTTGGCACCGGTGAGGCGGAATTGAAGATCTGGGGCAAGAACCTGACAAATTCGCATGACTTCGTCCGCGGGATCGACTTTGGCGCGCTTGGCTATGCCGGCGGCTACTTCGCCGATCCGCGCACCTACGGCGTTACCCTGGGCATCAAGTTCTGAGGGTTTCGTCCCAACCGAACTGCAAGCTTTTGAAATTGGCGCATCGGCTTTGGCCGGTGCGCCATTTTTCTTGCCTGGAGCACACACAAAAAAGCGGCGCCTGACCCATCAGGCCAGGCGCCGCAGCCGTCATCACATTTTGGGGTAGGCCCGCCTGCAACCTGCGCAACGGGACCGGTAAGCTCAGGCCAACAACCTGGCCGCCGCTTCGGCCCCACCGCGAACCGCGCCCTCGATGTAGCTTACGCCTTCGCAGTCCCCGACTGTTTCGACCCTTAATCCAGCGGCACGCAGCCTATCCGCGAGGACCGTATCGCCACTCGCCCCCATCGCTACGATGACGTTGTCAGCGCTAATTGTCTGCGCAACACCTGCCGCATCGGTGAAGGTCACCACATTCTCACCGATCGCGATGTCGCGCGCGCCGCCATGCAGGCCGACGCCGTGATCGCGCAGTTCGGAGAGGATCCGCATCCGCCGCACCAGCAGCAGCCCCTTGCCAAGGCGCGGTGCCGGCTCGATCACGGTCACGGTCCGGCCGCGCTCGTGCAGGAACTCGGCCAGTTCGATGCCGACCAGTTCCCCGCCCACGATCACCACGTTCTGCCCCAGCGGCATCCACTTGCGCGTGGCGGCGCGGACGAAATCGAGATTGGCGGTAATCCCCGTCGCGGCCCCGACGCGCGTCGCCAGCCGGGTCATCAACCCGGTCTTGCGCTTCAGTTCGTCAGAGCTTTCGCCCAGCAGGAGTTTGCGCATATCGTCGCCGCTGAACACGTGGGGCAGGTTGTTGCCGGGCAGCTCGGGCATATCCCGCCGCGCCCCGGTGGCGACCACGACGGCATCGGGGGCCAGTTCGCGCAGCAGCTGCGGCGTCGCATCGGTATTGAGCCGGACCTCGACCGAGGAGCGGCCCAGTTCGCGGATCTGCCAATCGAGCAGGCGCTCGTTGGCCGGATAGGCGAGGGCAGCAATACGCAGGGTGCCGCCCAGCCGTTCGCCGCGTTCCAGCAGCGTCACCCGGTTGCCCGCCTCGTTGAGCCGCCGCGCGGCCTCCATGCCGCCCGGCCCGCCGCCGATCACGACGTAATGCTTGCCGCTGACGCGCGGCTCGGTGCGCTCGCACTCGAACCCCGTTGCCGGATTGACCGCGCAGCGCAGCGGCGCGCGGACATAGGCGGTTGAGACGCAGGTGTAGCAATAGATGCAGGGGCGGACCGAATCCGGCGCATTGCCGGCCAGCTTGGCAGGCAAGGCCGGATCGGCCAGCAGTTTGCGCCCCATCGCCATGAAATCGTACTGCCCCGCCGCAATCTGGGCGCTGGCCGCTTCCGGCTCGACCCGGCCCGAGGCAATCACCGGCAGACGCACCGCCGCCTTGATCGCGGCGGCCGCCGGAATGTTGGTTTCGGGCTCGTGCGGGATGTTCGAGGCCGAATGCAGCTTGCCGATCATGGCATTGTGATAGGAGGTGGCGGTTATCGCATCGACGCCCGCGGCTTCGACCAGCCGCGCCGCCTCGATCGCGTGCGCCAGCTCGATCCCGCCGTCCTTGCCGTGTTCGGCCGTGTCGAGCTTGACCCAGACCGGGAAGTCCGGGCCGACCGCCGCGCGGACCGCCGCAATCACCCGCAGCAAGAGCCGCGCGCGGTTTTCCAGCGGCCCGCCGTATTCGTCGGTGCGGCTGTTGGTCTTGGGCGACATGAACGACGACAGCAGGTAGCCGTGGCCGCCGTGCAGCTCGATCCCGTCAAAGCCTGCCGCCTTGGCGCGCGCGGCTGCAGCCCCGAACTGTTCGACCACCAGATCGATGTCAGCCGCCTCCAGCACCTTGATCCGCGGCATCTTGCCGCTGAAGCCCGCCATTTCCTCGGGCAGGAAGAAATCGATGAAATCGCCCGCCAGCTGCGGCGGATAACACGGCGCCCACAGTTCCGCGTCGAACGCATCCGAGGAATAGCCTGCAACCAGCCCGCCATGATGCAGCTGCGCCGCGATCTTGGCGCCGTGGCGGTGGACCCGCTCGGTCAGCTGTTTGAGCCCCGGCAGGAAACGGTCATCGGAAATCGCGGTCTGGTTGGGCTGCACCGCGCCCACTGGCCAGGCCACCCCGGCCACCCCGGTGATGATCAGCCCGGCCCCGCCCTTGGCCTGCTCCTCATGATAGGCCATCAGCCGCTCGCCGACGTGGCCATCGCTTTCGGACAGGCTGACACCCATCGCGGTGACCAGGATCCGGTTGCGGATCTCAAGCTGGCCGATCCGGCCCGGGGCCAGCAGATGTGAATAGGCATTGGCGGCCATGGCGATCCTCCTGCGTACAGCGCGTGCGTTTGCCAGAGCCATGTCCCAGCACGGCGGACTGGTCAACGTCATTCACGCGGCGATTGCGAATTTGGTTCGCATAAAAAGCCATGATTTGCGATTTGATTGTCGTTTTGCGTTACATGCAGTCCAATTTATTACGCAAACATCGAATAAATTGATTCCGGTCAATGTTCCCTCGCCGCCCCGGGCGTTACCCATCGGGCATCAAGCAGGCCGGGAGGAACGCCGTGAAGGTTGCAGCGCTGACATACGTTGTCGTCAAGACCAGCGATCCGCAGGCCTGGCGCGCTTTCGCAAGCGATGTCCTGGGAATGAGCGTCAAGGACGCCCCCGGCGGGCTGGCTCTCAAAATGGACGAGCGCGCGGGCCGCGTGTTCGTCGAGGCCGGAGATGCCGACTGCTTCTTCGCATCGGGTTGGGAACTGCGCAGCGAGGCCGAATTTGCCGCCGCCTGCGAAGAACTGCGCGCACGCGACGTCAGCTATACCGCCGCGACGTCGCAGGAATGCGCGCTGCGCCACGTGTTCGACATGGTCTGGTTCCGCGATCCCGCCGGTAACCGGCACGAACTGTCCTATGGCTATGTCACCGATTTCGATCGCTTTGCCTCGCCTGTCGGGGTCCCCGGCTTCGTGACCGGCGAGCTGGGCCTGGGCCACATGGTTCTGCCGGCCCCGAACATTGCCGAGACCCGCCAGTTCCTGATCGACGTGCTGGGCTTCGGGCTGTCCGATGTCCTGATCCACCGCCCCGCCCCGGACATGGCGCAGCGGATCGACTTTATGCACTGCGACAATGGCCGCCATCACAGCCTCGCGCTGTTCGAAGGTGAAGTCCCCTCGGGCTGCGTCCATCTGATGTTCGAAGTGGAAAGCCTCGATGAGGTTGGCCGCGCCTATGACCGGATGCAGCGCGCCGGGGTCCGGCTGATGGCCACGCTGGGCAAGCACACCAACGATCACATGACCAGCTTCTACTTCATGTCGCCGGGCGGTTTCGCGATCGAATACGGCTTTGGTGGCCGGACGATCGACTGGGACCACCACACCGTTTTCGAAAGCACGTCGGTGAGCCTGTGGGGCCACGATTTCAGCGTCGGCTTCGGCGCCGACGAACAGGCCGCCCTGGCCAACGCCGCCTGACACCCCTTACCGCAAGGAGAATTGCGATGCAGACAAATGCCGCCAAGATCGACCTGACCCAAGCCCTCGTCGAAAAGGCCCGCGCGCTTGTCCCGGCGCTGCGCGAGCGCGCGCAGCAGTGCGAGAACGAGTGCAAGGTCCCCGACGAAACGATCCGCGATTTCCAGGAAGCCGGGTTCTTCAAGATCCTGCAGCCCAAGCGCTGGGGCGGCTACGAGCTTGATCCGCAGAGCTTCTATGCGGTGCAGATGACCCTCGCGGAAGGCTGCATGTCGTCGGCATGGGTGCTGGGCGTGGTGGCGGTCCACAACTGGCAGCTGGCGCTGTTCGACGCGCAGGCCCAGGCCGATGTGTGGAGCGATGATCCGACCACGCTGATTTCCTCGTCCTATATGCCGCGCGCCGAAGTGACCCCGGTCGAGGGCGGGTACCGGATCAGCGGCCGCTGGGGCTTCTCCTCGGGCGTCGATCACTGCCAGTGGGCGTTCCTGGGCGGGCTGGTACCCGATCCCGAAGGCGGCGCGCCCGATTACCGCACCTTCCTCGTCCCGCGCAGCGACTTCGAGATCGACTATGTCTGGGATACGCTGGGCCTGCGCGGCACCGGCAGCCAGGACGTGGTGGTCAAGGACGCGTTCGTCCCGGCCTATCGCTCGCACCGCTCGAAGGATGGCTTCGCCACCACCAGCCCGGGCCTGAAGGTCAATGATGCCCAGCTCTACAAGCTGCCGTTCGGGCAGATCTTCGTGCGGGCAGTGTCGTCCTCGTCTATCGGCGCCTTGCAGGGCGCGCTCGATGCCTTCCGCGCCTATGGTGCGGCCCGGGTCAGCTCGAACGACTTCTCGCGCACCGCGAACGATCCCGACGCCCAGGGCGTGATCGCCGAAACCGCCGCCGCGATCGACGAAATGAAGCTGGTGCTGAACCGTAACTTCGACGTGCTGATGCAGCAGGCCTCGGCCGGGGCGCAGTACGATCTGGAACAACGCCTGCTGTTCCGCTTCCAGTCGGGCCAGATCCTCGATCGCTGCGCGAACCTGATCTCGCGGATGTTCTATTCGAGCGGCGCGCAGGGGATCTATCGCTCCAGCCCGCTGGTCCGCGCCTTCGTCGATATCCATTCGGGCCGCACCCACATCGCCAACAACCCCGGCTCGGTCCGGCGCAATTTCGGCGGCTATCTGCTGGGCAATCCGAACACCGACACTTTCATCTGAGCCAGACGGAAAAGGGAGAGAATTCCATGGCCAAGACTGCCGAATACGGACTGGGTCCGCTCACGTTTCCGCGTGGCTGGTTCATGATCGCCGAAGCCGGCGACATCGCTGACAAGCCGGTGCCGCTGCGCTTCTTCGGGCGCGAATTCGTCGCCTATCGCGGGGAAAGCGGCAAGGTTTACCTGGTCGACGCCTATTGCCCGCATATGCGCATCCACATCGGCCGCAACACGACCAGCTACGTGGTGCGCGATGGCGAGCAGATCCAGGGCGAATCGATCCGCTGCCCCGGCCACGGCTGGCGCTTTGGCCCCGACGGCAAGGCCGACGACATCCCCTATTCCACCCACGGCATCCCCAAGGCGGCCTGCATCAAGACCTTCCCGGTGATCGAGCGCGCGGGCTGCATCTGGATGTGGCACGATGAGGAAGGCGGCCAGCCCGACTTCGACCTGCCGCTGTTCGAAGAATGGGACATGGAGGAACAGGGCTGGGTCCGCTGGCGGCTCGACCATCTTGGCACCCTGCCGATCCACCCGCAGGAGATTGTCGACAACATGGCCGACGTCGCCCACTTCATTCCGGTGCATGGCAGCAAGGACATCGTCTACTTCGAGAACGAGTTCCGCGATCACCTGATCTTCCAGCGGTTCGGCGCGGGCCACCGCACGCTGGTGTCCGACAGCGCGCAGGATGTGCTGATCACCGACACCTGGTACACCGGCCCCGGCATCCTGCTCTCGCGCATGGAAGGCCAGCACCCCTCGATCATCATGATTTGCAACACGCCGGTCGAGGATGGCGAAGTGCGGGTGTGGTACGCGCTGATGGTCAAGGTGGCCGATGCCCGCGCCGACGAGGCCGGCGTATCGATGGCGCGCAGCTACCAGGACGTCGCGCTCGAAGCCTTTGCCCAGGATTTCGAGGTCTGGCAGCACAAGGAACCGGCCCTCGCCATCATGCAGATCCCCGATGACGGTCCGTTCCACAAGGAACGCATCTGGTATCGCCAGTTCTACAACCCCCGCGACAAGGCAGCGGAGTTCCAGGGGCGCGTCAACGGCGTGCACACCACCATCGACAAGCGGCCCGGCGCCAAGTCCAAGGCAGCGTAAGCAGGAGCTATCCCATGAGCAACACCCCTGGCGTCACCGACGCCCGCACCCCTCCCGTCGCGGTCTGGCAGGTTCTGGAGAAGCTGCGCGGCCAGGATCTGGTCGATTGGCGCGTCGCCCCGCTTGAGGGCCGTCCCTCCCCCGCCGAGCGCGGGATGGAAATCGGCTTTCCGTTTGGTTGGTACGCGGTCGAGCAGACCGACTTCATCGCGGTCGGCCAGGTCAAGCCGCTGCGCTACTTCTCCAAGGATCTCGCGATCTGGCGGGGTGAGGACGGCAAGGTCCGTGTCACCGACGCCTGGTGCAAGCACCTGGGCGCGCACATGGGCCACGGCGGCAAGGTTTCCGGCAATCTGCTGGAATGCCCGTTCCACGCCTGGCGCTATGACGGCGAGGAAGGCGTGGTCAAGGACATCCCCTATGCCAAGGCGATCCCGCCGCAGGTCAAGCGCAAGTGCCTGCGCACCTGGCCGGTGACCGAAGCCAACGGCTGGATCTGGGTGTGGTATCATCCCGACCAGAACGTCGCGCCGATGTGGGACGTGGTCGTGCACGAGGAATACGGCGATCCGGAATGGACCGAATACGACATGCACGAATGGATCGTTTACGGCTCGATCCAGAACATGGCCGAAAACGGCGTCGACGTGGCCCACTTCAAGTACATCCACGGCACGGCTGATGTGCCGCAGGCCGAACTGCGCTGGGGCGATTGGGGCCGCGGCGCCGATGTGAAGGCGCAGATGGGCACGCCCAGCGGAATCGTCGACGGCCTGATCAGCTATGACACGATGGGCGCCGGGCAGAGCTGGGTGCGCTTCCGCGGGATTTCGGAAACCCTGCTGGTGGCCAGCCTGGTCCCGATCGAGGAAGACGTGCTGCGGGTCCGCTATGGCTTCATGCAGCCCAAGAGCCAGGCCAACGGGCCCGGTGCGGGCCTTGCCAAGGCGCTGATCCGCGACATCTGCAAGCAGCTCGATCAGGACAAGGTAATCTGGGACCGGATGCGCTTTGAAGCCAATCCGATCATCTGCGACGGCGATGGCCCGATCCCGCAGTTCCGGCAATGGTACAGCCGCTATTACGCCAAGCCCGATGGCGAAGGCGGCAATCAGGGCCTGCGCGCGGTCGGCTGATCTCTCCACAGCCCCGCACGCAAAGGCGGGCTCTGGTCGAAAGGCCGGAGCCCGTTGCGTTTGCTCCGCTCAAAGCGCGGGATAGTCGGTGTAACCGCGCTCTTCCCCGGTATAGAGCAGGCTGAAATCGGGCTTGGCCAGGGCTGCGCCGGCCTTGATCCGCTCGGCCAGGTCGGGGTTGGCGATGAACGCCCGGCCAAAGCTGACCGCCTCGGCCTTGCCGGCCTCGAGCAGCGCGCGGGCGCTGTCTGCCTTGAGGTTGTTGTTGGCGATGATCGGCCCGCTGAAATTGGCCCGCAGCAGCGCCAGCGTGTCAAGTTCTGGAAGACCCATGTCGACCACGTGCAGGAACGCCAGGCCCAGCGCGTCGGCCGCCTTGACGAACGGGCCGAAGGTGGCCGCCGGATCAGCCGGGTCCATCCCGTTATAGGGATTGCCGGGCGAAATGCGGAAGCCGACCCGCCCTGCCCCGATCGCCCCGGCCAAAGCCTTGAGCACCATGTTGGGGAAGCGGATGCGGTTCTCCACGCTGCCGCCAAATTCGTCTTCGCGCTGGTTGCTGGCAGGGTTGAGGAACTGGTTGATCAGGTAGCCGCTGGCGCAGTGCAGTTCCACCCCGTCCATTCCCGCAGCCACGGCATTGCGCGCGGCCTGGGCATATTCCTCGAGCAAGGCCGGCACTTCCGCCGCCGCGATCGCACGTGGCATGGCGGAATCCATCGGCGTCCCGTCAGGCCCCGGCACCTGCACCGGGCACGGCAGGGCGGACGGCGCGATCACATCGGCGTCAAAGCCGCGATTGGCCGGAACCACCACGCGCCCGCAGTGCATCAACTGCATCACGATCCGGCCGCCGCGCGCATGGACCGCATCGGCCACCCTGCGCCAGCCCGCGATCTGTTCGGCGCTGTGGATGCCGGGCGTGCGCCAGTACCCCTTGCCGGCCGGGCTGGGCTGAACGCCCTCGGTCACGATCATCCCGGCACTTGCCCGCTGAGCATAGTATTCTACCATGATGTCCCCGGGCACATCGCCTGGCCCCGCGCGATCACGGGTCATGGGGGCCATGACGATCCGGTTGGCAAGCTCGATCTCACCCAGAGCGACCGGCGAGAAAAGACTGTCACTCATTCGAGTTTTGCTCCTGCAATCATTGATTGACCATTATTTGCGTTATCCTGTAATCTAATTTCTACGCATATCAAGGAGAGGGTGATGAATTACGGTTTCGACGGCAAGGTTGCGCTGGTTACGGGCGCAAGCGGCGGGATCGGCCGCGCGACCGCACTGGGCTTTGCCGCTTCGGGGGCCTCGGTCGTGGTGTCCGACGTCAATCAGGCCGGCGGCGAGGAAACCGTCGCGCTGATCGAGGCTGCGGGCGGCAAGGCGGTGTTCCAGCACTGCAACGTGGCCGATGCCGATGCGGTCAAGGCGCTGGTGGCCCGCGCCGTCAGCGAATACGGGCGGCTGGATTTCGCGCACAACAATGCCGGCATCAACAACATGGGCGCCGACGAATACGACGACGCCGTGTGGGACCGCGCGGTGGCCATCAACCTGTCGGGCGTGATGTACTGCATGCGCGAGGAAGCGGATGTCATGCTCAAGCAGGGCAAGGGCGCGATCGTGAACACCTCGTCGATCAATGGCCTGGTCGGCAACGGCGCGCAGCCGGGCTACACCGCCACCAAGCACGGCGTGATCGGCCTGACCCGGCACGGCGCGCTGCGCTGGGCCAAGGCCGGCATCCGCGTCAACGCGGTCTGCCCCGGTGTCATCGAGACCCCGATGACCGCGCCGCTCACCGCCAACCCGGACATGCGCAAGCTGCTCGATTCGATGACTCCGATGGGCCGCATGGGCCAGGCCGAGGAAATCGCCGCCGCGGTGCTGTGGCTGTGCTCCGACCATGCCAGCTTCGTGACCGGCCATCCCCTGGTGGTCGATGGCGGCGCCACCGCCACCTGAGCCGGCGCGCGGAACTGCCGCCAAACGAAAGGCCCGCCCCGGGATGCCGGAGCGGGCCTCTGCGTTGGAGCAGGTTCAAGCGGTCAGGCTACCGCATCCCACGGCGCAGCCTTGGTGCCGCGCGTGGTGTAGCGGCCATTGACCCGCTTCTGGAACGTTTCGGCCTGGGCGCGCGGATTGTAGAACTGGCGATACCACACCCGCACCTTGTCGAACGGACCATCGCCGCGCACCATCATCGGGTTGATGCAGGGCCGCTTGTTGCTCCAGATCTCGAAGTCCTGGGCAAAGGCATCGACGCCGGCATCTTCATAGGCGCGGGCCAGGGCGCGATCGTCGTCAGTCGGGCTGGCATTGGCCACCTTGACCAGCAGCCCGTACCAGACCTTGAGCAGACCATCGTCGATCGGCGTGTGCGCGATCAGCATGAGCGAGGGATTGGCGCCGATCATTTCCGACTGGAGAATGCCAGGGCCGGTATACCAGGTATCATTGGTCATCGGCTCGCCGCCCTCTGCCGCCAGGGTCTTGTGCCCGGCCGAAAGGATCTGGCGGCAGACATGATCGGCAAACTCGTTCTCGAACGAGGCAATGTCGATCGAACCGTGGACGGGCTCGAGGTGGGCCTTGTCGGCCATGTTATCGACCACTTCCTGCGGATGGCAGGCCAGTTCGCCCAGCTCGCGCACGTTCCAGTTGACCCAGTGCGGCGCATCGTAAGGCGCGAAGGCCGGCAGATCGTAGTCCGGCTCAAGACCTTCCGGGTCGTACCAGGTCCACAGGCAACCCGCCCGCTCGACGATCTTCCAGCTCTTGAGGCAGGCGGCCTTGGGCACCGGAGCCGGTGAATAGGGGATCTGGTTGCACTTGCCGTCCGGGCCAAAGCGCCAGCCGTGATAGGGGCAACGGATGTTGTCGCCCTCGACGTGCTCGGCGTCCTTGATCACATAAGAGGTGGTGTTGCGCGCCAGGTGCGTGCCCATGTGCGGGCAATAGGCCTCGATCATGAACGGCTTGCCGCTCTGCCCGCCGCGATAGATCACCATGTCCTGGCCGAAATAGCGCACCGCGATCGGCGTGGTGCCAACCTCTTCCGCCCGGGCCACCATGAACCACCCGCGCGGATAGGTGAACTCGCCCAGCCCATAGTCTGCGGTCGTAGCCATAAAATCTCCCCAATGCCTCGTTGGGGGAACAATAGGCAAATCGCAGCCGAAACGCAATGCATTTGCGTAATGCATTGCGAAAGATCAAACAGCCTTACACCTTGCGTAGTTTTTAACACATCAAACTACGCAAAATGCCATCAACCATCATCCACTTCGGCAACATCTGCCTCGGTGATCCGCACGACTCGGGCGTTGTACTTGACCGTCTTGACCGCGATCGAGGTTTCGACGTGATGCACCCCCGGGATCGCGAGGATCTGGCTGGATGCGACTTCGTGCAGGTTGTCGAGCGTGTTGAACAGGCAGATCGCCAGGATGTTGAAGCGCCCCATGGTGATCATAACCGCGTTGACCGACGACAGCTCCGCGATCCGCCGCCCCACTTCGCGAACATCGGCAAAATCGGCCTGCACCCCGATGAAGGCCATCCGCGCGGAATCGGCCAGGCCGAAGCTGGTGATGGCGGTGAACGAGATAAGCCCATCCTGCTGCAAGCGCTTGATGCGCCCGCGCACGGTGCCTTCGGTTACACCCAGGTCGACCGCGATCTTGCGGTTCGACACCCGGGCATCCTGGGCCAGGACCTCGATCAGCTGGCGGTCGAGTTCATCAAGCTGCGGCGTTGTCATGCGTCCCCCCGGGCATCGATCGGCGCCACGTCAAACTTGTACTTGATCACATCGACGGCGATCGCCGGAACCATCGAGCGGACACCGCGAACCTTGGAAAACTTGTCCAGCAGCAAACCGGCAAGGTCGTCGAAATCGCGCAGCACAACCAGCATGTCGATATCATAGCGACCGGTCACCAGGTGCGCGGCGAAGACTTCGGGAAAGGCCGTCAGTTCATCCGCGACTTCGGCCGCCGGACGGCCATCGACTTCGATCGCCACTTCCATGAGGACGTTGTAGCCGTGGGCGGAAAAGTCCGAGACGGCGACCACCCGCAACTTGTCCGCCTCTTCCATCCGGCGGATGCGCGCCGACACCGTGGCCGCCGTCAGCCCCAGCCGATTGGCGATCTGCTGGTTGGTGGCCCGACCGTTGATGCGCAATTGTTCGACAATCGCGCGGTCGATGTCATCGATCGGAAAATCTTCGCTCATGCCCTGGCAAAACCCCCAATTGGATGCCGCGTCAACTCCATGCCGCGCCGTCGCGGCAATCAATCCACCGTTCAGAAGCCCCGCAATTCGCGCCCCAGCATGGCCGGGCTGAACCGCGCGACCTTGCGGGTTTCCACCCAGACAACTTCCAGCTGACGCTCGGCGAACTTCCACACCCCGTCTTCCTTGGCATACCGGTTATGGTAGCGCATGGCAAAGTCCAGCAGGGTCCAATCCGGCGCGTCGTCGGCGGCCGGCAGGATGTGGCTGGCGATCCCGGTAGTCAGCCCGGTCACGGTTCCATCGTCCGATAGGTCGAACGTCTGGTTGAAGACATTGTGCTGAGTGCGCTGGAAGCTCGCCCGGACTTCACCGATCATCGCAGCAAAGCCCGCCGCCCCCGCATAGCGCGCCTCGACCTGCCCCAGCCCGCGCATCACGCCGTCGCGGGTGAAGACCGAAGCCAGCATCGCCGGATCGAGGCTGTCCACGGCCAGACCATAGCGGAACGCCAGGTCATGGAGTTCCTGCGCAGCGCAATAGGGGCGAACTGCCATCAGTCGCGCTTGATGAGGCCGCCGTTGACGTGCCAGACCTGCCCGTTGACCCACTCGCCATCGTCGGATGCGAGGAAGGCTACGGCAGCGGCGATATCCTCGGGCTTGCCAAGGCGCGTGTGCGGCACGGTCTTCAGCGTCGCCTCGACATATTCGGGGGTCAGGTGCTGCGCCACCGCTTCGGTCATCACCACGCCGGGGCTGATCCCGTTCGCGCGGATGCCCTTCTTGCCGTACTTCGCCGCCACGTGGCGAACCAGCGCGTGGACGGCGTTCTTGGTCATCGGATAGGCAACCTGAAAGGCATTGCCCGCCGTCGCCGCGCCCGACGAGGTATAGATCATCGCCCCGCCGCCGCGTTCAAGCATCACCGGCAGCGCGGCCTGGGTGGCGAACAGGTGGCTCTTGGTGTTGATCGCGAACGAGCGGTCGAGCACTTCTTCCGAGCAGTTGAGCGCGTCGATATCGCCCTCGGTCCCGCCGGCCAGGTTGGAGTGGTAGAAATCGAGCCCGCCGAACTCGGCCAGCGCCGCCGCGACGATCGCCTGCTGCGATGCCGCCTTGGTGCCATCGAGATGCACGCCGATCGCCTTGCCCCCGGCACTGCGGATCGCCTCGGCAGTTTCGGCAGCCCAGGCCTCGGTGATGTCACCAATCACGACCGCCGCGCCTTCTTCGGCCAGACGCCGCGCCGTGGCCGCGCCAATTCCGCGTCCACCGCCAGCCACAATCCCGACCTTGCCTTGCAAACCGCGCATCACTCACTCCATGTTTTGCGTTGTCAAATACGCTATTTTATGCGCATTTATATGTCAAAATCTATTTTTGGATCATCATTTGCGGATTCAAAGCTGCAAATCTCACCAAGATACACAGGGACGATCGGATGGCAGGAAGGCTTTCGGGGCGCACCGCGCTGATTACTGGCGCGGGCGAGGGAATTGGCAAGGGCATTGCACGCCGGTTCGCCAGCGAAGGCGCAGCCGTGATCGTCGCCGAATTCGATAACGCCACGGGCGCGGCCTGCGCTGCGGAAATCGTTGCCGAAGGCGGCGCGGCGCGCTACATCCCTGTCGACGTGACCGACAAGGCCAGCGTCCTGGCCATGATGGAAGCGGCCGGGCCGGTCGATATCCTGGTAAACAACGCCTGGCGCGGCAGCGGCGTTGCCCGCTTCGAGAACAAGACCGACGCCCAGCTCGATACCGCGCTGCGCATGGGCCCCTATGCCGCGCACTGGACCATGTCGGCCGCCCTGCCCCACATGCGCTCGCAAGGCTGGGGCCGGGTCATCAACATGGCCTCGCTCAACGGGGTCAACGCCCACATGGGCAGCACCGATTACAACATGGCGAAGGAAGCCCTGCGCGCGCTGACCCGCACCGCCGCACGCGAATGGGCGCGTTATGGCATCTGCTGCAACGTGATCTGCCCGGCCGCGCTGTCCGCATCGGCGCGGCGGATCATGGCCCAGCAGCCGGGCATGATCGAGCGGATCGAGGCCGCCAACCCGATGGGCCGGATGGGCGATCCCGAAGCCGACATCGGCGGGGCCGCACTGTTCCTTGCGAGCGACGATGCCCGCTACGTCACCGGCAACACGCTGTTCGTCGATGGCGGCGCCCATATCAATGGGGTCGCCTGGTCCCCAGACCTGGAAGACTGAGATGACCTCGAAAGATTCGGCCCCTTCGCGCAAAACCTCGCGCCGCAACCTGCTGCTGGCAGGCGGCGGTCTGGCGGCAGCAGGCGCACTTGGCGGCTGGAAGTGGTGGCACGGCTATCCCGATCTCATCAAGGCCGATGCCGCCGCCAGCAGCGAGGCGGACCTGTTCGAACGCGGGCTGATCGGCGTCGAGCACAGCGGCTGGACCAAGCCCGAGGGACCGTCCGCGCCATGGCCCGCGCTGGGCGAAGCGCTCGACACCGACGTGCTGGTGGTCGGCGCCGGACTCGCCGGCTCCTCGCTGGCGCTGCACCTGGCCGAAGCCGGCGTGGCGACCGTGCTGATCGAGGCGCGCCAGCCCGGTTGGGGCGCTTCGGGCCGCAATGCCGGGCATGTCCTTCCATCCCTGCGCGACCGTTCGGTGTTCGGCAGCTTCCCGGATCAGGGCAAGGCGTTCCTCGAGGCGTTCCGCGAACATCACACCATCCCCTATGACCTCCAGCAGCGTCACGGCTTTGAGGCGGATGCGGTGCGCACCGGCTATCTCAACGTCGCCGAAGACAAGGACGAGATCGCCAAGTTCCGCGCACAGACTGCGTGGATGGAAAGCCAGGGCCTCCTGCGGGTGCAGGAGGTTGGCGGGGCCGAGCTTGAAGCCCAGACCGGCAGCAAGCTGTGGACCCATGCGCTCGACTATGTCGATGGCGGGCACGTCAATCCCTATCGCCTGACCAGCGGCATGGCCGCGGCAGCGGCAAAGCTGGGCGCAACGGTGTTTGGCGGCACGCCTGCCACCGGGATCGAGCAGCAAGGCCAGCGCTGGCTGGTGCGCACGCCCGGCGGATCGATCCGCGCCGCGCGGGTGGTATTCTGCACCAATGCCTATCCGACCGACGTGGTGCCGGAATTCACGCGCGCCTTCTATCCGCTGACGGCCTATGCGCTCACCACCCAGCCGCTGTCAGCCGAGGCGCGCGCGGTGATCAATCCCGGCGGCAAGACGCTGTCGCAGGTGCCGCTCGATATCAATCCGCTGGTTCGCGACCGGCATGACAAGCTGATCCTTTCGTCGATCCCGACTGTGGCCAGCCCGCAGGACGCGCGCTGGCATTTCGAGAACCAGCTGGCCTGGCTGCACCATGCCTGGCCGGAAACCAAGACGATGCGGATCGAGCTGGAAACCTACTGGACCGGGCGCGTGGCGATGCGCGATCGCCAGTTCCCCGGCGTGTTCCAGCCGCGTCCGGGACTTTACGGGCTGATGTATTTCAACGCCTGGGGCAATGTCATGGCGCCGTTGATGGGCAAGCTGATGGCCGCCGGGCTGGCCGCCGACCGCACGGATGCCCTGCCCTTCCCGATCGAACGGCCGCTGGCGGTGTCGAACCAGGGGAAGATGGACCGGATCATCCGCCATCTGCTGATCCCCTCGGCCCGCACCGCGCAGAACCTTGGGATTCTCTAGCCGAGGAAGTGGAGCGCCAGGAACACGGCGCCCACCGGCCAGGCCCAGCCCAGCTTGCCCCAGAACGCCAGCCTGGGGCTCTGGTGGTTCCACAGGCCCAGTGCGCCCGCCGCGCCCATGGCCCCTGCGCCGTCGATCCAGAACCCGGCAAGCCCGCCCAGGCCCAGCAGGCCAAGCAGGCGGATCAACCCGCCAGGACGCTGCTTGTCCGCCGGGTGCTTGATACCCGCCAGGCCCGCCAGGCCGATCAGCCCGAGCAACCCTGCGAATGGAGCAATCGTCTGCAGCATCACACTCTCCCGTCAGGCCAGGTTCGGCCGCTTGTCAAACCACGGCGCGGCGCGCTCAAGCTGCCCCGCCAGGCGGAATAGCAGCGCCTCGTCCCCATAACGGCCGAAGAACATCGAACCGATCGGAAGCCCGTCTTCAGACATGGAGAGCGGCACGGACATCGCCGGCTGACCGGTCAGGTTGGCCAACTGGCAGAATGGCGAATAAACCGCCGCGCGCTGCCCCCATTCCTGGAACCCGCAGTCGGGCGTGAGATTGATCCGGCCCAGCTTGATTGGCGGCGCAGCCAGGGTTGGGGTCAGGATCACATCGAACTTCTGCATGAACGCCGCGACCTTGACCGCGGTTTCCTGCAGCAGGTTGTTGGCACGCACGGAATCGACAGCCGTAAAGGCCTTGCCATATTCGGCGAAAGCCAGGCTGATCGGTTCAAGCACGTCCGGCCCCGGGGTGATGCCCAGCACCTTGGCACGATCGGCCATGTCGGCAGCAAGCGAGGGGCCGATGAGCACGAAACTGGCCCACCCCAGCATGGCTGCGTCAAGTTCGAGATTGGCTTCCTCGACGTGGTGTCCCAGGCTTTCGCATAGCCGAGCGGTTGCCTGCGCCGCCTCGATGCATTGCCGGTCGACTGGCGAACCGGATATCGGCCGGGTCATCAGCGCCACGCGCAGCCGCCCGGGGTGCTTGCCAACTTGAGCAAGGAAACCTTCGCGGGGCGAAGGCGCACCGTAACGCGAGCCCGGCTCCACGCCGTGGGTCGCATCGAGAATGGCGGCTGAATCGCGCACGCTGCGGGTAATCGCGTGGTTGGTGGAAAGTCCGCCCCAGCCCTCTGTGCGCAGGGGCCCCATCGGCACCCGGCCACGGCTGGGCTTCATGCCGAACAGCCCGCAACACGACGACGGGATGCGGATCGAGCCGCCGCCGTCACTGGCATGAGCCGCCGGCACGACGCACGAGGCAACGGCCGCCGCTGCCCCGCCCGATGAACCGCCAGTGCTGTGTGCCGGGTTCCAGGGATTGCGGGTATCGCCCGTCAGCTTGTTCTCGGTCGTGCCGGTCAGGCCGTATTCGGGCGTGCTCGTCTTGCCGAAGATCACGAACCCGGCGCGCTGGTGTCGCCGGACCAGTTCCGACGTGACCGTGGCGCGATAACCCTTGTAGAGTCGGCTGCCGCCTTCGGTCAGTTCGCCCTCGATGTAGGTATAAAGATCCTTCAGCAGCCAGGGCACACCGGTGAAGGGGCCATCAGGCAGGCCCTGGGCAATGGCCTTGCGCGCATAATCGTAATGCTTCTGCGCCATGAAATTGAAGCGCGGGTTAAGCGCCTCGGCCTTGGCGATCGCCGCATCGAGCAACTCGGTCGGGGAAACCTTGCGCCGCCGCACCAGTTCCGCCAGCCCGACCGCGTCGTAGCTTGCCAGCACATCGGTGCCAGCCTTTCCACCAGGCATTGCCGCCGGCCTGGCCTGGGCCATGCCGGCAAGGCTGGCCGCGGATGCGGCAAGACCGCCTGCCACCACTTCGCGCCGCGTCGCCATCGAATTCAACCCTCTGCCTGCGCGTAGTAGCGCGAATAGAACTTGCGGAACTGCGGGATCGGGCCGTCGCCATCGCAGATGATCGGGTTCGGCTCGTACTTCTGGCGGTCCCACACGACCTTGTCCTGATCGTACTGCTTGCAGATGTCGCGGATGATCGCGCGGGCCACCCCGGCGCGCTCGCCCTCGGCCTGGGCCTTGGGCTGGGCAAAGCAGAACCGCGTGTGGCAGTGGTCCAGCTCGACCGGGGTGATGCAGGCGACCAGCAGCGTTTCCGAGATTCCGGTAAAGCGCGTCCAGCTCTGCCCCGGCCCCATGGTGTCATAGCTGATGCAGCCGTCGACCTCGCCCCATGGGGTGCCCATCTTGGCGCGCACATCGGCGCCCCGGCCCCATTCGCCCCAGCGCAGTTCGCCCAGCGGCACGTTGGCCGTGCCGTGGATATAGCGGAAGTGCGCCACGTCGACGCCGTTTTCCGCCATGTTCTGAAGATTGCCCCAGACGTTCCATTCATAGACCTCGAAATCGGTCCAGTCCGGGTCGGAGCATTCCGGCAGGGCTACCACTTCCCACAGCGGATCAATACCTTCGGGGTGATACCACATCCAGATCCAGCGGTTCGCCTCGGTCACCGGATAGGTGCGGGTGCACTTGCGCTTGACCTGCGGCGGGATCGCTTTGGCATAGGGGATCTCCTTGACCACGCCTTCCTCGCCATCATAGCGCCAGGCGTGGAACGGGCATTCCAGCAGGTTGCCCGCCACCTTGCCGCCGTGGCCCATGTGAGCGCCCAGGTGCTTGCAGTAGGCATCGATGATCCGCACCTGCCCGTCTTCCCCGCGCCACATCGCAAGGTCGCGCGCGAAGTAGCGCAGGGGCTTGACCTCGCCCACGGCAAGGTTCGCCGACAGTTCGATCGGATACCAGCCAAAGGGAAAACCGATGTCCAGGTTGCGCTCGGCCACCGAGACCCGGCCCGTTACAGGCGCCAGCCGCCAGTCGATCAGGTCCTGGCCCTTGAGGTTTTCCAGCAGCTGCCACACCGCCACGGGGGCAGTGCGCGCGTCACTCGCGGCATTGGTCATCGTTTTCTCCCCTGAGATCAGGAAATTGTATTGTTAGTTTAATTCAGAGCTTGAATACGCGCGCGGCGTTTTCGCGCAGGAACTTGGGCCACACCTCGTCCTTGAACGGTACGTTTTCCATGTCGCTCATGATCCGGTCGAGGCTGAGGCCCATCGGGAAATAGCCCGCGTAGATGATCTTGTCGGCGCCGCGCGTGTTGGCGTAGTCGATGATCGCCTTGGGATAGTGCTTGGGCGCAAA
>NZ_JAYSBK010000051.1:0-22286 GCF_041915465.1 Novosphingobium sp. | reverse complement strand
GGCAACTATGCGGGCCAGCTCTTTGGCGGGAGATTCGCATACACGCGCCTTTGGCACCGATCGTCGGGAAGCTGGAAGATCGAGGCTGCTCATTGTTCAGCCGTTCTGCCGACAGGCTAAGTCCGCTCCCCCCAACATTCCAGCCAACAGGCGTGCCGAACCCGCCTGTTGATACCGGTCGCCCTCGTCCTGCCTCAGCGGCATCGCCCGCACGATGATGGTGGCGGGGGCGATCTGCGGGCGCAAGGTGCAGAAGGCATCGGAATTCGGCTTGTCCTGCCCCATGGCTTGCGCCCCCCGCATTGCGATTGCTTTCCAGTGCAACTTGTTTGCGCCGCCGCGCACTCTTGCTATGCCGTTGCCGGAGAGAGGAGCCACCATGCGCGCGACGCCCGAATTCGATTTTGCCCTGCCCGAATCCACGCTGATGATCCGCGAGGCGGCGGCACGCTTTGCCGATGAAAAGATCGCGCCGCTGGCCGCGAAGATCGACCTTGATGACTGGTTCCCGCGCGAGCTGTGGCCGGCGATGGGTGAGCTTGGGCTGCACGGCATCACCGTGGAAGAGGAATGGGGCGGGCTGGGCCTGGGCTATCTCGACCATGTCGTGGCGGTGGAGGAAGTCAGCCGCGCCTCGGCCTCGATCGGCCTGTCCTATGGCGCGCACTCGAACCTTTGTGTCAACCAGATCCGCCGCTGGGGCAGCGACGAGCAGAAGGCAAAGTACCTGCCGAAGCTGATTTCCGGCGAACATGTCGGCAGCCTTGCCATGTCGGAAGCGGGGGCTGGTTCGGACGTGGTCTCGATGAAGCTGAAGGCCGATGCCGTGCCGGGCGGCTTCCGGCTCAATGGCACCAAGTTCTGGATCACCAATGCCACCTATGCCGATACGCTGGTGGTCTATGCCAAGACCTCGCCCGAAGCCGGTTCACGCGGGATCACCGCCTTCCTGATCGAGGCAGGCGATGCCGGGTTCTCCATCGGCCAGAAGATCGACAAGCTGGGGATGCGCGGCAGCCCGACGGCGGAACTGGTGTTCAACGATTGCTTCGTGCCCGAAGAGCGGATCATGGGCCCGCTGCACGGCGGCGTGGGCGTGCTGATGTCGGGCCTCGATTACGAACGCGTGGTGCTTGCGGGGCTCCAGCTTGGTATCATGCAGGCCTGCCTGGACACGGTCATCCCCTACCTGCGCGAGAGGAAGCAGTTCGGCAAACCGATCGGCGCCTTCCAGCTGATGCAGGCCAAGGTGGCGGACATGTACGTCGCGCTGCAATCGGCGCGGGCCTATGTCTATGCAGTGGCGCGGGCGTGTGATGCCGGGCAGACCACCCGCTTCGATGCAGCCGGCGCGATCCTGCTGGCGAGCGAGAACGCCTTCAAGGCGGCGGGCGAGGCCGTGCAGGCCCTGGGCGGGGCAGGCTATACCCGCGACTGGCCGGTGGAACGCTATCTGCGCGATGCCAAGCTGCTCGACATCGGGGCAGGCACCAACGAAATCCGCCGAATGCTGATCGGGCGCGAACTGATCGGAGCGAACTGATGACCCTGCTGAAGCGTCTGTCGCTCGCGCTTGCCGCGCTGTCGGTGCTGATCGCCGCGCCGGCGCTGGCGCGGGTCGAAAAGCTTGCCGTTCACAGCAAGGCGATCGAGGGCAACCTTGAAGGCAATTCGCCCGACCGCACGGTCTACGTGATCCTGCCGGACAGCTACGACCATGGGAAGACGCGCCGCTATCCGGTGCTCTACTTCCTCCACGGCTACAATTCGACCGCCGACAAATACATGGACTATGTGAAGTTCGACGCGGCGCTGCAGGCATCGAAGCTCGACATGATCATTGTCGTGCCCGATTCGATGACGAAGTGGGGCGGCTCGATGTATTCGGATTCGCCCACGGTTGGCGATTTCGAGGAATTCATCACCACCGACCTCGTCGGCTATGTCGATGGCCATTACCGCACGATTGCCAAGCGCGATGCGCGCGGCCTCGCCGGCCATTCGATGGGCGGTTACGGCACGCTCAAGCTGGGCATGAAGCGGCCCGACGTGTTCGGCGCGCTCTATGCCATGAACCCGTGTTGTACCACGCCGCGCCCCGCCGCCATGGCCGATCCCAAGTACGAGGGCTGGACCGAGCAGCAGGTGAACGAGGCTTCATGGATGGACCGGGGCAATTTCGCCGTCGCCGCCGCATGGTCGCCCAATCCGAACAACCCGCCGTTCTATGCCGATCTTGCCACCAGGGACGGTAAGCCGGTGGACTTGGTCATTGCCAAGTGGGCCGCCAACGCGCCCGTCGCGATGGTGCCGCAGTACCTGCATTCGCTGCGTTCGATGCACGCCATCGCGATCGAGACCGGCGACACCGATTTCGTGCGCGCCGATGATGAGGCGATCCACGAAGAGCTGCTCAAGTTCGGCATTCCCCACCAGTGGGAACTCTATGTCGGCGATCATGGCAACAAGGTGCCTGAACGCTTCGCCGCCAAGGTGCTGCCATTCTTCGCCAAGGTTTTTGCGGGAAGCGGCAAGTGAACGCACTTGCCCCTGAACCCATGCAGCGCGATCCATCACAGGTTGAGCGGCCGCGAACCGGCCGGAGCGAACCGGAAATCACCGCGCTTACAACACCATCGGCAAGGAGGGGATAACGCATGACGATTCGCAACAACCAGCCCGCAGGGGCCGTGCTTGAAAACCTCACGCCGGTCATCGGAACCGAGGTACGGGGTGTCGATTTGGCATCGCTTGACGGCAACGGCGAGGATTGGCTTCGCTCGCTGCTGGCCGAACGCCAGGTGCTGGTGGTGCGCGATCAGCAGCTTTCCCGCGAACAGCACAAGCGGGTGGCGCGACTGTTCGGAACCGGGGTGCTGCACCGCCATGCCCTTGGCGCCGCGCGGGGCGCGGAGGATCCCGAAGTGCTCGAAGTCCGCACGACCGCTACCTCGAAGTACACTGCCGGGGATGGCTGGCACACCGATGTCAGCTGCGATCCCGCGCCGATCGCGGCTTCACTGCTCTACATGAAGGAAGTGCCCGAGGGCGGCGGGGGCGATACGATCTATTCCAGCCTGGGGGAATGCTTCGACCGGCTGTCGGAACCGCTCCAGACGCTGGCCCGCTCGCTCAGGGCGGTGCATGACGGCGCCCTGCCCTATCGGGTGGGCTATGGGATCGAGCCGCCTGCGGGCGTTCAGTACAACCGGACCGAACACCCTGTGGTCGTCCGCCATCCGGTGACCGGGCGCGAAACGCTATGGATCAACCGCGGCTTCACCACCCACATCGCCAAGCTCAAGCGCCTGGAGAGCCGCCTGCTAATGGAGCTGTTCTTCCAGCACATCGAGGACACGCTGGCTGCCCAGTGCCGGGTGCGTTGGGAACCCAATACCCTGACCATCTGGGACAACGTCGCCACCCAGCATCATGCGGTCTGGGACTACTACCCGCACAGCCGCTATGCCGAGCGGGTATCGGTGATCGGCCCGGAGCTTGAAAACGCATGACAGCTCCGGTCCTCACTTCCAACCTCAACCCGGAAGATCCGCAGGCGCAGGCCCGGGCGGAGCATAATCGCGCGCTTGCAGCGATGCTGCGCGCGCGCGTGGCCGAGGCCGCACTGGGGGGGAACGAGAAGAGCCGCGAACGCCATACTTCGCGCGGCAAGCTGCTGCCGCGCGAACGCGTCGAACGCCTGCTCGATCCCGGCTCGCCGCTGCTCGAGATCGGGCAGCTCGCGGCGGACGGCGTCTATGGCGAGGACATCCCAGGCGCGGGGATCATCACGGGCATCGGACGCGTATCGGGCCGGATGTGCATGATCGTGGCTAATGACGCGACAGTGAAGGGCGGCACCTATTACCCGCTGACTGTGAAGAAGCACCTGCGCGCGCAGGAGATTGCCGAGGCGAACCACCTGCCCTGCATCTACCTGGTCGACAGCGGCGGGGCCAACCTGCCCCACCAGAGCGAGGTCTTCCCCGACCGCGACCATTTCGGCCGGATCTTCTTCAACCAGGCGAACATGAGCGCCAAGGGCATCGCCCAGATCGCCTGCGTGATGGGCAGTTGCACGGCGGGCGGCGCCTATGTTCCGGCGATGAGCGACGAGACGGTGATCGTGCGCGAACAGGGCACGATCTTCCTCGCCGGTCCGCCGCTGGTGAAGGCCGCAACCGGCGAGGAAATCAGCGCCGAAGACCTGGGCGGGGGCGATCTACACGCGCGCAAGAGCGGCGTGGTCGATCACCTGGCCGAAAATGACGAGCACGCCCTCACCATCGTGCGCGACATCGTCTCCCACCTTGGCCCGCGCCACGACCACGGCCTGCCGCTGAAAGAACCGCGCGTGCCAAAGTACGATGCCGAGGATCTCTACAGCATCATCCCTGAAGACGTGCGCGCACCCTATGACGTCCACGAAGTGATCGCGCGGCTGGTCGACGGCAGCGAGTTTCACGAGTTCAAGGCGCATTACGGCGCGTCGCTGGTCTGCGGCTTTGCGCATATCTGGGGGATGCCGGTGGCGATCCTGGCCAACAACGGCGTGCTGTTCAGCGAGAGCGCGGTCAAGGGCGCGCACTTCATCGAACTCGCCTGCCAGCGCAAGATCCCGCTCCTGTTCCTGCAGAACATCTCGGGCTTCATGGTCGGCGGCAAGTACGAAGCGGAAGGGATCGCCAAGCACGGCGCCAAGCTCGTCACCGCGGTCGCCACGGCCACCGTGCCCAAGCTGACCGTGCTGATCGGCGGCAGCTTTGGCGCGGGCAATTACGGGATGTGCGGGCGCGCCTATTCCCCGCGCTTCCTGTTCACCTGGCCCAACGCCCGCATTTCGGTGATGGGCGGCGAACAGGCGGCCAGCGTGCTCGCCACGGTCCACCGCGATGCCGACAAGTGGACGCCCGAGGAAGCCGAAGCCTTCAAGGCCCCGATCCGGGTGAAATACGAAGACGAAGGCAATCCCTATCACGCTACCGCGCGGCTGTGGGACGACGGGGTGATCGATCCCGTCCAGACGCGGGATGTGCTGGGCCTGGCGCTGGCGGTGACGCTGGAAGCACCGATACCGGATCGCCCGGCCTTCGGCGTGTTCCGGATGTAGCACTTTTGGGCACTCTCGCTTTCCCGCATTTAGCTGTTAAGCTCGCGCGAAACCGGGGAGAATGCATGGAAGCCAAAACTGCGCGTGCGCCTTCGCTGTCGTCACGGCTGGTAAAGCGCCTGCTGCTGTGGCTCTATCGCTGGAAGGGCTGGACGCTGAGCGGCGAAACCTCGCTGCCGGGGCGCTGCGTGATCCTGGGCGCGCCGCACACGTCAAACTGGGACTTCGTCTTCTTTCTTGGCGCAACCAGCCGGCTTGGGGTCGAGCCGGCATTCATGGGCAAGCACACCCTGTTCAAATGGCCGATGACGCGCTTCATGCTCGACATGGGCGGCGTGCCGGTGAACCGCTCAACGGGCGGCAACTATGTCGAGGCGCTGATCGCCGAATTCAAACGCCGCAGCCGCCTGGCGCTGGTGATCGCGCCCGAGGGGACGCGCAGTTCGAAGGGCGGGTGGAAATCGGGCTTCTATCATATCGCGCTGGGCGCCGGGGTGCCGATCGTGCCGGCCTGGGTCAACAACGAAACCATGCAGGGCGGGATCGGTCCGGCCCTGATGCCAAGCGGCGATTACCAGGCCGACCTTGCGAAACTGGCGGCGTTCTATCGCTCGGTCCTGCCCGATCACCCGCGCGTGCTGGCCATCGAGGGAGGCGCAAATGCTTGACGGACTGCTGATCAATGCCGGGGTTGACCTCGTCATGATGCTGGCCTTGTGCCTGATCGCGGCGCGGATCGGGGACGTTTCGTTCATCGACGCGGTCTGGGGCGCAGGGATGGCCGTGCTGGCGCTGACAAGCTGGCTGCAACTGGCCGATCCGGGGCCGCGCGCGACGCTGCTGCTGGCAATGACCGCGATCTGGGGGCTGCGCCTCGGCCTGCATCTATTCACCCGCTGGCGCGCGCACGGCGAGGATCCGCGCTATGCCCGGATGCTGGCCAAGGCGCGCGAACAGGGCCGCTATGGCGCGGCCGCTTTCAAGGTGGTGTTCGGCCCGCAGGCGGTGCTGCTGTTCATCACCAGCCTGCCCGCCCAGCTCGGCATCCTGACCGGCTCGAAACCGGCCGAGATCGGCACGATCGGCCTGGTCGGCGCGGCGCTGTGGCTGGTCGGCATGGCATTTGAAACGATTGGCGATGCCCAGCTCAAGGCCTTCCGCGCCAATCCGGCCAACAAGGGCAAGGTGCTCGACACCGGGCTGTGGCGCTATACCCGCCACCCCAACTACTTCGGCGATTGCTGCGCCTGGTGGGGGATCTGGCTGGTCGCGGCAGGATCAGGCACCGCTGTCGCCCTTGCCAGCCTGATCGGCCCCGTGTTCCTGACCTTCACGCTCACCCGCTGGTCGGGCAAGCCGCTGCTGGAAAAGGGCCTGGCCAAAAGCCGCCCGGGCTACGCCGACTATGTCGCGCGCACCTCGGGCTTTTTCCCGCTTCCTCCGCGCAAGCGATAGGGCGCCCCCGCGCTCGGGTCAGTGTTTCACCTCCACCGCCCGTTTTTCGGTCGGAACGGCGCGGGGCTGATCGCCCTTAAGCCAGGCTTCGAGCGCCTCGACATCGCTGAGCTGCGCGATTGCGGCATCGCGCTGAAGCGCAAATCCAGCGAAACTGTCACCGCCACTGGCGAGGAAGTTGTTGGTGGTGACCCGGTAGGTCGCCGCCGGATCGATCGGTTTGCCGTCCAGCATCATGCTCGTCACCCGGTCGCCCACCGGGCGCGAGAGGTCATAGGTATAGGTGAACCCGGCAGAGGGACTGAGCGCCTGGATCGGCTGGTTGTCATCGAACCCCTGTTCAAGCACGGCCTTGATGTCCGCCCCGGTCATCGACTGGGTCACCAATGTGTTGTTGAAGGGCTGCACCGCATAGAGCGCGCCGAAGGTCAGCGTCCCGTCGCCGGCCGGGGTCAGGCGGTGCGGCGCGCGGATGCCGAAGGGATTCATGAAGGCGATCTGCGCGCCCGCCGCCCGGGTAGCGGCCAGCTGCGCATCGGCGATGAGGTTGCCCAGCGTTCCGCCCGTGCGTGACGAATCTCCGCCTGGGCGGGTCACTTCTCCGGCCAGCCGCCCAGCCGGACGCTCGATTTCGGTGGCCGAGGCGGCGGTATATTTCGCAACGTAGGCGTTGATGTCGGCGCGCGGCTGAAACAGCGGGAAGCCCGGCTTGGTGTCGATCTGGCCATTGCGCGTGGGATAGCCCTCGCTCTGCACGATCACGTTGTGCGCGCTCTTGGCGACAACCTTCTTGCTGCGGGGATCGATTTCGATCCGGATGTCGGTCACCAGCTGGCCGAATACCCCGGCGCTGGTCAGCAGGAACGGCTTGGCGGGATTATAGTCCGCGTAATTGCAGACATATGACCAGTGGGTGTGGCCCGAAATGACCACGTCGACGCGGCTATCGAGCCGGTCAAGAATAGGCCGGATCCCGCCGGTCAGCTGGCCGCAGCCATTGGGATCGGGCTCGCCGCCGCTAGTGTATCCGCCCTGGTGGATCAGCAGTACGATCGCATCGGCACCCTGGGCCTTCAGTTGTGGGACAAGCGCGTTCACCGTGTCCGCTTCATTGGCGAAATGCACACCGCCCAGCCCGTCGCGCGAGACCAGATCGCTGGTTGCTTCCAGCGTGATGCCGATGATCCCGACCTTCACCTTGTTGCGGCCCTTGCCGAAGCTGCGAAGCGCGGTGGCCGGGAACAGGGTGCTGCCGTCTTCCTCAAGCGAATTCGCGGCAAGATAGCCGAACTTCGCCCCCTTGAACGGTTCGAGCCGGCACGGCTTCACGCTGGTGAATTGCTGGCAGCCGCCCGTCGCCTTGCGCTTCAACTCATCGCGGCCGCGATCGAATTCGTGATTGCCGACCGCGTTATAATCGAGCCCGATGCGGTTCATCACCTCGATCGCCGGTTCGTCGAGGAACATCGACGAGGCGAGCTGCGAGCCGCCGATCATGTCGCCGGCCGACAGGGTCAGGTGATTGGGATACTGCCCGCGCACGCTGTCGACCACACTGGCGAGCCAGGCCGCGCCGCCCGCGGGGACCTGAACAACCCCGCCCTTGCCATCACCCACGATCACCGAGGTTTTCGGCGGGGTCAGCGCGCCGTGGAAATCGTTGATCGCCACGATCCCGACTGTGACAGTCTGTGGCGGGGCGGTGGATTTGATCGCGCCCGCAGGCGCGCAGGCGGCCACAAGCGGTAGCAGGACGACAGGAATCAGCCGGGTGAATGTGCGGCGCAGAATACGGATTTCGAGCATGGACCTGTCCTAGACGATCGCCGCAAATCGGCAAGTGTTGCGTATTATGCAAGTAAGACAGTTTCTTGAAATTCGGCTGCCCCCATTTATATTGGCACCATAAGCAGGAATCCCTGGGGAGTTGCGTTCCATGGCACGGCCGCAGACCGATATCGAAGCGGGACGGGAAGCGTTGATCGATCTGGTCGTCGAACTGATCGAGGAGCGCGGGACCACCAATCTTACCGTGGCCGAATTGGCTGCCCGCGCGCAGATGTCGCCCGCCAACCTCTATCGCTATTTCGAAAGCAAGGACGCCCTGATCGAGGCTGTCGCCGAACGCTGGTTCCAGCCCAAGGTGGCGATCATGGAAGAGGTCATCGCCAGCGACCTCAGCCCCCGCCGCAAGATGTTCGAATTCTTCGCGCGCCGTTTCGCCCTGATGAAGGCCGAATGGGAACGCGATCCGGTGGCGTTCGCCAACTATGTCGAACTGGGCAAGGAAAACTTCGAACTGGTGCGCAGCTACGTCGACCTGGGCGATCATTACCTGGCCATGATCATCGGCGAAGCGATGGCCGAGGGCGCGTTCGCGGGCCTGTCGATCGACGAAGCGCTCAGCCTGATCAACCAGATGGTCAGCGTTTATGCGAACATCGGCGTGATGGAGATGGTCATGGCGCGGCTGACGGTGGACAAGCTGGCCATGATCATCGACGCAATCTTCGACGGGCTTTCCGCGACCGACCGGGGCGCCAAGGCGGTAAAGGGCCTACGCGCGGCCTAGCAATTCCTGCCCGAAGCTATTACTTACATCGATGTGAGCACTTCCCTCCCCCACTTCTTCCCGATTGGCGTCGATCCGGCCGACATCGACTTCATGGGCCACGTCAACAACGCCAGCTATTTGAAATGGGTGCAGGACGCGGTGATCGACCACTGGCGCAGCCTTGCCCCGGCCGAAGCCGTGGCGGCGCACCTGTGGGTCGCGCTCAAGCACGAGATCACCTACCGCCGCCCGACTTTCCTGGGTGACGAGGTGATCGCCACGGTCCTCCTGGAAAAGTTCCACGGCGCGCGGGCGCAGTATGAAACGATCATCCGCCGGGGCGAGGAAATCCTGGCCGAGGTGAAATCAAGCTGGTGCTGCATCGACGCGGAAACGCTGCGTCCGGCCCGGCTGGCGCGCGAAGTGATCGCGCGCTTCTTTCCGGAACCGGCCGCCGAATAATCCTCAGACGTCGAGGTTTGCAACGTTCAGGGCGTTTTCCTGGATGAAATCGCGGCGCGGTTCGACCACGTCGCCCATCAGGCGGGTGAAGATCTCGTCCGTCACGTCGGCATCCTCGACCTTGACTTGCAGCAGGCTGCGGTTTTCCGGATCGAGCGTGGTTTCCCACAGCTGTTCGGCGTTCATTTCGCCAAGGCCCTTGTAGCGCGCGATCGAGAGACCCTTGCGCCCGCCCGCCAGCACAGCTTCGAGCAGTTCCGAAGGGCGCGTAACCTGATCCTTGGCCGCGATGGTGCGGGCAGGCTGGGCTTCGTCTTCGCCGCCTTCGGCCGCGTCCACCTCAACCGGTTCTTCGGCCGCCGCCGAAGCGCGCACGAGGCGCGAGGGCGCGGCATAGACATCGGCGTTCTCGGCCGCGAGGCGGGCGAGCTTGCGCGCTTCGGCGCTGGTCAGGAAGCTGGCGTCGATCGGATAGGCATCGGTCACCCCGCGCCACACGCGCTTGACCAGCACGGCGCCTTCCACGGTGAGCTCGGCGCTCCACTTCGCCTCGCGGTCGCCCGCGTCGAGCCACAGTGCGGTGCGTGCGAGGGCAGCTTCGCGCCCGGCGCGGTCAAGCTCGGGGTTCAGCACCCCGGCCAGCGCCAGCGCTTCGACGATGGCGGGATCATAGCGGCGCGGCACGAAGCCCATCAGGCTGCGCATCCGCATTGCGTGTTCGACCAGCGCCTCCAGATCCTGACCGCCGCGCGTACCGCCGACGGTTTCCAGCACACGGCCCGCGATCCCGGCTTCAACCAGGTAGCGATCGAGCGCCGCCCCGTCCTTGAGGTAAACCTCCGAACGCCCCTTCGCGACCTTGTAGAGTGGCGGCTGGGCAATGAAGAGATGCCCGCTTCGGATGATCTCGGGCATCTGGCGGTGGAAGAAGGTGAGCAGCAGCGTGCGGATATGCGCGCCGTCGACGTCGGCGTCGGTCATGATCACGATCTTGTGATAGCGCAGCTTGTCGAGGTTGAACTCGTCGCGGATGCCGGTGCCCATCGCCTGGATCAGCGTGCCGACTTCCTTGGACGAAATGATCCGGTCAAACCGCGCGCGCTCGACGTTGAGGATCTTGCCCTTCAAGGGCAGGATCGCCTGATAGTGCCGGTCACGCCCCTGCTTGGCCGAGCCGCCGGCCGAATCCCCTTCGACCAGGAACAGTTCGCACTTCGAAGGATCGCGTTCCTGGCAATCGGCCAGCTTGCCCGGCAGGCTGGCGATGTCCATCGCGCCCTTGCGGCGGGTCAGTTCGCGGGCGCGGCGCGCGGCCTCGCGCGCGGCGGCGGCGTCGATGATCTTGCCGACGACCTGCTTGGCGTTGGCTGGGTTTTCCTCAAGCCATTCGCTTAGCCGGTCGGCCATCAGGCTTTCGAGCGGCTGGCGCACTTCGGAGGATACCAGCTTGTCCTTGGTCTGCGACGAGAACTTGGGATCGGGCAGCTTGACCGAGACGATCGCCGTTAGCCCTTCGCGCATGTCATCGCCGGTGAGGTTGACCTTTTCCTTCTTCAGCAGGCCCGACTTTTCGGCATAGGCGTTGAGCGTGCGGGTCAGCGCGGCGCGGAACGCGGCGAGGTGCGTGCCGCCATCGCGCTGCGGGATGTTGTTGGTGAAACACAGGACGTTTTCGTAGTACGAATCGTTCCATTCCAGCGCCACGTCGATGCCGATCCCGTCGCGCTCGCTGCTGATCGCGATGGGTTCGGCCAGCAGCGGGGTCTTGTTGCGATCAAGGTACTGCACGAAGGCCGCGATTCCGCCTTCGTAGAACAGATCGTGCTCCTTCACTTCCTCGCCGCGCTTGTCGCGCAGCAGGATGCGCACGCCCGAGTTCAGGAACGCGAGTTCGCGGTAACGGTGTTCCAGCTTGTCGAAGTCATAGACGGTGACGTTCTTGAACGTCTCGTCCGAAGCAAGGAAGGTCACCCGGGTGCCGTTCTTGATCTGGCCCTTGCGCGGCCCTTCGGTTGCCACCGGGGCATCGCCCATCACCTGAAGCGGCGCCACGGCATCGCCGTGGGCAAACTTCATCCAGTGCTCCTTGCCCTCGCGCCAGATCGTCAGCTCCAGCCATTCGGACAGTGCGTTGACCACCGAGACGCCCACGCCGTGGAGGCCGCCCGAGACCTTGTAGGCGTTATCGTCCGAGGTGTTCTCGAACTTCCCGCCCGCGTGCAGCTGGGTCATGATCACTTCGGCCGCCGAGACGCCCTCTTCCGGGTGGATGCCCGTGGGAACGCCGCGCCCGTTGTCCTCAACCGAGACCGAACCATCGGGGTTGAGTTCGATCAGCACCAGGTCACAATGCCCGGCCAGCGCCTCGTCGATCGCGTTGTCCGAAACTTCGAACACCATGTGGTGCAGGCCCGAGCCATCGTCGGTATCGCCGATGTACATGCCGGGGCGTTTGCGCACGGCGTCGAGGCCCTTGAGGACCTTGATCGATTCCGCGCCATAGGCGTTGCTGTTGGGGGCGTTTTCGGGTGCTTCAGACATGCACCAGCCTATAGGCAGGCGGGGGGCGAAACCCAAGCCAAACCGGCACTGCACGCGCGATTTTTCCCCAAGGTTGGGCATCCCCGAAATCTTGCGCTAGACTTCTCGTCGATGATGCTTCCCCCGCCCACGCCAGACGAGCTTTCCGGCCGCGCCCTCTATGGCGAGGCGCTGGACGAAGCCGGCATCGCGCAATGGTTCACTAGCGAGGAAAAAGGCTATTTCGAGATCGCTGGCGGCATCGGCGAAAACCCCACCGTGGCGATCCATCGCCACCACGCGCTGCGCCACCTGCCCCCCGGGCGCTTTCCCACGGCCCTGGCGCTGGGCGCAGCGGACGGCGGCGAATATGCCGCCTTTGCGCCGCTGGTGGACCGTTTCATCGCGGTCGAGCCAGGACGCGGTTTCTGGCGCGAGCGCATCGCCGGAGTGCCGGCCGAATACCGCATGCCGACCATGCTGGGCACGCTCGACCTGGCCGATGGCGTGCTCGATCTCGCCTGCGCATTCGGCGTGCTGCACCATATCCCCAACGTTTCGTCAGTGCTGCGCGAACTGGCGCGGGTGCTGAAACCCGGCGCGCCGCTGGTGCTGCGCGAACCGATCGTTTCCCTCGGCGACTTCCGTCGCCCCCGCCCCGGCCTTACCGCACACGAACGCGGCATCCCGCACGCCCTGATGGACAGGATGCTGCAGGACGCGGGCTTTAACCTGCGGCACAAATCCTTCGCCGGCTTTCCCGGATTGCAGCAAGTCATCCGGCGGATCGGCATCACGGATCCCTGGGACAATCCGGGCTTCGTCGCCGCCGACGCGCTTGCCTCGCGCCTTACCGCCTGGAACGCGCGCTATTGGCGGCCGCGGCTGTGGGACAAGGCCGCGCCGACGATGGCCTATTGGGTGGCGCAGCGCGCGGGCATTGCATAGGCCCCGCCGCTCTGCTCTTATCGCGGCTTCCGATTCAGGGGAGAATGCCATGCGGGTTCCGCTTTTCGCCGCGATTTGCGCTGCGCTGCTGGGCGGCGCGGCCCTTGCCCAATCCGCACCCAGCCCTGCAGCCCCCGCCCAGTCAGGCCTGCGCCCGGATCAGGTGGAATTTCGCGCGACCTACAAGGAACTGGTCGAAACCAACACCACGCTGTCTTCCGGCAGCTGCACCCTTGCGGCAGAGCGCATGGGCGCGCGGCTCAAAGCGGCCGGAATCCCCGATGCGCAGATCATTCCCTATGCCGACCCGGCCCACCCGAATGAGGGCGGCCTGGTGGCGATCTATCCCGGCACCTCCAAGACGTTGAAGCCGATCCTGCTGATCGCCCATATCGACGTGGTCGAGGCCAAGCGCGAGGACTGGACCCGCGATCCCTTCACCCTGGTCGAGGAAGACGGCTATTTCTATGCCCGCGGCTCGGCCGATGACAAGGCGATGGCGGCGGTCTGGGTCGATACGCTAATCCGCTTCGCCAAGACCGGCTACAAGCCAAGGCGCACGGTCAAGCTGGCGCTATCCTGCGGCGAGGAAACCAACGGCGCGTTCAACGGGATCGAATGGCTGGCCGCCAACAAGCGCGATCTGATCGACGCCGAATTCGCCCTCAACGAGGGCGGCGGAGGTTCGGCCGATGCCAGCGGCAAGGTGCTGGTGCAGGAAGTGCAGGTTGGCGAAAAGACCTTTGCCAACTTCGAACTCGAAGCGCGCAATCCCGGCGGGCACAGCTCGATCCCGGTCCGCGACAACGCGATCTATTCGCTCTCGCACGCGCTAATCAAGCTGCAGGACTATGAATTTCCGCTCGAAATGAATGACGTGACCCACGCCTATTTCGCGCGGGCAGGGGCCGCGCGCCATGATGCGCTGGGCGATGCCATGGTCGCGCTGGCCAAGGACCCGACCGACAAGGCCGCCGAAGCCGTGGTCAACACCGACCGCGTGCTCCATTCCAACCTGCGCACCACTTGCGTCGCCACCATGGTGGACGCCGGACATGCCCGCAACGCCCTGCCGCAGCGGGCGCGGGCCAACGTCAATTGCCGGATCTTCCCGGGTCACTCGATCGAATCGATCCGCGATGAATTGGCAGGCGTGATCGGCGATCCTTCGATCACGATCACGATCCTGCCGCCCAAGCGCCCCGCGCCGCCCGCCCCACCGCTCAATCCCAAGGTGATCGGCCCGATGGAAAAGCTGGTGGCGCGGTACTTCCCCGGCGTGCCGCTGCTGCCCTCGATGGCCAACGGCTATACCGACGCAACCTTCCTTGGCGCGGTCGGGATCCCGACCTACGGCGTGCCGGGAATGTGGGGCGGCCCCGATGGCGACGGGGTCCACGGCCTCAACGAGCGGATTTCCGTGAAGTCTCTCTACACGGGCCGCGATTTCCTGTTCGACCTGGTCAAGGACCTTTCCAGCAAGTGACCTGCCCCGGTCGCTCCCCCAAAACTTAGCTCACAAACAAAAGGACGAGTCGCATGATCCGCAAATTCGCCGCCACTTTGCTGGCCGCATCCGTACTGGCTGGCACAGCTTCCGCGCAGGATGCGCAGCTGCGTGCCGACCAGGTCGAGTTCCGCGGTCTCTACAAGGAACTGGTCGAAACCAACACGACCCTTTCCGCCGGCAGCTGCACGCTGGCGGCCGAGCGAATGGGCGCGCGGTTGAAGGCGGCCGGAATCCCCGACGCCCAGATCACCTACTTCTCGGTGCCCGATCATCCCAAGGAAGGCGGCCTCGTGGTGGTCTATCCCGGCACTTCCAAGAAGCTGAAGCCGATGCTGCTGCTTGCCCACATCGACGTGGTCGAGGCCAACCGCGAAGACTGGACCCGCGACCCCTTCACCCTGATCGAGGAAAACGGCTATTTCTATGCGCGCGGCACGGCCGACGACAAGGCGCAGGCCGCGATCTACACCGACACGCTGATCCGCTTCGCCAAGGAAGGCTACAAGCCCAAGCGCACGGTCAAGCTGGCGCTGACCTGCGGCGAGGAAACCTCGGGCGCGTTCAATGGCGCGGAATACCTCGCCAATAACAAGCGCGACCTGATCGATGCCGAATTCGCCCTCAACGAGGGCGGCGGCGGCCGCACCGACGGCAAGGGGCACCTGCTGGTCCAGACCATCCAGGTCGGCGAAAAGGCCTATCAGGACTTCACCCTGACCACGACCAATCCCGGCGGCCATTCCTCGCAGCCGGTGCCCGACAACGCCATCGCCGAGATGAGCGACGCGCTGGGTAAGGTTGCCCGTTATGAATTCCCGCTCGAACTCAACGACACGACCCGCGCCTTCTTCGCCAAGTCCGGGCCAATGCGCGGAGGCGACATGGGCAAGGCGATGGCGGCGATTGCCGCCAACCCGGCGGACAAGGACGCCGAGGCCGTGCTCAACACCGACAAGGCGTTCCATTCGATGCTGCGCACCACTTGCGTTCCGACCATGGTCAAGGGCGGCCACGCGCTCAACGCGCTGCCCCAGTCGGTTACGGCCAACGTCAACTGCCGGATGTTCCCCGGCCGCACCGCCGATGAAACCCAGGCCGCGCTTGAAAAGGTCATCGGCGATCCGGCGGTGAAGATCGAGCAGACGGTGAAGAACAAGCCGATCGCCAAGGCGCCGCCGATGGATCCGAAGGTCATCGGCCCGATGGAAACCCTGGCCGCCAAGCACTTCCCCGGCGTGCCGGTGATCCCGACGATGTCGACCGGGGCAACCGACGCGGTCTATCTCGGCGCGGTCGGCATCCCGACCTATGGCGTGCCGGGCGTGTGGGGCGATCCCGATGGGAACGGCGCGCACGGCCTGAACGAGCGCATGGAAGTGAAGTCGCTCTATGCCGGGCGCGATTATCTCTACGATCTGATCAAGCTGCTTTCGAGCAAGTAGGAATTGGTCTGGCGGAGCCGCGCTTCGCCAGACTTCCAGACAATACGGCCGCCGAACCTGGGGCTTGCCCGGGGCTCGGCGGCCGTATTGCTTTTGGGGAGTGCTGCCTGGAGCCTGTGGCTCCAGCCGCGAGGCTCAGGCGAGCGTCGCGGAGAACATCAGGCCGCTGATCCCAGCGGCGGCGATGATCGGCAGCATGATCGAAACGATGCTGCGCATGGTCTTTCCTTCCTGCTTTTTGCGTTGGCGAACTCAGTTCGCAGTTGCAACATAAGTATTATAGTAGAGATTTCTAGTGCAAAGACCTGCACGGTAGTTGCATTTTTTGCAATCATGGTCAGGCAATACGGCAGACTGCGTCTTCGAACTCTGGACAGCGGCCCCGAACTTCCGCCACAAGGCCGCAAAACAACGATTCAGAAGAGAGGTTCATGAGCACCGACCCCAGTTCGCAACTTGATGCCGAATTCGGCTCCTTTCCCGGCCTGATTGCCGCTTGGGGCGAATTCCGGGGCGATGCGCCCGCGCTTTATGACGGCACCACCACGCTGTCGTGGCGCGAAACGGCAGCGCTGGTCGAACGCATTGCCGCGCGGCTTCAGGCCGATGGGCTTGAACGCGGACAATCGGTGGCGATCCTTGGCACCTCGACCGTGGCCTATGCGCTGGTCTTCCTTGCCGCGATCCGCGCGGGCGGCTGCGCCGCGCCGCTGACCACCAGCGCCAGCCCCGACCAGCTGTGCGGGATGGCGGCAGATTCGGGCGCGATCCACCTGTTCATCGACCGCGCCAAGCTGACCGAACTGGGCGACTTCAAGCTGCCGACCCCGAACCAGATCGTGCTGGACGAAGAACTGGATGCCTTCATGGCGCCCGAAGGCACCAAGGCCGCACCATTCGAGCCGACCGACAAGGACCCGTTCAACATCATCTATTCCTCGGGCACCACCGGGATCCCGAAGGGCATCGTCCACAGCCACGGGATGCGCTGGCGGCAGATGACGTTCCGCGCCGCCAACAATTACGGCGCGGGCAGCCGCACGCTGACCTCCACCCCGCTCTATTCGAACACCACCATGGCCGTGTTCCTGCCGACGATGTATTCGGGCGGCTGCGCCTCGATCATGGGCAAGTTCGATACCGAGAAGTGGCTCCAGCGCGCGCAGGATGAAAAGATCACCCACACCATGCTGGTGCCGGTGCAGTATCGCCGCCTGATGCAGTTTCCCGATTTCGACAAGTACGACCTCTCGTCGATGAAGATGAAGTACTGCACCTCCGCGCCCTTCCCGGCCGACCTCAAGGCCGAAGTGCTGCGGCGGATGCCCGGCGGCCTGATCGAGATCTATGGCATGACCGAAGGCGGCGTGGCCTGCATATTCCCGGTCCACGAACACCCCGACAAGCTCCACACCGTGGGCTTCCCGGCGCCGGGCCACTTCCTAAAGGTCATCGACGAGAACGGCAACGAAGTGCCCCCCGGCACCCCGGGCGAACTGATCGGCAAGAGCCCGACGATGATGCTCGGTTACAAGAATCAGCCCGAAAAGACCCGCGAAGGCTATTGGATCGACCCCAGCGACGGTTCGGTGTGGCAGCGAATGGGCGACGTCGGCCGGGTCGACGCCGACGGCTTCGTCGAACTGGTCGGCCGCACCAAGGACGTGATCATCTCGGGCGGTTTCAACATCTTCCCGGTCGACCTCGAGGGCGAACTCGCCAAGGACGAGCGCGTGGTCGAAGCCGCCGTGGTCGGCATTCCTTCGGAGCAATGGGGCGAAACCCCGGTCGGCTTCGTGGTGCTCAAGCCGGGCGTAGGCGAGGACAGTCTTGAGGACATCCGCACCATCGCCAACAGCCGCCTGGGCAAGACCCAGCGCGTTTCGGCACTCTATGCGATCGACGAAATGCCGCGCAGCCATATCGGCAAGTTGCTCAAGACCGACCTGCGCGAAATCGCGGTGGCGAAGTAGAACGCCAAACTTGCCAGCATGGCCCGCCACCATTATCGGCGGGCCATGACGGCACACCCTTCCGATTCCATCCTCATTGTCGACTTCGGCAGCCAGGTCACCCAGCTTATCGCCCGCCGCGTGCGCGAAGCCGGGGTCTACTGCGAAATCGCCCCCTTCACCCAGGCCGAAGCCGCCTTTGCGCGGATGCAGCCCGCCGGGATCATCCTGTCGGGTTCGCCCGCCGGCGTGCCCGAGGAAGGCAGTCCGCGCGCACCGCAGGCCCTGTTCGAAGCGGGCCTGCCGATCCTGGGCATCTGCTATGGCCAGCAGGTGATGAGCCACCAGCTCGGCGGCCGGGTCGAGGCGGGCCGCGACGGCGAATGGGACGGCGAATTCGGCCGCGCCTTCCTCACCGTGACCAAGGATTGCGCCCTGTTCGATGGGCTGTGGCAGGTGGGCGAACGCCACCAGGTGTGGATGAGCCACGGCGACAAGGTTACCCAGTTCGCCCCCGGCTTCGAAATCGTCGCCACCAGCGACGGCGCGCCCTTCGCCGTGATCGCGGATGAAGCCCGCAAGTTCTATGGCACCCAGTTCCACCCCGAAGTGGTCCACACGCCGGACGGCGCCAAGCTGATCGCCAACTTCGTCCACCGCGTCTGCGGCCTCAAGGGCGACTGGACCATGGCCGCCTACCGCGAAACCAAGGTGCGCGAAATCCGCGAGCAGGTCGGCTCGGGCAAGGTGATCTGCGGCCTTTCCGGCGGGGTCGACAGCTCGGTCGCGGCGATCCTGATCCACGAGGCGATCGGCGACCAGCTGACCTGCGTCTTCGTCGATCACGGCCTCTTGCGCATGAACGAGCGCGAGCAGGTGGAAACCATGTTCCGCGATCACTACAACATCCCGCTGGTGGTGGTGGACGCCGAGGAACGCTTCATGTCGGGCCTTGCGGGCGTGACCGACCCCGAAAAGAAGCGCAAGTTCATCGGCGCGGAATTCATCAACGTGTTCGAGGAAGAGGCGAAACGCATCGGCGGGGCCGATTTCCTGGCCCAGGGCACGCTCTATCCCGACGTGATCGAAAGCGTGTCGTTCACCGGCGGGCCGAGCGTGACGATCAAGAGCCATCACAACGTCGGCGGCCTGCCCGAACGCATGAACATGAAGCTCGTCGAGCCGCTGCGCGAACTGTTCAAGGACGAAGTGCGCGAACTGGGCCGCGAACTCGGCCTGCCCGACATCTTCGTTGGCCGCCACCCCTTCCCGGGGCCGGGCCTGGCGATCCGCATCCCCGGCGAAGTGACCAAGGAACGCTGCGACATCCTGCGCAAGGCCGACGCGGTCTACCTCGACGAAATCCGCACCGCCGGGCTTTACGATGCGATCTGGCAGGCCTTCGCCGTGCTGCTGCCGGTCCGCACAGTCGGCGTGATGGGCGATTACCGCACCTACGACAGCGTCTGCGCCCTGCGCGCTGTCACCAGCACCGACGGCATGACCGCCGACATCTACCCCTTCGATGCCGCCTTCCTCTCGCGCTGCGCCACCCGCATCATCAACGAGGTCAAGGGCATCAACCGCGTGGTCTACGACTATACCTCGAAGCCGCCGGGGACGATTGAGTGGGAGTAAACCACGTGGCGGATTGGGTCGCTTTCGAGCGAGCCATTCCAGTGGCGGAAGCTGAAACGCTCCTGCCACACCGCCCCGGCAAGTACGCTTTCTTCGTCAGCGATTTGAGCCACCTGCCTCAAGCTTTCCAGAGCGAGGCCCAGACGCGCCCCAATCAGCATTTGCTCTATATTGGCAAGGCTGATGTAAGCCTGTTCGTGCGTGTATGGGAGCAAGAATGTCTGCATCAACGCCCCGGCACGTTCTTTCGCTCGGTAGGGGCGATGCTTGGCTTTCGATCACCGGTCGGAGGGAAAAACTATGAATTTTCCGCCGATGACAAACAGGCCGTCATCAAATGGATCTGCCGGAACCTGCGTGTCGCCTGGACCTGTGAGCAAGTCATCGGTTCGCATCGCGAATCCGAAAAGGCATTGATCCAGAATTATACTCCCTTGCTGAATCTGCTGGGCAACCCCCGGAAATTCAGCGAGCTACAGCGACTGCGCGAACTGTGCCGTCTGGGGATGCCTGCAAGCGCCTAACCCTCAAACGCTCACGAACTTCCCCGCCGCCCGGTCCTTCCGCACCTTCAGCCCGTCGAACACCTGCCCACTCATCGCGATCCACACGCCGGGGGCGGCGACCTGGGCCGTGGCCACGGCCATACCGAGGTTGAAGGGGGCGTCGGTTTCGGCAAAGCGCGCGGGGCTTAGCGCGCCGGTCAGGACAATCGTCTTGCCCGGCACTTCGGCGGCGAGGATCTTGGCCGTGTCGGTCATGGTGTCGGTGCCGTGGGTAACGACGATGTGGGTTTCGGGCGCCTCGCGCGCGGCGGCGGCGATGAGGGCGCGGTCGGCGTCCGACAGCTCCAGGCTGTCCTTGCGCATCAGTTCGACCACCCGGAACGGCAGCGCCACGCGCGCCTCTTTCAGCAGGGCGGGGATGCCGCTGTCGACGATCTGGTATTCGCTGAGCGCGTCGAAATAGGCCTTGTCGATCGTGCCGCCGGTGGTGAGTACGAGAATGGAGGGCTGGGTCATGCCGCCCCCATTACTCCCACCGGCCTCAGGCCGCCACCCCTACGCCGGCCACTTACGCCGCAAGCGCCTGCTGCCCGATCAGCTCGATCGCAGCGTGAAGGCGCTCTGCCGCGCCCGGTTCGAGCCGGTGTTCGAACAGGGTGAGGTGACGCAGCAGGGTACGCCGGACCGAGCCGGAGCCCTCGCCCACCGGATCGCCCATTTCGCGGTAGTGTTCCAACCCGTAGCGCAGGATGATCGTGGCATTGATCGCCACATCGTGGAGCCGCTCGCGCGGCCAGTCGAGCAGACCCGCATCGACCAGCGCGGCAAGGTAATGTTCAAGCTGGTCGATCGTCCGCTGGGTCCATTGGCGGGCATTGCGCTCGATCGTTTCGGCCAGCTGGCCATAGCTGCGCTGGTCGCGATAGAGGAACCGGAAGGCGCGAAATTCGGCCATCATCGTTTCCAGCAGCAGGGCATAGCTGGCCACGGCATCCTCGCCCGGGGCCTGCGAAATCCGCGCCTCGATCACCTTGGCATAGCGCGCGCCGATCGCATCGAGCAGCGCGCGCTTGGTCTTGAAGTGATACCACAGGTTGCCCTCGGCCATGCCGAGGTGGGCCGCGAGCGCCGCCGTAGTGACGGCGTCATAGCCCTGTTCGTTGAACAGTCGCAGCGCTTCGACAACGATGCGTTCCTTGGTGGTCAATTTTGCCATCAGTAGTGCGATAGCGTGACCTGCAGCGATTTGTAACCGTGCACGAAACAGGCCGCCACCCGCTCCGGTTCGCCCAGCACGTTCACGCGCAGGCGGCGCTTCGCCATTTCCTCGAGCAGGGTGCACAGTTGCAGTTCCGCCACGCGCGCGCCGACGCAGCGGTGGATGCCGTAACCGAACGACAGATGGCGGCGGGAATTCTCGCGGTCCACGATGATCCGGTCCGCATCCTTGAACACGCTCTCGTCGCGGTTGGCCGAGATGTACCACAGGACGACCTTGTCGCCCTTTTTCATCTGGTGACCGTCAAGCTCGGTGTCTTCCTCGACCGTACGGCGCATGTGCGCCAGCGGGGTCTGCCAGCGGATGATTTCCTGCACCGCGTTCGGGATCAGCGCGGGATTGGCTTCCAGCTTGGCGCGTTCTTCTGGGAACTGCGCCAGGCCATAGGCATAGGCCGACATCGAATTGCGCGTGGTGTCGTTGCCGCCGACGATCAGCAGGATCAGGTTGCCGATGAACTCTTCGGGGCTCATGTGGTTCATCGCCGGGGACTGGAGCATGACCGAGATCAGGTCCTTGCCCGGATTCTGCGCCTTTTCCTGCCACAGTGCGGCAAAGGCCATGCCCATTTCCTGCAACTTGGCGTTGCGTTCGGCCAGCCCCTCGGGCGAGCGGATCAGTTCCACGTCGCCGCCCACGTCCGACCAGTGGGTCAGCTTTTGGCGCTCCTCCCAAGGGAAATCGAACAGCTTGGCCAGCATTCCCGTGGTCAGTTCGATCGAGACGCGCTGGACCCAGTCGAACGGCTCGCCGATCGGAAGCGAATCCAGCACTTCGGCGGTACGGCGCTGCACCTCGGCCTTCATTTCGGCCACTTCGCTGGGGCCGAACGAAGGCGCCACGGTGCGGCGCTGGGCGGTATGATCGGGCGGGTCCATCGCGATGAACATCGGCTGGCGCACTTCGTTTT
>NZ_JAYSBK010000050.1:0-22754 GCF_041915465.1 Novosphingobium sp. | reverse complement strand
ACGTGCGCAAGGAAGCCGTAATCCCGGCGCTTGACGCTTCGAGCATCTATTCGGTGCCGTTGCAGTATCATGCCGAGGGGCTCGACGGCGAAGTCCTGCATCATTTCGGCCTGACCGCTCCGCTGCCGGATCTGAAGCGATGGGACGATATCGTCGATCGGTACCAGAACCCCGAAGGCGAGGTCACGATCGGCGTGGTCGGCAAGTACGTCGGGTTGCCCGATGCCTACAAGTCGCTGAACGAGGCGCTGGTCCACGGCGGCATGGCCAACCGGGTAAAGGTCAATATCCGCTGGATCGATGCCGAACTGTTCGAGGCGGGCGATGACGAGATCGTTGCCAAGCTCGAACCGCTTCACGGCATCCTCGTGCCCGGCGGCTTCGGCGTGCGCGGGACGGAAGGCAAGATCGCCTCGGTCCGCTTTGCGCGCGAGCGCAAGGTGCCGTTCTTCGGGATTTGCCTGGGCATGCAGATGGCCTGCATCGAAGGTGCCCGGAACACCGCCGGGATCAAGGACGCCAGCTCGACCGAATTTGGCGAAACGTCAGAGCCCGTAGTCGGCATCATCACCGAATGGATGAGCCCGGAAGGTCTGCAGCAGCGCGGTGCCGACACCGATCTTGGCGGCACCATGCGGCTCGGCGCCTATGAGGCAAAGCTCAATGGCAACAGCCACGTCTCTGCCATTTACGGCGGGGCGACTTCGATTTCCGAGCGCCACCGCCACCGTTACGAAGTCAACGGCGCCTACCGCGAGGCGCTGGAACAGGGCGGCCTGGTGTTCTCGGGTATGTCGCCCGATGGCCTGTTGCCCGAAATCGTCGAACGCCCAGATCACCCGTGGTTCATCGGTGTACAGTTCCATCCGGAGCTCAAGAGTCGCCCGTTTGAACCGCATCCTCTGTTCGCCGGGTTCATTTCGGCCGCGCTGGCCCAGGCGCGACTGGTTTGACCGAAATTCGTTAAGCCATTCGTTTTGCTGGACGAACCATGCAATGGTTGCGCTTCCATCAAAGCTGGCGCGAAATTCACCTTGCCAAGGCTCCGAACAATCCCATAGCGGAGCACCAACAGGGATGAATTGTAACGCACAGACGTTCTCGCAATGCTGGGGGTCAGGTCCTGACCGACAGGGGGGGAAGGACTGCTATCAGGCCAGCGGTGAAATCCGCCCTGGCAGTCGGATGAGGGCAAATGTTTACCGGTAATCCCCGAATTAAGGGGCGGTAAGGCAATCGTAACCCAAGTTGTTACGGATTGTTTGCCCCCGCTTCGGCAAGGTCCGTACAAGCTGCGGTTTGGTGGGCTGCCGCGAGCGGGTGACAGGAATAGGCTTGTTGCGATGTGATCGTCTTCTGCGACCCGGACGATCAAGTTGCGACTTGACGGCGTGAAAACGTCGTGGGGGTGGGGCCTTCGGGCTCCACCCCCTTTCATTTTCGTTAGGGTGAATGGTTAGCGTGGATCAGGCCGCGGCGCTGTCCGAAGCGGCGTCCTTGACCACGCTCAGCGTCTTTTGCGCACCGACAGTGATCTTCTTGGGCTTCATCGCTTCGGGAACCTCGCGCACGAGGTCGATGGTCAGCAGGCCGTCTTCCAGGTTCGCACCTTCGACGCGAACATAGTCGGCCAGTTCGAAGCGGCGCTCGAACCCGCGCTGGGCGATGCCGACATGAATATACTGGCCCGCCGGAGTTTCCTCGCCCTTCTTGCCCTGGATCACCAGCAAGTTCTGCTGCGCGGTGATATCGATGTCATTCGGACGGAAGCCCGCCACCGCAAGGGTAATGCGATAGGCGTCCTCGCCGCGGCGCTCGATGTTGAAGGGCGGGTAATTGTCCCCGCTGTTGAACCGGCCCTGGGTCTCGAGCAGGTCGAACAGGCGGTCAAACCCAACCATGGTGCGGCGATAGGGGGTAAAATCGAAACGGTTCATTGCAAAATCCTCGTGTTGAGCAATTCTGGTTTGCGGCAAAGCCCGGCAATCCGGCGCTATGCCTGACGGCATCATCCCCTTGCGGGCCATGACACCAGTGACGAGATATGATAGCGACACACCGTTTCAAGAGGGCCGCCCTCAAACAAAAGGAACTGCATGTGTCCGCTCCGAAAGTCGAGATCTACACCAAGTGGGGCTGCCCCTATTGCGTTCGCGCCAAGGCCCTGCTCGACGCCAAGGGCGTGGCTTACGAGGAATACGACATCACCATGGGCGGGCCGAAGAAGGCCGAAATGCAGCAGCGGGTGCCGGGTGCGATGACCGTGCCGCAGATCCTGATTGCTGACCGAGCGGTGGGCGGATGCGATGATCTCCACGCGCTCGACCGTGCTGGCAAGCTCGACCCGCTGCTGGGCTTGTGAAGCGGACATGACGACGCGCATCTCGGTCCTGCAAATGACTTCGGGGATCGATCCCGAAGCCAATGCCGCGACCATCGAGGCCGCGCTGGAGCAGGGCAGTGCGGTCGGCGCGGCTATGCTGTTCACACCGGAGATGTCGGGCCTCATCGACCGCGACCGCACGCGCGCCAAGGCCCATATCGTGCCGGAAGAGCAGGATCCGGTCTTGTCCCGAATCCGCGACGCGGCCGCCCGTACCGGGGTCTGGGCGGCAATTGGCAGCTTGGCAGTGCTGCGCGATGACGGCCGTTTCGCCAATCGCGCCTTCGTGATCGATGCGAGCGGCGAGATTCGCGCCCGCTACGACAAGATCCATATGTTCGATGTGGACCTCGCAACCGGTGAAAGCTGGCGCGAGTCAAATGCCTATGCCCCCGGCGACCAGGTGGTAACCGTTGAGACTCCGGCCGGGAAGCTGGGCCTGGCGATTTGCTATGACGTGCGGTTTCCCGCTCTGTTTGAAGCACTTGGGCGGCAAAGGTGCGATATCATCGCAATTCCGGCGGCATTTACCGTGCCGACCGGGCAAGCACACTGGCATATCATGCAGCGCGCCCGGGCGATCGAGGCGAGCGCCTATGTCGTCTGCGCCGCACAGGTCGGCCAGCACGAAGATGGCCGCGCAACCTATGGCCATTCGATGGTGATTGATCCGTGGGGCGACGTGCTGATCGACCTTGGCGGGGATGAGGCGACCCTCGGCTTTGTCGAGATCGACCCGGCCCGCATTGCGGAGATCCGCAAACAGCTGCCAAGTCTTGCCAACAAGCGCCTGATCACCAAATAGGCGCCGATGATCGTTTTCGACCTTGAATGCCGTCCCTTGGCGCACCGCTTCGAAGGCTGGTTCGGCTCGTCCGATGATTTCGCCGACCAGCAGTCACGCGGCCTTGTCACCTGCCCGCACTGCGGCTCGGGCGATGTCGTGAAGTCGGTGATGGCTCCCAATGTTGGCCGCAAGGGCAATCAGTTGCCGGCCATGCCGGCCAAGGCTGCGGAAGCGGGAGAACCTGTCTTGGCCGGGGGGCAGATCTCCCAGGAAGCGCTTCAAGCGCTCCAGGCCCTGGCGGCGCTTCAGGCTGAAGCACTCAAGGCCTCTCGCTGGGTCGGGGACAGCTTCGCCGAACAGTCGCGAGCGATCCATTACGGCGAACGCGAAGCCGAGGCCATCCACGGTCAGGCCAGCCTGGAAGAGGCGCAGGAACTGCTCGAGGAAGGGATCGCGGTAATGCCGTTGCCGTTCCCGGTGGCGCCGCCGGACCAGACCAACTGATCGCGCCCTTGCGGGATTGGTCACCAGCGCATAGAGCCACCCCGCGTGCGCCCGTAGCTCAGCAGGATAGAGCATCAGATTCCTAATCTGGGGGCCACAGGTTCGAATCCTGTCGGGCGCACCATTTTTTCTGCAATATTACAATTATTTGCCGGATTACCCGCAGAGGTGGGCGCGACAATTGCGCGGCTGCGCGCGAGGCGCTTCGCACTCATGGTAAATTTTCCGCTTGAATCGCTGTTTCAACTGTGATTCTAAGGTGAAATGCGGGGGAATCAGCGAGATCCGAAATTTGTTCGCGAAAGCGTCACCCAGGCGATTGCGCTGGGGTGCCTCCTGGTGATGGGCGGCCTGGCGCTGTTCGGACCCTCTGGTCTGATGGCATGGAGCGAAAACAACCGCTTGCTGGCCGAACGCCAGAAGGAAGTGAAGCAGCTTCAGGCTGAGCGCGATGAGCTCAAGAACCGTGTCGCGCTGCTCGATCCGCGCCATGTGGATCCGGACATGGCGGGCGAGTTGCTGCGCAGCAATCTCAACGTCGTCCATCCCGATGAAATGGTGATGATGCTCAATTGAGCGTGGCCGATCAATCCAGCCTGCTTCGTTGCCGGTTGTATGAACTGCGGCATAAATCCTGAGAACGAGCGATGACAAAATACGTATGGGAGTGTTTCCCTTACGGAAGCATCGCCGTATAGGCTGCCCAAACCGTTCCACTCCCCAGGGGACTACATAACTTGGCCAAACCTGCCACGATCCGCAAGCCGGCCGCGAAATCCGCGTCCAGCGATGATAATTTTGCACTGCGCAGCCTGCAGGAAGCCTATGCGGCTTCCCCGCGCTATGGCGCTTCGGATGAAGAACTGCTGACGTTCTACGAACAGATGCTGTTGATCCGCCGCTTCGAGGAAAAGGCCGGCCAGCTTTACGGCCTCGGCCTGATCGGCGGGTTCTGCCACCTCTACATCGGCCAGGAAGCGGTTGCGGTTGGCCTGCAGTCCGCGCTCGAAGCGGGCAAGGACAGCGTGATCACCGGCTACCGAGATCACGGCCACATGCTGGCCTACGGCATCGATCCCAAGTTGATCATGGCCGAACTGACCGGGCGCGGCGCGGGAATCTCGCGCGGCAAGGGCGGTTCGATGCACATGTTCTCGACCGACCACAAGTTCTACGGCGGGCATGGCATCGTCGGTGCGCAGGTGCCGCTGGGTGCGGGCCTCGCCTTTGGTCACAAGTACCGCGAAGATGGCGGCCTCTGCATGGCCTATTTCGGCGATGGCGCTTCCAACCAGGGCCAGGTCTACGAAGCCTTCAACATGGCGGCGCTGTGGAACCTGCCGGTGATCTTCGTGGTTGAGAACAACGGTTATGCGATGGGTACCGCGGTCAAGCGCGGCTCGGCCGAAACGCATTTCTATCGCCGCGGCACCGCGTTCCGCATCCCCGGAATGGACGTCAACGGGATGGACGTGCTCGAAGTGCGCGCCGCCGCTGAAGTCGCGGTGAAGCACGTGCGCGAGGGCAATGGCCCGGTGCTGATGGAGTTGCACACCTATCGTTATCGCGGGCACTCGATGTCCGACCCGGCCAAGTACCGCACCCGCGAAGAAGTGCAGGAAATGCGCGAAAAGCACGATCCGATCGACGCCATCAAGGCCGAACTCGCCCAGCGCGGCGTGCCAGAGGACCGGATCAAGGAAATCGACAGGAACATTCGCAGCATCGTCAATGAAGCTGCTGATTTTGCAGAAAATTCTCCGGAGCCAGATATGCCCGAACTCTACACCGACGTCTTGGTGGAGAGCTACTGATGAGCATCGAACTCAAGATGCCCGCGCTTTCCCCGACGATGGAGGAAGGCACGCTCGCCAAGTGGCTGGTCAAGGAAGGCGACGAGGTCAAATCGGGCGACATCCTGGCCGAGATCGAGACCGACAAGGCGACGATGGAATTCGAAGCGGTCGATGAAGGCGTGATCGGCCAGATCCTGATCCCCGAAGGCACCGAGGGCGTGAAGGTGGGCACCGTGATCGCCGTCATCGGCGGCGAGGGCGAAGCTGCCCCGGCGCCAGCTGCCGCTCCGGCGGCTGCGGCTGCTCCGGCGCCAGTCGTCGCGGCTGAACGCCCGGTTCCCGCGCCCCGCGCGAAGGACCCGGAAGTCCCCGCCGGCACCAACATGAAGACCTCGACCGTGCGCGAAGCCCTGCGCGATGCAATGGCAGAGGAAATGCGCCGCGACAGCCGCGTGTTCGTGATGGGCGAGGAAGTGGCCGAATACCAGGGCGCCTACAAGGTGACCCAAGGCCTGCTCGAAGAATTCGGGCCCAAGCGCGTGATCGACACCCCGATCACCGAATACGGCTTTGCCGGGATCGGCACGGGCGCCGCGATGGGCGGTCTGCGTCCGGTCGTGGAATTCATGACCTTCAACTTCGCGATGCAGGCGATCGACCACATCATAAACTCGGCCGCCAAGACGAACTACATGTCGGGCGGCCAGATGCGCTGCCCGATCGTGTTTCGCGGCCCCAACGGCGCGGCGAGCCGCGTCGGCGCGCAGCACAGCCAGAACTACGCCCCGTGGTATGCGAGCGTCCCCGGACTGGTGGTGATTGCGCCCTATGACGCCTCGGACGCTAAGGGCCTGCTCAAGGCCGCGATCCGCAGCGAAGACCCGGTCGTGTTCCTGGAAAACGAGCTGGTCTATGGCCGCAGCTTCGAACTGCCGGAACTTGATGATCACGTCCTGCCGATTGGCAAGGCCCGGATCATGCGCGAAGGCCGCGATGTGACCATCGTGTCCTACTCGATCGGCGTCGGCCTGGCGCTGGAAGCCGCGGAAACGCTGGCGGGTGAGGGGATCGAGGCCGAAGTGCTCGACCTGCGGACCCTGCGTCCGCTTGACCGCGAAGCCGTGCTGACCTCGCTCGCCAAGACCAACCGCCTCGTCATTGCCGAAGAAGGCTGGCCGCAGTGCTCGATCGCGTCCGAAGTGATGGCGATCTGCATGGAGGACGGGTTCGACTATCTCGACTCGCCGGTCCTGCGCGTGTGCGACGAAGACGTGCCGCTGCCCTATGCCGCCAACCTCGAACGCGCCGCGATCATCGATGCGGCGCGGATCGTCGAGGCGGTGCGCAAGGTCTGCTATCGCTGAGCGAGGCACGCTCGGCGATAGCGCCTCAGCTGATTCCGCCGCCTGATGAAACCGACATCGGCCCGTTGAAGACGGCGCAATCCTGCGTGTCATCGGGGCTCGACGGGTTGCGCTGGTAGATCTGCGAAAGATCGCGGCTGTCACGCACGTTGAACGACGCGATCGTGTGGATTTCCAGGTTCGAGATGAAGCGCGACGATACCAGCGGTTGGTAAGTGTAGCTGATCTCGACGAAGATTACCGCGTCGCCGGGCTGGGCAATGACCTCTTCGCCTGCCGCACCCATGCCGGCAATCGACGATGACAGGCCATCGCCTTCGAGCCCATAGGACGAATTCACCGTCTTCGCGCCGCGGCAGCGTTGCCAGTGAATATACTGGCGGCCCGTTGCGGGATCGACCTCAAGACTCGAAATGATAACGCGCCCGTGCCGGTAAAGGTCGATGCCGGCGCCGCCCTGGATCTGCGCGCCGAAGAAGACATCGTTCAAATCGCTTTCATAGATCTTGCGGTTCTGCAGCGTGCTGGTGTCCCCGATGCGCGAGGCATTGTCGGCAAGGTGGACGGCCAGCTGTCCGATCTTCATGTTGGCGAGCGCGAAATTGGCCACTTCCGTGCCCCACAATCCCGCCGTCAGCAAAAACGGGGCGCCGAGCGCGAACTCGGTCATCGCCACGCCAGAACGGTGCCGCAGCAGGCGGCGCATGGTGCGGATCAGGCTCATGTACAATTCCCGGTTGCTGTCGCCGCCGCGTTCTGCAGACTATAGGGCTGGTTGCGCAGGACGGTGGTAGCGGTCATCTGCACCGTGTTCGACATACCCGGAATGAGCGTGGCGACCGGGAAGGCCCGCTGGTAGTTGACCGTCACCGAGTAGAGCACGGCGTCGCGCGCACCGCCAAAGCCGCTCGTGCCGGAATCGGCATCCCATTTGCCGTTTCCATTGGCGTCTTCATAGGGCTCGCCATTGTCGCAGGTGCCATCGCCGTCGACGTCGGTATAGTCTTCGGGCCGCGCGACCGCGGAAAAGCTTGCATAGGCCGTGCGGTTGAAGCTCAGCGTGGCACCAGCCGAGACGGCATGAACCGCCCGGGAAACCACGGCGTCGATGTTGCTGGCATTCTGCACCGACCCTTCCAGCGTCGACATGCGAGCGGCGTTCTGGATCGCGCCCTGCAACATCTGCGCGGTGTACATGTTGTAGGTGAGGTCAAACAGGCCCATCAGGGTGAGCAACAACGCCGGAAGCACCAGCGCGAACTCGACGATCGTCGCGCCGCGCCGGTCACCCAGCAGGCGAAGGAGCACGGCGCGGATCACTTGGTAATCCTCAGGTCGCCAAGCTGCGCGGCGATCTTGCTGAAGACGTCGTTGAGTTCGGCCGAATCCTTCGCCTCGAAGTAATGGCCAGCACCGGCGCACTGGGTCATCACCGGGTTGAGCGAGGTCCCGAAGCCGATGATCCAGACGGTGATGTTGCGCTTCTTCACCTCGTCGCAGGCCACACCAAACCGCTTTTCGACGACGCTGGTCTGCGACAGCGAAGACTTCTGCGACCAGCGGCGCTGATCAAACGGCTCGATCCCGTAGGTGCCGTAGGACAGATCGAGCGGCGCGGTTTCGCCATCGGTCAGAAAGATCAGGTGACGCGAGGTCGGCTTGCCGCCGACGTCGGCGTTCTCGCTGGCGAACAACCCGGTGGGCGAAAGCAGGCGCCCACCCCAGATCATCCCGATATCGTGATAGGTGCTGCCTTCGGGGAACAGACTGTCGACATAGGTGGAAACCTGGGCATCGGTCATTTCCTGCAGCTTCTGGGCACGGGCCGGACAAGCCGACAGTCCGGCCCATTCGGCCATCAGATAGTCGTTGCTGGTCAGCACCGGTGAGGTCTTGAACGTGCCCGAGCCGTTCCACCAGATTTCCGGCTCCCATGAAATCTCGTTGAGCATCGGTCGCCACTGCGTCGCAGGATCGCCCGCTGTCGGCACGAGATCGATATCCAGATCGAGCGCGCGGGTCAGATCGACGTTTGCGTAGTCGTCGATTTCGTATGTGTCGCGCTCTTCCATGCAGCCGCGGAAATAGGCGGTCATGTTGGTCGGGGTGGGCGAGGGATAGCCGTACATCGGCACATCGATCGACCCACCTTTGAGCGGCGCATCCCCGGTCGCACCCTTCAGGAAACGCACATCGATGGTCACCGGCTTGTACTGCCAGTTATAGATTTCGCGCGAGGCCGTGCCAGAGAATACGCTATCGTACTTGTAGCGGTAATGGTCGTAATGGGTTCCGGTAATCGTAATCAGCGAGCCGTCGGAGCTGGTTGTGCAGGAATAGCTGTCGCCGGTTACCTCATATTCCGCGTGAACCGAGCCATCGGGAGACGTCCAATAGGAGATCGTCGTCCATTTCGCCGTGCTGGCCGGGCAGCTCGTGCCGGTCGTGGCGGCGATGCCGTTCGCTGTCCCGCTGACATAAGTATAAGTGGTGTTGTAGGTGTTGTAAGTCTCCCACTTGCCGGTCTCCTTGGAGACGCGGCCGTGGTAGTCCCAGCTATCGACCACCCAATCGGATTTCAGCAGATAACCGACGTTGACGTTGGTGGAGTAGGGCACAAACCCATACCGGATGCGGGTTCCGGGCGTCTTCGAGGCTTCCAGCTGCGAATGGAACGACTTCACAACCGAACGCAGTACCTCGATCTTCGGCTGGGTATCGCCGGGATTGGCCCATGCCATCGAGCCCGTGGTATCGAGCACGAACATCACGTCGGTGTTCGAAAAGTTCAGGCGCGCCTGACAATCGACCGCGATCGGTACATCGCTGTAGCCGAACAGCGTCATGATCGTGGTCGGTACATCGACCGAGGCGGTGCCAGAAATCGAATAGTCCTGTTCCAGCGCCATCGCGAAACTGCGGTCGCGGGTTCCGTAGCTGCCGTTCTGGAAATTGAGGTTGAAAAAACGCTCGCCAATCGCGGCGACATCGCTGGGCACGGTGCCACTGCTGACGGACTGGGAACCCAGCTTCTTGCGCGCGGCCAGCACACCGGCGTCGCAGGCTTGCTGGAGCCGGGCCTGGGCCAGGTAGCTGCGGCCCATGTCGATCCCGCCGCCAACCAATGCCAGCAACGGCAGCAGCGCGGCCGCGATCAGCGCCAGGGTGTTACCCGCACGATCGCACAGCAGCCTGGCGAAGAAACCCGCCGGGACAATTGCTTGGGTGCTGTTTACGATTTTGGCCATGATTGGCGGGCATCCCGGGAATGATTCCACAATGCCCTAGCGCTGGCGCGTAACAACGTCGCAAACGGACGTGGTTAATAGATTGATAAATAATCGTTTTGGATCAGAGAAAAGAGCGCAAACGCGGCAATTCGGGCCGCCGCCGCGACCTTGCGTGCCAGCAGGAATTATGCCTGAACGTAGACAACCCGGGTCGTGCACATGGTCGGATTTGGAACGCCAAAGAAGCTCAGCGGATTGGGGCCGACGTAAGTAAGGTCGATCTGGAACTTTTTGGTCCCGGTGATGTCGGTCGTCGGCGTCGTTACCGTTGCGGTCAGATTATCGACATTCAGTCCATATGGCGCGTTTACCGCCAGGGCGTAGGCCTTGTTTTCGATCTGCTCCGCGACAAGGATGTCGCGCTTCTGGTACTCGATAATCGTAAAGCGCGCGGTATCGGCGGCGATCGAACGGATCGCGTTATAGCCGAACATCTGCAGGCCAATCTGGAAAACGCCAATCAGCAACGCGAAGATCGTCGGCGCAAGGATCGCGAATTCGACCATTGCGCTGCCCTGGCTGTCCTTCAGCATGGATCGAGGCGTCATCGAGTGGATCATGAGACCTGCACCGTCCTGACCACCTTCAGGTTCATAGCCTGCCCGATTCCGAAGTTGGTCCAGAAGGGGGTAACCTTGTCAGTGATGGTTACGCGAACGTAGGTCGATTGCTTTTCGCCGCCACCGCAGACGTTGGCATTGGTGTGCAGCGAATTCGTCGTCCCGCAGCGGTAGACCTGTTCGACAGTGACCTTGTCGCTCGAAACGTTAAGCGAGGACACGATGACCGACTTGATCGCCGAAAGGCTGGTCCCGCTACCCGACGCGACTGCGAGGATAATTCCCTGGACGTCGATCCCCGCCGTATCGAGCTCATGCTGGCGGGCGATCATCCGGCTGATGTCGAACGTTCCGAGAGAAAGCAGCACCAGAACCGGCGCGACGATTGCCGTCTCGATCACGACGCTGCCCGCAGTGTCCCTGCGCAGCGCCCGGATCAGCCGCGAGAAGGCCCCACGCGCTTGCATCAGGCCACCAACGAGACTGTCGCGGTGGATGTTCCGGCCGAATTGGTATCCGCTGAGGGGCAGCGGGTGTCGAGATAGGCGTTGCCCTGAACGTTGATCTTGTAGGCCGAGATCTGCAGGCAGGAGCTGTCAATGCTGGCCGTGCCGTTCAGGCGGGCCGTACCGGCCGGCAGGTAGATCGTGCCTTCGAACAGCGAGGTCGAATTGCCATTGATGATATGGTCTTGCGTCGGGTTGTTGTTGCGATCCTCGAACACCAGCATGTTGGCATAACGGTTGGCCAGCGCCTGTGAATAGCCAAGCGCGGTGAAGTCCGCGGCCTGCATCGGCGTAAGCGTCAGGATGTTGTTGTTGCCGCTGCCGCCCAGCTTGATCGTCGCCCCGTTCTTCAGGACGAACATCACGTTCGTGCCCGTGACCGTGTAGCTTCCGGTCAGGTCCAGCGTGCCGCCATCGATGACATAGATGCCCTTGTCGAAGGTCGTCTTGCACTTGACCACCAGTTCCTTGTAGGTCCCGGCTTCCGGCGCTGCTTGCGCCTTGGAGCCGTTGCCGATGCAGGAGTAGGTCTGCGGGGTATTGTTCGTCGGCGGAGAAAGGTCGGCGAAAGTATCAACCAGGCCGGTCAGATGTTCGGACAGGACATCTTCGTTGGCGGCCGGAACCGAGGCCGTGCCGCAGGTCGCAATCGAATCCGTCGTCACCTGCGCGCTGCCGTCGATGATCAGGGCATCGTCCGAGCACGAAAGGGCGGCGAGGCCACACTGCGCCTTGATGGTGGCATTGCCGCCAACGGTGAAGGTCGTCCCATCCTTGCCGACGGCAATCAGACATGCGTTGTAGTTCGCGCCAGCTGCGAAGCTGGCCTGCGAATAGACTGCAACTGTCACAGGCCGCCCCATGATGAAGCTGGAAAAGGGCAGGGACTTGGTTGCAGAGGCAGATACGATAACGCTGTTCGACGAGCCGTTCCCGTAATTTGCCAGCTTGAATGTCGGTGCGGACGCGAAGCTCCTGGTCACCGACAGGTTGCCGTAATAATCCTGGGTCCCGCGCGTGATGTAGGTCTGACTGGCGCTATTGGCTGCCAATGACCACGCGGCCGCGATAGCGCCCTGATCGGTGGCCTGCTGCAGTTCGTGCTTTCAGGTATACCACTGCGAGAAGTCAACCGCCGCACCGGCCGCGCCGATCAGCGCGGGAAAGCCCATGGCAACGATCAGTGTCGCGTTGCCACTGGTATTGCGCGTCAGGCGCTTCAGGCTTCGACGAATCGTCTTGAGCATAATCACCCCAAATGACGGCCAGGAATTGCAATCCTCTGCACCGGCATGGTTGCCCCCATTTCAACCAGTAGGGTTAACATCAGATTTAGTTGAGGAACTTTCCCTTCCAGCAAAAGGGTTTGCCCTTAAGGCGCGGAAAGCTATGAAAACCACCGATTTGCTTGAACACGATCAACTTCTCGGCGCACTGCCGCCCGAACAACGCCTTGCCCTGGCCTACGCCCGGGGCGAGGACAAAGCTGTGTTTTTGGGGTTAATGGCCCTCGATGCCCGGCTGGCGGGGATCGTTCGTGCCAGCCGCGAGCCTTTGCTGGCGCAATTGCGCCTTGCCTGGTGGCGCGAACAACTGGCGGCCCCGGCTGGTCAGCGCCCCGCAGGTGAACCCCTTCTGGCCTTGCTTGACCATTGGGGCGAAGAGCGGGCCGCGCTGGCCGCGCTGGTCGATGGGTGGGAGGCGCTGCTGGGCGAAGCGCCGCTCGCGCAAGAGCTGCTGGTTGAATTTGCTCAGGGCCGGGCGGCCGCCTGCGCCGCGCTCGCGCGCCGCCTCGCCCCCGCCACCGATCCGCAGGAAGCCGGGCGCGCCGGGCGCAACTGGGCACTGGTGGATCTGGCCGCGCGCGTTTCGCATCCCGATGAACGCATCGCCGGATTGCACCTCGCGCAAGGCCTGGACTGGAGCCGTCCGAAACTGGGCCGCGAGCTTCGACCCTTGCTTATCCTGCACGGCCTTGCGCGCGGCGGGCGGGGTGGGGAAGGGATGATGTCCGGCCCGGCCAGCCTCATTCTCGCGGTTAGGCTTGGCTTGTTCGGGATATAGGGTAATATACCTATATAACCGGAGCTTATCGCCATGAACCGAATGATCCTTGGGGCTGTCGCCGCGCTGTTGCTGGCGTCAGCCGGGCTGTTCTGGTGGCAAAGCCGCGCCGCAACCGAAGCCGCCGCACCGCCCCCGCCGCCGGGCATGGCAGACGATATCGGCCCCCCTCCGGACGAGCTTCCGACCGAGGATGGCGATGGCCTCTATGGTGACAACCTGCCACATGCCGACGAAGCCACCCGCGAAGAACGCCGCTTCAACCGGCTCGACCGCAACCGCGACAATCTGATCAGTCGCAACGAAATGCTCTCTCCGCGCGTGGCCGCGTTCCGCAAGCTCGACACCGATCACAACAACCTGCTGAGCTTCGAGGAATGGACGGCATCCTCATCGAACAAGTTCAAGGCAGCCGATGCCAACGGTGATGGCCAGCTGACCCGCGGCGAATTCGCGACGACCAAGCCCAAACCGCCGGCCAAGCCCGCCTGCAAATGTTAGAGTGAGGCCTTCCAGGGCACGAAATCGGCCTTGGCCCGCGCAGTATAGGCTTCCTTGCGCTGCTTCTTCTTCACGTCTTCGGGCGGCGGGGGAAACAGGCCGAAATTCACGTTCATCGGCTGATAGCTGTCAGCTTCGGCATCGCCGGTAATGTGCGATAACAGCGCACCCAGCGCCGTCGTGCGCGGCGGCGAGATCCACTCGCGTCCGCCAAGTTCGGCCGCCGTCATCAGCCCGGCCAGCAAGCCCACGGCAGAGCTTTCGACATAGCCTTCGCAGCCCGTGATCTGTCCGGCAAAGCGGATGTGCGGAGCAGATTTCAGCCGCAGCTGCCGGTCAAGCAGCTCGGGCGAATTGAGGAAGGTGTTGCGATGTAGCCCGCCCAGCCGCGCAAATTCGGCATTCTCCAGCCCGGGGATCGTGCGGAACAGGCGCACCTGCTCGGCGTGCTTGAGCTTGGTTTGGAAGCCGACCATGTTCCACAGCGTGCCAAGCTTGTTATCCTGCCGCAGTTGCACCACCGCATAGGGCCAGCGCCCCTTCGGAAATTCCGGCGTGGCATCGTGCGGATTGTCCAGCCCGACCGGCTTCATCGGCCCGAAGCGCAAGGTATCTTCACCCCGCGCCGCCATCACCTCGATGGGCATGCAGCCTTCGAAATAGGGCGTGTTCGCCTCCCATTCGCGGAACTCGGTCTTTTCTCCCGCCAGCAGGGCAGCGTGAAAGGCGAGGTACTGCTCGTGGTTCATCGGGCAATTGATGTAATCCTTGGTTTCGCCCTTGTCCCAGCGGCTGGCCATCCAGCACACGTCCATGTTGACGGAATCCCGGTAGACGATTGGTGCGATCGCATCGAAGAACGCAAGGCTGTCGGCACCCGTTGCAGTCCCGATGCTCTCGGCCAGCGCCGCGGCCGTCAACGGCCCGGTGGCAACGATGGTCAGGCCGGCCTCGGGCAGGTGATCTATCCGCTCACGCACAATCGTCAGATTGGGGAGGGCGGATAGGCGCTCCTCGACCTCGGCCGAGAACACGTCGCGGTCGACCGCCAAGGCCGATCCGGCGGGCACTTCCGCCTTGGCGGCCGCACTCATCACCAGCGAATCCAGCCCGCGCATTTCGTGGTGAAGCAGGCCGACGGCGTTCTTTTCGTGATCGTCGGAACGGAAGCTGTTCGAACAGACCAGTTCGGCGAGCCCCGTGCCATTATGCGCCGGAGTGCTGTCGCCCCCGCCGCGCATCTCCGACAGGCGCACTTTGAACCCGCGCTTGGCCAATTGCCAGGCTGCCTCGCTGCCGGCGAGACCGCCGCCGATTATGTGAACGTCATGGGACATGCGCGCCCCCTAACCCTTGCGCGGATGAAATTCCATTGCCAAGCATGCGGGCGAGGGGAATTGCCAACATGCCCAAGCGCGCACTGATCGAAAAACGACCCTGGCTGCTGGCCAGCCTGGCTGCTGGCATTGGCTTCTGGGTGCTCAAGGATTCGCACTTGCCGGGCCTCTATCAGATGGCGCTGAAAGGTGCGGGCGTTGCCTTGCTCGCGGCCTATGCGCACGCCCGGCACAAGGGCGCGGATTCGCGGCAGATTGCCGCCGTGATGGCTTTTGGCGCGCTGGGTGACGTGCTGATCGAACTTTCGCTCGAACTGGGGGCTGTCGCGTTTTTGATCGGACACCTGATCGCGATCCACCTCTACCTGCGGCACCGGCGCGCCAGCATTTCGTTCAGCCAGAAGCTCGCCGGCGCGGCGTTGCTTGTGCTGATCCCGGTGATCGCGTTCCTGCTTCCAGCCGAGCGCGCCGCTGCGCCGGGCATCGCGCTCTACGCCCTCGCGCTGGCCGGCATGACCGCGTGTGCATGGACGAGCAGCTTCCCGCGCTACCGCGTTGGTATCGGCGCGGTGATGTTCGCTGTTTCTGACCTGCTGATCTTCGCGCGGCTCGGCCCGCTGGCGCATAGCCCGCTGCCCGACCTGATGATCTGGCCGCTCTATTACTTCGGACAGTTCCTGATCTGCACCGGCGTTATCGGCGAGCTCAATTCCCGTTCCAAGCCGCGATAGTCGTGCGGTGGAGTTCGCGGCGGTGCCCTTCATAGCCACCCGTCGCGCGGTGCAGGACAGCGCGGTTGTCCCACATCACCAGCATGCCCGGCTCCCACTTCTGCGCAAAGACGAAGCGCTCATCGCTTTGCCAGGCGTATAGCTCGCGCAGCAGGTCGATGGCGGCATCCTGCGCCATGCCCTCGATCCCGATGATGTAACCCAGTGTCGAGAAGAAGCCGCGCCGCCCGGTTTCGGGGTGAGCCGGAACCAGCGGATGGGTCTGCACAGCCAAAGCTGCCTCACCGGGACGGATATCCATCGAGCGCCCCTTGTCCTTAGCGCCATAGGTGCCGTCAGGCGCATATGCGAGGCGGGCGGAGTGAACCGCAATCAGGTCGACCTGCTCGGCCTTGCGGGCATCGGGCAGGGCCTCCCAGGCGGCGTGCTGGTTGGCGAACAGGGTGTCGCCGCCAACCGGCGGGATGTCGACCGCCATAAGGCAGGTACCTGCCGGGGGATGGGCCTGAAAGCTCCAGTCCGAATGCCAGTTCTCGGCAAACAGCGGCGTCTGCTCGTCCGCCTCGCGCCGGATCGCGGCGATGTGCCGGCGCCCGGCAATCGGCGCAAAGAATGGATCGTCGCCAAACCCGCCAAAGTAGCCGGTGAAGCGCTCCAGATCGTCGTCCCCGATCTGTTGGTCAGGGAACGCCAGGACGAGGTGTTCCAGCCAATGCGCGCGGATCTCGGTCACGGTGGCCGGATCCAGCGGCTGGCTCAGGTCGACCCCGGTGACGCGCGCGCCGCACGCTCCGCCTGAAGGTTCGACCCGCAGCACCATCAGCTTTCGCCACCTTCAGCGAGCGTTCCATCGCCCCCTTCATCGTCACCTTCGGCTTCGGCAAGCCGAACCGCACTGACCACGTGTTCTTCGTTGGCGACGTTGAACAGGCGCACGCCCGCACTGCCGCGCCCGATCACCCGCAGGCTCTCAAGCGGCAGGCGGATCAGCTTGGCCTGGTCGGTCACCAGCATCAGTTGGTCGGCCTGGACGGCCGGGAAGCTGGCGACAACCGGCCCGTTGCGGGCAATGTTGTCGATGTTGGTTATGCCCTGGCCGCCGCGGCCGGTGCGGCGGTATTCATAGGCGGACGACAGCTTGCCATAACCGTTCGCGCAGACCGTGAGGATGAACTGTTCGCGCGCGGCGAGTTCGGCAAAGCGCTCGGCGCTCATCGCCGGTTCGCCTTCCTTCTCGCCCTTCCACGGTGCGAACTTCACATAGTCCTCGCGCTCCTCGCTGGTCGTGCCAACGCGGTGGAGGATCGAGAGGCTGATTACCTCGTCATCGCCCTTCAGCGTCATGCCGCGCACGCCAGTGGAGGTGCGGCTGGTGAATTCGCGCACTTCGTCCCCGGCAAAGCGGATCGCCTTGCCCGCGCGAGTAGCAAGCAGCACATCGTCGCTTGGTTCAAGCAGGGCGACGCCGATCAGGCGATCGTCGCTGTCCTCATCAAAGCGCATCGCGAACTTGCCGTTCGAGGGGATGTTCGCAAAGGCATCCATCGCGTTGCGCCGGACGTTGCCCTTGGCGGTCGCGAAGACGACGGAGAGCTTGCCCCATTCGGCCTCGTCCTCGGGCAGGGGCAGCACGGTCTGGATCGTTTCGTCCTTGTCCAGGGCCGGCAGCAGGTTGACGATGGGCCGCCCGCGCGTGGTCGGCCCGCCTTCGGGCAGGCGCCAGACCTTGAGCCGATAGACCTTGCCCGCGGTGGAGAAGAACAGCACCGGGTTGTGGGTGGATGTGACGAACATCGTCGTCACCACGTCCTCATCCTTGGTCGCCATGCCCGCACGGCCTTTGCCGCCGCGATTCTGGGCGCGGAAGGTGGAAAGGCTGGTGCGCTTGATATAGCCGTCCATCGTCACGGTCACGACCATGTCGTCGCGCTCGATCAGATCCTCGTCCTCGATCCCGTCGGCGGCGGCGGTGATTTCGGACAGGCGCGGCGTGGCATAGGCCTCGCGGATCGCGACGAGTTCCTCGCGCATCACGCCATAGAGTTTCGCCCGGTCCGCCAGGATCGACAGGTATTCCGCGATCGCAGCGGCAAGTTCCTTGAGCTCGTCGCCGATTTCGTCGCGGCCAAGCGCGGTCAGGCGGTGCAGGCGCAGGTCGAGGATCGCCTTCACCTGGGCTTCAGACAGCTTGTAGGTACCGCCTTCCTGTTCGGCGCTCGGTTCGATGGCTTCAACCAAGCGAATATATTGGGCAATGTCGCCAATCGGCCATTCGCGGCGCAGCAGCGCCTCGCGCGCAGCCGCCGGGTTGGGCGCGCCGCGGATGATCTTCACCACCTCGTCGAGGTTGGTGACCGCAATCACCAGGCCAAGCAAGATGTGCGCCCGGTCGCGCGCCTTGTTCAGTTCGAACTTGGTGCGGCGGGTGATCACTTCCTCGCGGAAGGAAATGAAGGCCGCGATAATGTCGCGCAGCGCGAACACTTCGGGGCGGCCACCCCGGATCGCCAGCATGTTCGCCGGGAAGTTCGACTGCGCGGGCGTGTTGCGCCAGATCTGGTTGAGCACCACTTCGGGCGTCGCATCGCGCTTGAGATCCACGACCACGCGCACGCCAAGGCGGCTCGATTCGTCGCGAATGTCGGAAATGCCCTCGATCCGCTTGTCCTTGGCGGCCTCGGCGATCTTTTCGACGAGGTTCGATTTGCCGACCTGGTAGGGGATCGAGGTCAGGACGATCGAACGGCGATCGCCGCGGCCTTCCTCGATCTCATGACGGCAGCGCATGATGATCGAGCCGCGCCCGGTCAGGTAGGCCGAGCGCGCCCCGGCGGTGCCGAGGATCAGCGGGGCAGTCGGGAAGTCCGGCCCCGGAATGTAGCGGATCAGCTCTTCCGAGGTGATCGCCGGGTTTTCCATGTAGGCCAGGCACCCGTCGATCACTTCGCCCAGGTTGTGCGGCGGAATGTTGGTCGCCATGCCGACCGCGATCCCACCGGCGCCATTCACCAGCAGATTGGGGAAGCGCGCGGGCAGGACGGTCGGCTCTTGCCGGGAACCGTCATAGTTGTCGGTGAAGTCGACCGTGTCCTTGTCGAGGTCGTCGAGCAGCGAATTGGCGACCTTGGCCAGGCGCGCCTCGGTGTAACGCATCGAAGCCGGCGGATCGGGGTCCATCGAGCCGAAGTTGCCCTGGCCGTCGATCAGCGGCAGGCGCATCGACCAGTCTTGCGTCATGCGGGCAAGGGCATCGTAGATCGCGCTGTCGCCGTGCGGGTGATAGTTGCCCATCACGTCGCCGACGATTTTGGCCGACTTGCGATAGGGCCGCCCCGAAACGAAGCCGCCTTCCTGGCTGGCGAACAGAATGCGCCGGTGTACCGGCTTCAGACCATCGCGCACATCGGGCAGCGCGCGGGACACGATCACGCTCATCGCGTAATCGAGGTAACTGGTCTTCATTTCATCGACGATGTCGACCCGCTGGAATTCGCCCAGGGGACCAGTCGATTCAGGATTTTCGGTATCTTCGCTCACGCGGCTGTTTTCATCTGTTGTTGGCAGGACAAGCGGGTTCTGAAGGCCCTAGGCCAAACCTCGGGGCATAGCCACCTTGGCGTTGCCACCGCAGGCATTTTTCCACACTTGCGGAGGCGTTCCTGAACAGATGCGACGAGCTGCATTCAATCGCCGTTCAGTGGCGCGGACATAGAGCGCTGCAAGGTTGCCAAAACGCCCAAACCGGGCCAATGGCGCATAGCTGGAAGTTAGCACCGCGTGGCCCGGGACAGTCTCTGGCATGGTGGGAGCTGAGGAGAAAGAAGAAGATGGTTCGCAGCAAGCTTTTCACTCGTTCGGCGCTGGGCGTCGCGCTCGCGCTGGGAGTCGCTGCTGGCGCGCTGACCGCGCCCGTTTCGGCCTTTGCCAAGGACAAGAAGGAAAAGGCTCCCGAAGCCCCCAAGATCTCGCCGAGCAAGGCATTCATCCCGGCCTATCAGGCTGCGGTTGGCGGCATCGAAAAGGCTTCGAAGAACGCGGACATCACCGCCGCGCGCACCAATGTGACCAACGCCGAGAACGCCTATCGCGCCGCGAAGGGCAAAGACGCGCGCGCCCAGGCCAAGACCAATCTCGACAATGCCTATGCCGCACTCGGCAACGCGCTGACCGCCGAAAAGGCGCTGCTCGAACAGGCTTTCACGGTCGTTTCGAACGCTGACGACAAGTACCTGGCCGGTCAGCTCGCGCTGAACCTCGGCAACATCGCGCTCGACAAGCCGATGCAGCGCCGCGGCCTGCAGGCGATGGTCGACAGCGGGAAGACTTCGCCCGCCGAGACCGCCAAGTTCAACTTCTACATCGGCGGCATCTCGTTCGACATGAAGGACTATCCGGCTGCCCGCACCGCGCTGGAAGCCGCGATTGCCGGCGGCTACACCGAGGGCGATCCCGAATACCTGCTGGCCGAAAGCTACATCGGCGACAACCAGGCTCCCGCAGGCCTCAAGGTCCTGCTCGATGCCTCCGACAAGAAGGGCGCCGGCGTTTCGGAAGACTGGCTGCGCCGCGGCATCGTCGTTGCTTACAAGATCAACAACCTCGAATATGCCGGTGCGTTCAGCTCGCGCCTCGTTTCGCTTTACCCGAACAACGAGAACTGGGCTCTGGCCATTGCGGTCCAGCGCGACCTCGGCAAGTACCAGTCGCAAGACCTGATCGACCTGATGCGCCTGATGGAACGCACCAAGAGCTTCTCGGAAGAGCGTGACTTCGTCGAATACATCCAGGCTGCCGACCCGCGCCGCCTGCCGGGCGAAGTGCTGAAGGTGATCGAGGAAGGCCTGGCCGCCGGCAAACTCAACCCCAGCGATCCCTTCGTCGTCGATGCCAAGTCGAACGCCTCGGGCCGCATCTCGGCCGACAAGGCCTCGTTCCCCGGCCTCGAAAAGGACGCGCGCGCCGCTAACGCCACTGCCGCCACGGCAATGGCCGCGGGCGACACCTTCCTGAGCTATGACATGCCGGCCAAGGCGATCGACATGTACCAGATCGCCCTGACCAAGCCGGGCGTGGACAGCCCCCGCGTGCTGACCCGCCTTGGCATCGCTCAGGCCGACGCCGGTCTCTACGCCGATGCCCAGGCAACCTTCGCCAAGGTCGACGGCGTGCGCAAGCCGATCGCAGACCTGTGGTCGGTCTATGCCAAGAACAAGGCTGCTGGGAAATAAGGCCGCCCGGCGCCAAAGCTCAAACGGAAAGGGCGGCTGGAAACAGCCGCCCTTTTTGATTCGCATTCGGTTGAAGAGCGCTCAGTCAACCGGGTGGAAATGTCCGTGCGCCTCGTCGAGAACGTGCAGCACGCCGTCGGAAATCGCAAAGAACGCGCCGGTCAGCTTCAGGTCGCCATCGCGCTCCTTGCGACGGATGCAGGGGAACGTGCGCAGGTTGTTGATGCTGACCTGGACACCAGCCTGTTCCATCGCGCGTTCGGCGGCGCGGCCCTCGGTACCATGGGCCGCCACTACCGGCCCGCGCGCGTCGTCGAGCAGAGCGATCCAGTCAGCAATGAAGCCGCCTTCACCCGGCTCCGTGCCATGCATCTCACGGGTGAGGGCAGCCTTGCAGCCGCCGCACATGCCGTGGCCCATGACCACGATTTCCTTCACTTTCAGCACCTGGACGGCAAATTCCAGGGCTGCCGAAACGCCATGATGGCCGGGTGCGGTTTCGAATGGGGGAACCATCGCCGCAACGTTTCTGACAACGAAAATTTCGCCCGGATCGACATCGAAAATCTGCGCCGGATCGACCCGGCTGTCACTGCAGGCAATGACCATCACCTCGGGCTGCTGACCGTCACGCAGGGAGGACCACCGCTCGCGGTTAGGGGCCCAACCTGTCTGTCGGAACCGGCGATAGCCTGACAGCAGGCGATCGAACGAGGGGGAGAATCCGTTGCTCATGGCGGGCCTGATGCCTTCGGAAATTCCCTCTGGCAACCCTTGGACCATGCGCCTATCTGGGCGCCATGAACGATCTTGCAAATGCACCGCGCGATATCCCTGCACGGGAAGGGGCTGAACGCCCCACCGAACGCCAGCGCAAGCCCGACTGGATCCGCGTGAAGGCCCCGACATCCAAGGGTTATGGCGAAACCCGCCAGTTGATGCGCGACCTCAAGCTGCACACTGTGTGCGAGGAAGCGGCCTGTCCGAACATCGGCGAATGCTGGACGAAGAAGCACGCCACGGTGATGATCCTGGGCGACATCTGCACCCGCGCCTGCGCGTTTTGCAACGTCAAGACCGGGATGCCGCGCGCGGTCGATCCGTTGGAACCGGAACACGTCGCGGCGGCGGCGGCGAAGATGGGGCTGGAACACATCGTCATCACCTCGGTCGACCGCGACGACCTGCCTGATGGCGGTGCCGGCCACTTCGTCAAGGTGATCAAGGCCCTGCGCCGCGAAACCCCTGATACCACGATCGAAATCCTGACCCCGGACTTCCGCGGCAAGATGCGCGCCTCGGTGGAAGCGATCGTTGCCGCCGGGCCGGACGTGTACAACCACAACCTCGAAACCGTGCCGCGGCTCTATCCCACGATCCGTCCGGGCGCGCGCTATTACGCCTCGCTGCGCCTGCTTGAAGAGGTCAAGAACCACGATCCGCTGGTCTTCACCAAGAGCGGGATCATGCTCGGGCTGGGCGAGGAACGCCTTGAAGTGCACCAGGTGATGGACGACATGCGCAGCGCCGGGATCGACTTCATGACGATGGGCCAATACCTCCAGCCCACGCCGCGCCATGTCGCCGTGGCAGAGTTCGTCACGCCTGACACGTTCAACTCCTATGCTCAGGTCGCGCGGTCGAAGGGCTTCCTGCAGGTTGCGTCCAGCCCGCTGACCCGTTCGAGCTATCACGCGGGCGAC
>NZ_JAYSBK010000049.1:0-23300 GCF_041915465.1 Novosphingobium sp. | reverse complement strand
GTTATGCGGCGGGCGAAATGAAGCACGGCCCCATCGCGCTGATCGACGAGGCCGTGCCGGTGATCGTGCTCGCCCCGTCCGGCCCGCTGTTCGAAAAGACCGTGAGCAATATGCAGGAAGTGCGCGCGCGCGGCGGCAAGATCGTGCTGATCTCCGACAAGGAAGGCCTTGAAGAAGCCGGCGAGGGCTGCCTGGCGACCATCGAAATGCCCAAGGTCCACCCCCTGATCGCGCCGCTGGTCTATGCCGTGCCGGTGCAGCTTTTGGCCTATCACGTCGCCTGCGTGAAGGGCACCGACGTCGACCAGCCGCGCAATCTGGCCAAGTCGGTTACGGTGGAATAGGCTGTCCTGAATTCGTCGGTCAGGGGGTCTAAAATGCAGGAATTTCTCTATTTCGCGCTGCTGATCTTCACCTTCGTGGTCTGGCCGATCTGGTTGTTTCGGCGGATGCGCAAGGTGCGCGAAATGACCTCGGGTGTGGACCGCGATGTGGCCGAACGCCGCTCGGCAATGCCCTGGGAGCCTTACACCGACGCAGTGCAAGGCGAGGACGGCCTGACCTATTCGCGGGCGATGGAGGTTACGGCTGATCAGATCAGCGCCGAAAGCAGGGCGGCGGAAATGCCGGACATCAATCAGACGCTGCAAGGCAAGAAATGAAAATCGCCGGCGGCTGCCACTGCGGCGCGGTGCGGTTCGAGGCGGAAGTTGCCGAAAGCGTCGAACTGCTCGACTGCAATTGTTCGATCTGCGCGAAGACCGGCTACCTCCACCTCAATGTTCCGCACCGCGACTTTACCCTGCTGTCGGGCGCGGAATCGCTGACCTCTTACCGCTTCGGCAGCGGCGCGGCGGAGCATTTGTTCTGCGCAGTCTGCGGGATCAAGAGCTTCTATCAGCCGCGCTCCCACCCCGATTGCTGGAGTGTGAATTTCCGCTGCCTGGATGCTGATCACGGCCTTGCCGCGACAGTGCGCACGTTCGACGGGCGCAATTGGGAGCAGGCCCGCGCCGACCTGGGCGATGCGCGCTAGAAATCCAAAAATCCTGTTAGCCTTTACGCAGCGATAACACTTGCGCGCGTATCAAGCGGGCGTGACGGACAAGAACACCCCACTTTCCAATCTTCCGCGCGAGCTGCCGACCATGGCAGTGCTTGGGCTGGCCGATCCCAGTGACGGGGATTGGTCGCGTTTGCGAGGGCTCCAGTATTCGAGCCTGGCGAAGGTCACGCAGGTGCGCATTCTGGCGCATTGCGTGGCAGCGCTGGGTGTCTTCCGGCTCTATTTCGGGACGGTGCACCTCGCGATTCTGATCGCATGGGTCCTGGCCCTCGGTGCAAGCCTCTATCACGGTGCGAAGATCGACAAGGCGCTGGGCGACGCCGATCGGCGCCGGATGTCGCGCGATGAAGTGAATCGCCAGTGGATCAGCTCGATCGCGAATGCGCTGGTGTGGGTGGTCCCGATTGCCGGCTTCGCGCCGTTCGGCGATGCCTCTACCCGTCTGGAGCTGTGGGCGATCACCGCAATGCTGATGACGGCGGCGGCGGTCCTGCTACCGGCCGTGCCGCTGGGTAACCTGATGTTCGCGGGGATTGTCGGCGGAGGCGCGCTGGTCAGCTTCGTGATTGCGGGCGCCTATGAAATGGCGCTGGTCAGTCTTGTCTTCATGTCCGTGGTGGCGCTTGGCGCGATCGAAAATGCGCGCTCGTTCCTTACTGCGCGGATCGCCGAGGCCGGAATGGCGGAGCGAAACGAGGTCGTCTCGCTACTGCTGCGCGAGTTCGAGGAAGGCGAGGCCGACTGGCTGTGGCAGATCGATACCTCGCGCCGAGTGCGTTCGGTTTCGCCGCGCTTTGCCTTTGCACTGGGACTGGAACCCAAGGAAATCGAAGGCAAGCCGTTCATCCAACTGATCGCCGGGCCGGCCTGGGATACCGGCCAGTTTCCGTCGAGCCTGCATGACTTGGCCGAACGGCTGAAGCGGCGCGAGGCGTTCTCGAATCTGCCGGTGCGCGTCACGATTGGCGGCCAGCAGCGCTGGTGGGAAATTTCGGGCAAGCCCAAGTTCGATGAGAACGGCAATTTCGACGGCTTCCGCGGGGTTGGTTCGGATATTACCGACCAGCGCGAATCGAGCGAAAAGATCGCGCACATGGCGCGCTATGACACGCTGACCGGCCTGCCGAACCGGATGATGGTGACCGAGGCACTGGGCGAGGCGATGCGCTATGCCGAACAGTGGCGCACGCGCTGCGCGTTCATGATGATCGACCTCGACCGGTTCAAGGCGGTCAACGATACGCTTGGGCACCTGGTCGGGGACCAACTGCTGGCCCGCGTGTCGGAACGGCTCAAGACGATAATTTCCGACAACGAACTGGTCGGCCGGCTTGGCGGTGACGAATTCGCGATCGTGATTCGCGATGCGTCCGATCACACGCGGGTCGAGCGGATTGCCCACCTGGTGATCGAGCGGCTGTCGCGCCCTTACGAGGTTGACCATCACACGCTCTACATCGGCGCGAGCGTCGGCTCCGCTGTCGGTCCGCGCGATGGCACCACGGTCGAAACGCTGATGCGCAACGCCGACCTGGCGCTCTACCGTTCGAAGGAAGAGGGCGGCGGCATGCATTTCGGCTATGAGCCGGCGCTGCACGCCCATGCCGAGGAACGCCGCAAACTGGAATTTTCACTGCGCCGCGCACTCGAAAACAACGAGCTGCTGCTCAACTACCAGCCGGTCGTGGACTCGAAGAGCGAGCAGATCGTCAGCTTCGAGGCGCTGCTGCGCTGGCACAGCGAGGAGCATGGCTTCGTCAGTCCGGCCAAGTTCATTCCGCTGGCGGAAGATACCCGGCTGATCGTGCCGATCGGCGAATGGGTGCTGCGCGAGGCCTGCCGCGAGGCGGCGAACTGGCCGAGCCACGTCAAGGTGGCGGTCAACGTTTCGGGCGAACAGCTGCTCGATCCCGGTTTCATTTCCAGCGTTGTTACCGCGCTGAGCAACAGTGGTCTGCCGGCCCAGCGGCTGGAGATCGAAGTGACCGAATCGATCTTCGTGCGCGATGCGACCACCGCGCGGGCGGCGCTGGAGCAGATCATGTCGCTGGGTTGCGGGATTGCGCTGGACGATTTCGGCACCGGCTATTCCTCGCTCGGCTATATCCGAAACCTGCGCTTCTCGACGATCAAGGTCGATCGTAGCTTCGTGCAGGGCGCGGCGACCGGGAACGCGGAAAGCCTTGCGATCATTCGCGCCGTCGTGGCGATGGCGGAAAGCCTCGAGATGTCGACCACGGCCGAAGGCGTGGAAACCGAGCACGAACTGGAAGTGATCCGCGAACTGCGCTGCCGCAAGATCCAGGGATATTACTTCGGCAGGCCGATGCCCGCGCTCGAAGCGCGCGGCCTGTTCGTCAAGCAGTTCTCTTCGCTGAAGGTTTCGGGCGGAGCCGCTTAGGCTCCGACCAGGCCCTTGATCGCCGATTCGAACAGCGCGCGGCCGTCGGTGCCGCCCTGTTCCGCCTCGATCATGCGTTCCGGGTGCGGCATCATGCCAAGCACGTTGCCAGCCGCATTGAGCACGCCGGCGATGTTGCGGATCGAGCCATTGACCGGTTCCGCATAACGGAAGGCGACGCGGCCATCGCCTTCGAGCCGGTCCAGCGTGGCGTCATCAGCGAAATAGTTGCCGTCGTGATGGGCCACCGGGATCGTGATCGTCTGCCCGGCCGAATAACCCGCCGTGAACAGGCTCTGGCTGTTTTCGACGGTCAGCTTCACATCGCGGCACACGAAGTTCATGCCGGCATTGCGCAGCAGCGCGCCGGGCAGCAGGCCGCTTTCGGTCAGCACCTGGAAGCCGTTGCACACGCCCAGCACGGGCACGCCCTTGTTCGCCGCGGCAACGACCGCCTGCATGATGTGGCTGCGTGCGGCCATCGCGCCGGAACGCAGGTAATCGCCATAGGAAAAGCCGCCGGGCAGGGCGATGAAATCAAGGCCTGCGGGCAGATCATGGTCGCCGTGCCAGATGCGCAGCGGGGCCGTGCCCGAAACCTTTTCCAGCGCGTCGGCCATGTCCCGGTCGCAGTTCGAACCGGGGAAGGTGATGACGGCGCTGCGCAGGCTCATGCCGGCACCCGTTCGATGCGGTAGTTTTCGATCACCATGTTGGCGAGCAGCTTGTTGGCCATTTCATCGAGCTGGGCATCGCTGACGCTGTCATCGACATCGAGTTCGATCATCTTGCCCGCGCGCACGTCCTGCACGCCGTGGATGCCCAGGCCCTCGATCGCGTGGTGAATCGCGCGGCCCTGCGGGTCGAGCACGCCGTTCTTGAGGCTGACAAAAACGCGGACCTTCATCGCGGGGACCTTTCGGGAAGGGGGCTGTGGACTTGCGCGCCCCTTAGCCGACAAGCCTGCGCCGGGGCAAGGCAGGATGCGCCCCGGATGCACAGCAATCGGGCCAAACAGCTATTCGCCGAGCGAATCCATCACGTATCCGAGCGAACGGACCGTGCGCAGCGGATCGGGCGCGCCATTGGCGGTCAGCGCGCGGCGCAGGCGGCCAACCCAGACGTCGACAGTGCGCTCGTCGATGGCCTCCTCGTCCTTGCCGAGCCGGTCGATCAGCGCGGCGCGCGAAAAGACCTGATCGGGATGCTCCATGAAATGGGCCAGCAGGCGAAATTCGTTGGGGCGCAGCGCGATCGGCGTGCCGTTGTAGCGCAGCTGGTGCGCGGCCAGGTCCATTGACAGCCCGCCATTGGTCAAGCGCGCGCGGGGTGCGGCTGGCGAGGCATCGGTGCCTTCATACAAATCAAGGCGTTCGGCCAGCTTGCGGGGTGAAAGCGGGCCGACCAGATAGTCGTCGGCCCCGGCCTTGAGTGCGCGCCGGCGTTCTTCGGGATCGCCTTCTTCCAGCACCATGGTGATGTGGCTGTGCCGGGTTGCCTTGGCTTCGCGCAGGCGCCGCACCATTTCGAGTCCGGAGATCTCGGGCAGCAGCCAGTCAACAAAGCACCAGACCGGCCCGTCAAAGCGCGTTTCGGGAATTTCGGAGCCAAGCGTCATGGCGCGCAGCTGCGGTCGCACGCGTTGCAGCGCGGGAATCAGGGCGGGATCCTGGGCGGTCAGCAGAACAGTTATGGGTTCGGTCATTGCATTGGTCCGCGAGCAAGGATGCCTGCGAGACATGACGGATTTATGACGGTTTTCCGTCAGTTTTGCGCCTGTCGCATTGCTGTCATGCCGGTGTCTTTGCCGTGTCGGCAAACCGTCGCGCAGCTGCAATCGGGGAGGCCTAGCGGGGCCTTGGCCAAGGGGGCAGCAGCGAATCGCCAAAGCGCGAATCGGTTGGTCCCAAAGCTTGAAAAGACCGAAGCCAGATACAACCCACATGAGGGACCAAGCCATGATCCGCCCTGTTTCCAGGATTTCCGCCTCGTTCGCTGCGCTCGCCGTGGCTCTCGTTGCCGCACCGGCCTTTGCGGCCGATGCCGGCGCTGACGCCGCTGCCGCCGATGCCGGCGCCGATGGCGCATCCAGCGACAATTCGGGCCTGACCGAAATCGTCGTGACCGCGACCAAGCGCGAGACGAACCTTCAGAAGACCCCGATCGCGATTTCGGTGGTCGATAGCGACATCATTGAAAAGCGCCACGTCCAGAGCCTGATCGACCTGGCCGACGGCGGCGTTCCCTCGCTGCGCGTTGCCACCTTCGAAGCCCGCCAGTCGGCGCTGACCGTCGGCATCCGCGGCATCGTTCCCTTCGACCAGAACCAAGTTGCCCGCGAACCGGGCGTTGGCGTCTACATCGATGGCGTCTATCTCGGCCGTTCGCAGGGCCTCAACGCTGCCCTGTTCGACGTCCAGCGCATCGAAGTCCTGCGCGGTCCGCAGGGCACGCTGTTCGGCCGCAACACCGAAGGCGGCGCGCTGAGCATCGTCACCAAGGCCCCCACCGGCGAATTCGGTGGCCGTGTCCAGGGCGGCATCGGCAACTATGGTGCCTACAACGGTGAATTCCACATCGACCTTCCGGCCGTGGCCGACTTCGCGATCAAGGTCGACGGCGTGATCGATCACCAGGACGCCACCACCAAGAACCCGGCGACCGGCCAGTATGGCTGGAACTATCATAACCGCGTCGGTGGCCGCATTGCCGGCCGCTGGACCCCGGTTGACGGCCTGACCGTCGACCTGTCCTACGATCAGGCCAAGGATGAGAACACCCCGTTCTACAGCCAGCTGATCAACTACAACCCGCTGGGCAAGACCGTCGGTCAGTACGATACGGTCACCAATGTCCTGGTCGCTCCCGGCAGCCCGGCCGGCACCACCACCAAGTGCTCCAGCTGCATCGCGCCGCTGGCCCCGCTGGTCCAGGTCAGCCCCACGTTCATGTCGCAGGCCGACCTTGGCGTGATCCAGCAGCCCAGCGTCGACGAGACGCACGGCTTCACCAGCGCGATCAAGTACAAGCTGAACTCGGACATCGAACTGCGCTCGATCACCTCGTGGCGCGGCGTTGAAACCCACCAGTGGGACGGCTCGGCCGGCGCGCACCGCAGCGTCTTCGTGCCGAACGGCCAGTTTGGCCGCTACAGCCTTTCGGAACTGTACCAGCACCAGTTCAGCCAGGAATTCCAGATTGTCGGCAGCCTGCCGCAGGTGGACTTCGTGCTGGGCGCCTACTACTTCAACGAGCACGCGCAGGAGCGTGCCGCCACGCCGAACCCGATGCAGTGGAACGCGACCGGCACCGCCTATACCTTCGTCAACCAGGTTGCCGCCAACCCGGCTGCGCCGATCACCTCGTCGAACCAGGGCTGGGATCGCAATTACTGGTACATTCAGCGTGACAGCAACGCGGTCGGCAAGAGCCTCGGCTTCTTCGGTCAGGCGACCTGGAACCCCTCCGATGTGCTGCACCTGACCGTGGGCGGTCGCTACACGCATGAAACCCGCAAGGGCGCGCTGACCGTGATCAACAACGCGCCCTACACCGGCGGCGTGCTCGACTACAAGAACAACCGCTTCGACCCGATGGTCACGCTGGCCTGGGATGCGGCCGACGGGATCAATCTCTACGCGAAGTTCTCGACCGGTTTCCGTTCGGGCGGCGCCAACTCGCGCTCGGGTTCGTTCCGCCAGTTCGCCCCGGAAGAAGTGAAGGCCTACGAAATCGGCGCGAAGACCGACTTCCTCGATCACCGTGTTCGCCTGAACGTCGCGGCCTATATCATGGACCGCAAGAACACGCAGATCGACTTCGACTTCGTCGACACCGCGGCGTTCCTGGCCGATGGCGTCACGCCGAACCCATTCTTCAATAAGCACACCGAAGAAACCGCCAATGCTCCGGGCAACTCGCGGATCAAGGGCTTCGAGGCCGAACTGACCGTACGGCCGGTTAGCGGCCTGACCCTGGGCGCTTCCTATGCCTACACCGACGTCAAGGTTCCGCTCACCCCGAACCCGCTCGCGGGGCCGCTGTTCGGAACCCTGACCGAAGTGTTCACGGTGTACACGCCGAAGAACGCGGCTTCGGGTTCGCTCGACTATGAAATGCCGGTCAGCGACAATGGCGCCGCCCTGCGCTTCCATATGGACGCGAACTATTCGGACCCGACCTACAGCTTCCAGAACGAGAACGTCCTGACCGACTCGAGCTTCATTGTGAATGGCAGCCTCGCGCTTGCCGACATTCCGCTGACCGATGGCGGCTCCAAGGCCACGATCAGCCTGTGGGCACGTAACCTGTTCAACGAACACCACATCTATCGTCGTTCGAACGCCAACGAGGCCGTGATTGGCGACTATGCCAACTTCAACGCGCCGCGCACCTTCGGCGTCGAAGGCAAGATCAGCTTCTAAGTTTCAAGGCAATCCTTCCACCAACTCACGGGGCGGGCAGCGCAAGCTGTCCGCCCCTTTTTTTCGTAAATTGATCTGGCAACTTGAAGCACGCGGCGAAGTGGTCAAACCTTGCTCCACGGCAGGAAAGGATGCGCGATGAGTGGATTGCCCAAGCCCGTGATCGGCGTTGCCCTGGCGGGCGTGGTCGGGGCTCTGGCCTGGTTGGTCTCGCGTCCGGCGGCAGAGGCTGGCTGGCTCGGCTATGTCGAGGCGGAAACGATGTATGTTGCCGCCCCCGTCTCGGGCCGCCTGGCCGAACGCAAGGTCGAACGCGGGCAGAGCGTGGCGGCGGGGACGCTGCTGTTCTCGCTCGATCCCGAGACCACCGATGCCCAGACCGCCGAGGCCGCGGCGCAGGTTGCAGCCGCGCAGGCGCAGGCCGCCGATCTCGGCGCCGCCCGCCAGCGCCAGCCCGAGCTTGACGCCGCGCGCGCCGCCGAGGCCGCCGCCGCTGCGCAGCTGACCAAGGCGCAAAAGGATTTCGAGCGGGTTTCATCCCTGTTCGCTCGCGGCTTTGCGAGCCGGGCGCAGCTCGATGCGGCCCGCGCCGCGCGCGACGGTGCGGCGGCAAACCTCGCCCAGACCCGCGCCCAGATCCGCTCGGGCGAACTCACGGCAGGCCGCGACGCGCAGATTGCCCAGGCCAATGCTCAGGTCGGCGCGGCCGAAGCCGGCCTGCGCGCGCAGTACCAGCGCCGCCGCGAAATCGCCCCCGTGGCTCCGGCCAAAGGCGTGGTCGAGCAGACGTTCTACAATCCGGGGGAGTGGGTGCCGGCCAATTCCCCGGTCGTCTCGGTCCTGCCGGACGATCGGCGCAAGCTGCGCTTCTATGTGCCGCAGGACCGTGTGGCCGCCTTGCGTCCCGGCATGACGGTGCATTTTTCCTGCGACGGGTGCGGGGATGGGCGCACCGCGACGATCAGCTATATCGCGCCGCGCGCCGAATTTACCCCGCCGGTGATCTATTCCGAACACGCCCGCGCCAAGCTGGTCTTCATGGTCGAGGCGCAGCTTGCCCCCAGCGACAAGCCGCTGCCGCCGGGTCTGCCGGTCGAGGTGGTTCCGCAATGAGCGATGGAGCCCCGGCCATCGCGGTGCGCGGTCTGACCAAGCGGTTCGGCGCGCGCACCGTCGTCGATTCGGTCGATCTCGAAGTCCAGCCGGGGCGGATCTGCGGCTTTCTCGGCCCGAACGGATCGGGCAAGACGACCACGCTGCGGATGATCTGCGGCCTCCTGATCCCCGATGCGGGCGAGGGCGAGGTGCTGGGGCTGGACCTCAAGACCCAGCGCCACAAGATCAAGCAGCAGATCGGCTACATGACGCAGAAGTTCGGCTTGTTCGGGGATCTGACGATCCGCGAGAACCTGGAATTCATCGCCCGCGTCTATCGCCTCGATCGCAAGCGTGAGCGGGTCGATGCGGCGCTTGCACGGCTCGGGCTGGAAAGCCGCGCCGACCAGCTTGCCGACAAGCTTTCGGGAGGGTGGAAACAGCGCCTCGCGCTGGCCGCTGCCGTGCTGCACGAGCCGCGCATCCTGCTGCTCGACGAGCCGACTGCCGGGGTCGATCCCAAGGCGCGGCGCGAGTTCTGGGACCAGATCCACACCCTCGCCCGCGAGGAGGGCATGACCGTGCTGGTTTCCACCCACTACATGGACGAGGCGGAGCGCTGCCACGAGATCGCCTATATTGCCTATGGCGTGATGCTGGCGCGCGGGACGACGGGCGAGGTGATCGCCGGATCGGGGCTCCACGCGCTGCTGGGCGAGGGGCCGGATGCCGACCGCTATGCCAGCGCCATCGAGGCGCAGCCCGGGGTGGCGATGGCCGCGCCGTTCGGCACCTCGCTCCACGTCTGCGGGCTTGATCCCGCCGCGCTGCGCGCCGCCGTCGCGCCCTGGGCCGACCGGATCGTCTTTAGCGAAACCGAGCCCTCGCTGGAGGACGTGTTCATCCACCTGATGCGCCACGCGCCCGATCATTCCGTGCTGGAGAGCGCCTGATGTGGGAACGGATCGCGGCGATGATCTTCAAGGAGACGCGCCAGATGGCGCGCGATCCGGGGACCATCGCGATGATGTTCTTTTTCCCGATCATCCAGCTGATGATCTTTGGCGTGGCGATCAACAACGATCCGCGCCACTTGCCGCTGGCGGTGGAAAGCAACGACAATTCGGCCTTTTCGCGCAGCATCGTTTCCGCGCTGCGCACCACTTCGTACTTCGACGTGATCGAGGTGCAGGGGCAATATGGCGAGGGCGACCGGCTGATCGAGCAGGGCAAGGCGCAGTTCGTGCTGACAATCCCGCCCGACTTTTCACGCGCGCTGGTACGCGGCGAGCGGCCGCAACTGCTGCTGACCGCCGACGCGACCGATCCCGCATCGACCGGACCGGCGGTTGCGGCGGTTAGCGCGGCGGTCGATCAGGCGCTGGCGCACGAGCTGATCGGGCCGCTGGCGGCGCGCCAGGCCGGCGTGGGGCCGGTGAACCTCGTGCTCCACCGCAGCTACAACCCCGAAGGGATCACCAGCCACAACACCGTGCCGGGGCTGCTGGCAATCATCCTGTCGATGACCATGGTCGCGCTGACCGCGATGTCGGTGACGCGCGAAGTGGAACAGGGCACGATGGAAAATCTGCTCGCCACGCCGCTGCGCCCGATCGAGGTGATGGTGGGCAAGATCGTGCCCTATTTCGGGATCGGGCTGGTCCAGGTGCTGGTGATCCTGGCCTGCGCCGCGCTGATCTTCAAGGTGCCGTTCATGGGCTCGCTGCCGCTGCTCTTGTCGGTGACGCTGCTGTTCACGGTGGTCTGCCTCGCGCTGGGCTTCACCATGTCGACGCTGGTGAAAAGCCAGGTGCAGTCGATGCAGATGAGCATGTTCTACCTGATGCCCTCGATCCTGCTGTCAGGCTTCGCGTTCCCCTATCGCGGAATGCCGGTACCGGTGCAGTGGCTGGCGGAAATCCTGCCGCCCACGCACTACATCCGGCTGGTGCGGGGCATAATGCTGAAAGGCTGGGATTGGCGGCTCGCGCTACCCGAGACGGGCGTGCTGGCGCTGATGCTGGTGGTGCTCGGGACGGTTGCCGTGCGGCGGTATCGGGATACGATCGCCTAGCCCGAAACCAAGTGGAACACCGTGCCGCAGATTTCGATGGCTCCATCCGTGCGTAACAAGCCTCGCGCGGCGGCGCGTTTTCGGATTGCATCGGCCTCGGGTGTGGCAAGGGTAATCGCCTGCAAGCCTTCGCCGCGACCGTCCAGTATCAAGCCGAATGTAACCTCGCCGCTATCGAGGGCGATGCGCCATTCCTGCCCAGCGCCCTGCGGTTCGCGCCCAGCCATCTCGCCCCAGCGCTGGGCGACCGCAGCAGCATCGCTGGCCTGCAAGTGGACGCCGGCAATTGCTACCGACGGTTGGGTGTGGCTCTGCCAGTCCACTCCGGCCCAGTCCCAGCGGTCGGGACTGTCCATGTAATCGAACGAGAGCAAGGCCGCGCCAGTGTCGCGCGGGTGGATGTGGAGGTAGGCCGCGCCGCCATGATCGTGCTCAGCCACAATTCGTGCTCCGCCGCTCAGGATGCGGGACCGGGCTGCGGCGAGGTCGGAGGTCTGGACGATCACCATATAGCCGCCATCGCCACCGCGTTTTTCGAGCAGGCGTCCGGCAGAAGTGCTTTCCACGATTGGCGAAACGACTTCCAGGAAGGTGCGTCCGAGCGCGCAGACGATATTGCGCAGGTCGAACTTGGCTACGCCCGGGTCGACGTGGAAATGGTCGATCCCGAACACCTCGGCAAGCTCGGCGCGAACCGCATCGAGGTCCGCCGCGACGAGGGCGATCTGGCGCAGGTTCAGGCTTTCCATCCGTGCTCCTTGCCGCTTGCGTTCAGGGCTTCGGGTCCCCGGTGCCTTCGGGCAGGACGCTGATTTCTAGCGCCCCCTCGTCGGTCAGGTAATGCCGGGCGAGCGCCTGAAGATCTGCTGGCGTGATCGCCTCGAGCCGTTTGCGAGCATTGATATAGCGCTCGATCCGGTCCGGCTCGGTCTGGGCGCGGTCGACGAAGACGAGCCATCCGCCGTTGGTCTTGAGCAGATTGTCGAAACTGTCGAGCAGCGGCGCGCGGGCGCGCAGCAGGACGTCGTCGCTGACCGGCTTTTCGCGCAGGCCGGCGATGGTGGAATGCATCGCGGTGCGGGTTGCCGGAACCTGCCCGACATCGACCGAGGCCCCGATCATGAAGGTGCCATAGCCGCGCCAGGTGCGCGAGGGATCGCTTATCGAGAAGGGCGAATAGGTCTTGCCCAGCGCCTCGCGCAGGGTGTCGGTGAGGTCCACCTGCACGACCCGCTGCAGCAGGGCCAGTTCCATTTCGGCGACCGGATCCTCGCCGTCGCGGGTCGGCCAGGTCATCGTGATCAGCGCCTGGTCCTTGGCCCCGGTGTGGTGCAGCACGCGGCGCTGGCGGTCCTTGGTGAAGCTGCGCTGGCGCTGCGCCGGATAGGGGCGGAAATCGGCCTCGCGCGGGGGCAGTGCGCCAAAGGTGCGGGCGACCATGGCGATCGCCGCGTCCTCGTCGATGTCGCCGACGATCCCGATCTCGATCGCGCCATGGGCGATCCGGTCGGCCATGTCGGTGCGCAGCTTGGCGAAGGTCAGCTTGCGGTAATCGTCGACCTTGCCGAGGCTGAAGCGGGGATCGCCGTCCGACAGGATCGCCCCCATGTCGGCCGCCAGCGCGGAGTTCGGCGTTGCCCGAAGCGAGGCGAACAGGTTATTGATATTCTGCAGGAAAATGACCTGTCCTTCGCTGCGGTAACCGGGATCGGTCAGCTGTGCGGCGGACAGTTGCAGTTCCAGCTCAAGGTCGCGCGGGTTGGTCGCGGCCTGGATCACGAAGGTCTCTGGCGTAGCGGCAACACCGGCCGAAACGGTGTGCCCGGCGAGCAGGGTGTCAAGCTCGTCCTTGCTGTGCCTGGCCGTGCCGCCCAGCGTGAAGGTCGAACTGCCGCCCAGCGAAACCATCTGCACCGCCAGCGGATTATCGGGGGTATTGAGCATCTGCCCGCCATCGAGCGAGATCTGCACCAGCACCTGGTCGGCCTGCAGGTCGGTGCGCTTGAGATTGAGCCGGACGTTGTTGGCAAAGCGCACCTCGCGGATGCCGAGCGCCGGATCGCGCACATCGCTGACCACTTTGCCCGGCGGGCCGAAATCGGTGTAGCCAAAGCTGGTGGCGGCCTTGGTCGCGGGCGGCTGGACGGGCGTGCGCATCGCCTCGTCCCAGGCCGCGCGCATGCCCGCTTCGCCGCCACCGGGCGGGGTGCGGCCCTGAAAGCGCAGCAACGGGTTGTCGAGCGGGATTGCCTCGCGCTTCAGTGCATCCATCACCGCCTCTGGCGTGATTTCGGGCACGAACGCCTCGAACCGGGCGAGCACGTTGTTGGGCTTGTCGGGCACGCTGCCATCGACGATCAGTCCGTGGACCGCTCCGAACAACGCACGGTTGCTGCGCGAGCCTTCGCCCGCCGCGGCGCTTTGCAGGCCGCCGCGAATGATCGCGACCTGTTCGGCAACTTCCGCGGGCGAGAAGCCGAATTGCAGCGCGCGGCGATATTCGAGCCCCGCCTCGACCATGCCGCGCCGCCACTTGCCATCGACCGTGTCGATCCTCAGCTCGCTGCTGCGGCCGGCCTTGAAGATCCCCCAGGTGTCGAACGAGGCCGCACGGAACGGGGCGTTGGCCTCGCGCGAGCGGGTCAGCAGACGGCGGTTGATGATCGCATAGCCAATCTCGCGCAGCAGGTTTTCGCGGCGCTGGGCAAGGGTATCGGGCTCGGTCAGCCAGGGGCCGGCGCGGGCGACGACCACCTGTTCGGACAGCGCCGGATCGATGTAGATCTCGGCCTCGCCGCCGCGCGATGAGATCGGGCCTGCCGAGGGCTGGGTCTGGGCCGGGCCTGAACTTGCCTGCCAGTCACCGAAGTGCTTGCGGATCGCGGCCTCTGCGGCATCGGCATCGAAATCGCCGATCACCACGAGGGTGACGGCGGAGGGCACGTATTCGCGGCGCCAGAACGCCTTCAGGCCCTCGGCGGTTGCCCCGGCGAGCGATTCGGCGGTGCCGATCGGCAGCCGCGCGGCCATGCGCGAACCCTTGCGCAAGAACTCGGTGCTGTCCTGGTAGTTTTTCAGCGCATAGGTGTTGCGATCGCGCATTTCGGACTGGACCACGCCGCGCTCGCGCTCGACCGCGGCGGGCGAGAAGGTCAACTCGCTGGCCGTTTCGCGCATCAGCATCAGCGCGGTGTCGAGCAGGGCCGGGTCGTTGGTCGGCAGGTCGAGGCTATAGACCGTGCGGTCATAGCTGGTGGAGGCGTTGGTATCGGGGCCAAAGGCCAGGCCGCTGCGCTCCAGCAGCTTGATCATTTCCCCTTCGGGGACATGGGTCGAGCCGTTGAAGGCCATGTGCTCGACAAAGTGGGCATAGCCGCGTTCATCGTCATGCTCGTCGAGCGAACCCGCGCCAACTTCCATCCGCACCACGGCGGTGCCCTTTGGAGTCTGGTTGCTGCGGATCACATAGCGCATGCCGTTGGGCAGCTGGCCAAAGCGAAAGCCGGGATCGAGCGGGACGTCGCTCTGCTCGAAGGCCCAGACAGGCTCGGCCGCGGGCGCCGCAGCGCTGGCGGCGGACACCGGACGGCCAACTTGCGGCGCACAGGCCGCAAGCGCGAGGGTGGAAAGGGCAAGGGCGAACAGGAACTTGCGCTGGCGCATCGCGGCACTGATGCCGCGCCGCTTAGGCCCGCGCAAGCGCTGTGTCTTGCTTGCCGCGCAGCTTGCCCTATTTCCCGCGCAGCTTGCGGTGAGCCGAAAGGTCGAGCACTTCGCTCGGCCCGTTATCTTCATCCAGCAGGCCCAGCCGCCGCGCGACTTCCTGATAGGCTTCTTCCTCGCCGCCAAGGTCGCGGCGGAAGCGGTCCTTGTCGAGCTTTTCGCCGGTGGTCATGTCCCACAGGCGGCAGCCGTCGGGGCTGATTTCGTCGGCCAGGATCACGCGGCTGTAATCGCCGTCCCAGATGCGACCGAATTCAAGCTTGAAGTCGACCAGGCGGATGTTGATCGCCGCGAACATCCCGCACATGAAATCGTTGATGCGGATCGCCATCGCGGAAATGTCCTGCATTTCCTCGTTCGAAGCCCAGCCGAAGCAGGCGATGTGCTCTTCCGCGATCATCGGATCGCCCAGCGCGTCGTCCTTGTAATAGTATTCGATCAGGGTGTGTGGCAGCGGCTCGCCCTCGGGGATGCCGAGCCGCTTGCTGATCGAACCGGCAGCGACATTGCGCACGACCACTTCGATCGGCACGATTTCCACCTGCCGCACCAGCTGTTCGCGCATGTTAAGGCGCTTGATGAAGTGGGTCGGGATGCCGATGTGGTTGAGGCGCGTGAACACATATTCGCTAATGCGGTTGTTGATCACGCCCTTGCCGTTGATCGTGCCCTTCTTGAGCGCGTTGAAGGCGGTGGCATCGTCCTTGAAATACTGGATGATGGTGCCGGGCTCGGGGCCTTCGTACAGGATCTTGGCCTTGCCTTCGTAGATCTGGCGGCGACGCGACATGGAAACTTCCTCAAAACGGCAAGCCCCGGCAAAAGCGAGTCGGGCGACGCGCGCTGGCCGGGGCGGACAAGCGCGCCCTTACGCCAATTTCACTTCCTGTGCAATCGAGCCGTCCAGCTGCCCAAGCCGCTCTGCCAGCCAGCTGGCGGCGGGGCCGGGCGGGGTATCGGTGCGGTGGACCACGAACTGCGGATAGTTGCCGCCGGTACGCTCTGGCCGCTTGAGATCGACGAGGCGCCCGGCGGCCAGATCTTCGGCCACCATCCAGCGCGGCATGTTGCCCCAACCCAGCCCGGCGCGAAGCAGCGCGTGCTTTGCGCCAAGGTCTCCCAGCCGCCAGTTGCGGGCTGAAAAGACAGAGAAATCCTTGCCTTCGGACAGGTTCGATCGGTCCGAGAGCACCAGTTGCACATCGTCGGCCAGGGCGCCGCCGTGGACCAGCCGGTGGTTTGGCGCGGCCACGGGCAGCAGTTCGACCGTGCCGATGAACTTGCGCGTCAGGCCGGGCAGTTCTGCCGCCAACGGCCCTGCCACCCCCAGCGTCGCCGCGCCCTTGAACAACAGGTCGGCGACCGCCCCCAGCGCCTCGATATGCAGGGTCAGCGCGACCGAGGGAAAGCGTTCGGCAAAGTCCTGCAAGCTCGCGGCGAGACAGCCCGATGGGTACATGACATCGACCACCACCGAGAGGTGCGGCTCCAACCCCTGCGACAGCCCGCTGACCCGCGCGCGCAGACCATCGAGCCCGCGCTCTACCTGGCGCAGTTCCTCCAGCACGGCCTGCCCCTCGTCAGTCAGGCGCGGCTTTTTCGTGCCCTCGCGCTCGAACAGCGTGACGCCAAGCTGCGCCTCAAGGTTGGCGATGGCATAGCTGACCACCGATGTGGCGCGCCGCAGCCGCCGTCCGGCCGCGGCAAAGCTGCCTTCCTCCACCACGGCAAGGAAAGTGCGCATCTGCTCGATCGAGGGGGTGCCGGGTTTGAACATTTCGATTTTATAGAAAAGACTGATCTATATTATCCGACTAAACAGAAATGCCAAGCGTTGCCATATGGGCTGCATCAGTTTCAACCGCGGCGCGGCCGCAGCGATGGAGATCCCACATGAGCAAGGTTCTGGTCCTGTACTATTCAAGCTACGGCCACCTCGAAACGATGGCGAACGCGATTGCCGAAGGGGCCCGCGCCACCGGCGCCGAAGTTGACGTGAAGCGCGTTCCCGAAACCGTGCCCGAAGAAATTGCCAAGGGCGCGCATTTCAAGCTCGACCAGGCCGCCCCGGTGGCGAGCGTGGCCGAACTCGAACACTATGACGCGATCATTGTCGGCACCGGCACCCGCTTTGGCCGCCTGTCGAGCCAGATGGCGGCCTTTCTCGACCAGGCCGGCGGCCTGTGGGCGCGCGGCGCGCTGAACGGCAAGGTCGGCGCGGCCTTTACCTCGTCGGCCACCCAGCACGGCGGGCAGGAAACCACGCTGTTCAACCTGATCACCAACCTGCTGCACTTCGGCATGACCATCGTCGGGCTCGACTATGGCCACGCCGGGCAAATGCGGAATGACGAAGTGGTCGGCGGCGCGCCCTATGGCGCGACCACCATCGCGGGCGGCGACGGCAGCCGCCAGCCCAGCGAAACCGAGCTGGAAGGCGCGCGTTACCTCGGCAAGCGCGTCGTCGAAACCGCGACCAAGCTGTTCGGTTAACCGGTTAACCCCAGGCCGGTCCGGGCGACCCCAAGCCCCCCTCCTGGCCCGGACCGGCCAAACTGCTGGCATTTCCGCTAATGCGGCGCCGTAAAACGCGCCGCCGTTTGCATGGTTGGCGAATTAACGCTTTGTCCTGACAGGTTTTGTTGGGGCGGGCGAAACCTTGCTGCGCAAGTCTGTGGCAACCAGCCAGGGGTGGCTGGACGGAGACCAGACCATGACTATTTTCAAGACCTTGCTGCGCGATAGGCGCGGCGCGACCGCGATCGAATATGCCCTGATCGCGGCGCTGATCGGGGCGGCGATGGTAACGGGGCTGCAAAGCGCCAGCGCCGAGATCAGCAATACGATGAACGTCGCGGGCAATGCCATGAGCACGCAGAACGCGGCGGCCTAGGGTCCTTGCGGCAGGGCGGACTTGCAGCGCGGCCCCGGGCGGCTTAACCGGCGCGAAGTCATTCGCCACCGGAGGCCCCATGGACCGCGCCCAAGCCCTTGCCCTGCTGACCCGTTACTATGCCGCGTTCAATGCGGGCGACTGGCAGGGGATGCTCGACTGCCTTGACGACGAGGTGGTGCACGACATCAACCAGGGCGAGCGCCAGCACGGCAAGGACGCCTTTCGTGCGTTCCTGGCCCACATGGAGCGGTGCTACCGCGAGCGGCTCGACGGCATCGTGTTGATGGCCAGCGAAGACGGCCTGCGCGGCGCGGCGGAATTCACCGTTCACGGTGAATACCTTGCCACCGACGAGGGCCTGCCCGAAGCCGACGGCCAGACCTACACGCTACCCGCCGGTGCTTTCTTCGGCATGACGAATGGCAAGATCGTGCGCGTCACGGTGTATTATAATCTGGCCGACTGGACGGCGCAGGTCGGCGGATGAGCGTTGCGGTTCGAGCGCTGACGGGGGAGGCGCTGCAGGCCGCACTCGATGATCTGGCGCGGCTGCGCATCGCGGTCTTCGCGGCCTTTCCCTATCTCTACGAGGGCAGCGCCGACTATGAGCGCGAATACCTCGCGGAATTCACCGCCGCGCCCGCTGCCGTGCTGGTTGCCGCTTTCGACGGCAAACGGATCGTGGGGGCGGCCACCGCCTCGCCGCTGATCGCGCAGGACGACTATATCCGCGAACCGTTCGAACGCGCCGGGATTGATCCCAAAGGCGTGTTCTATTTCGGCGAAAGCGTGCTGCTGCCGGACTATCGCGGGCGGGGGATCGGTCACGCCTTCTTCGATCACCGCGAGGCCGCCGCGCGGGCCTGGGGGGCAAGCCACGCCAGCTTCTGCGCGGTGGTTCGCCCGGCCGATCACCCGGCGCGCCCGGCGGGCTATACCCCGCTCGATGCCTTCTGGACCAAACGCGGCTATGCCCCGGTGCCGGGCCTGACTGGCACCTTCAGCTGGGCCGAACACGGCGAAGCGCAAGAAAGCCCCAAGCCGATGCAATACTGGATGCGCGCATTATGACCCGCTTCACCGTCGCCGCCGCGCAGTATCCGATCGAGGCGCTGGCCGATTGGGCCGCATATGAGACCAAGCTGACGCGCTGGGTGGCGCAGGCCGCGGCGGGTGGGGCGGCTCTGGCGGTGTTTCCGGAATATGGCGCGATGGAACTGGCCTCGCTCGATCCAGCGACGATGGGCGATCTGGCCGGTTCGCTGGAAAGCGTCTCCGCGCTGATGCCGCGCGTCGATGCGCTCCACGCGGAACTCGCGGCGCGCACGGGGATGCATATCCTTGCCGCCAGCGCGCCCTTCCGCCGCGAGGATGGCGCCTACGTCAACCGCGCGCGGCTGTTCACGCCGCATGGCAAGATGGGCGTGCAGGACAAGCTGATCATGACCCGCTTCGAGCGTGAGGAGTGGGGGGTAAGCGGCGGCGCGCCGCTGCGTCTGTTTGAGACTTCGCTTGGAAAGATCGGGATAACGATCTGCTATGACAGCGAATTCCCGCTGCTCGCCCGCGCGCAGGTGGAAGCGGGGATGGAACTGCTGCTGGTCCCTTCCTGCACCGAGGCGGCGCTGGGGTACTGGCGGGTGCGGCTCGGCGCGCAGGCCCGTGCGCTGGAAGGGCAGTGCTATGCCGTGCACAGCCCGACCGTGGGGCAGGCGGACTGGTCCCCGGCGGTAGACTGCAACCGCGGCGCGGCGGCGATCTATGGCCCGCCCGACCGGGGTTTTCCCGACGACGGCGTCGTGGTGGTGGGCGAAATGGACGCGGCTGAGTGGGTGTTTGGCGAGGTGGACCTTGCCCGCGTGGCGCAGCTGCGCGCCGATGGCGGCGTGCTCAATGCCCGGCACTGGGCCGAGCAACCGGGCGGCGGGGCGCTTCCCGCCGTCGAGGTGGTGGACTTGCGCTAAACGGCAAGGCACTGTGCGGCCATGGTTAAGCGCGCGCTGATTGCCCTTTCGCTAATGTTCTCCGCTCCGGCCCTGGCCGAGGAGCCGCCGCTGCAGCAGCAGGTGGAGGCCGTGCTGGCCACCGCGCCGCAGGGCACGCGGTTCGGCCTGCTGGTGGTTGACGAGAATGGCCGCGAAGTGATCGCGATCAATCCCGACGGGCGGTTCATCCCGGCCTCGAACACCAAGCTGTTCACTACGGCGGCGGCCTATGCCGTGCTGCCGGGGATGGATCAGCCCGATGTTGCGGGCGGGACACAGGTGGCGCTGGTGCCGGTGCGTGCGCAAGAGCCGAACATGTATGTCGGGCTTACCCCCGATGGACCGCTACCGTCAGGTCCGATCGACGTGTGGCTGAGCGGGCGGGGCGATGCCCGAATGTCGAGCGCGATGGACTGCGTGACCGATTGCCTCGCCGCGCTGGCCGATGCCGTGGCGGCGCGGACCAAGCGGGTTCATGACATCGTTGGCGATGACAGCTTCTGGCCCGACCAGCGTTGGTCGCAGGGGATGAGCTGGAACAACATCGGCACCGACGATGGCACGGCGGCAGGCGCGCTGAACCTTGACGACAACGCCCTGTCGATCACGGTTCTGCCCTGGACCGAAGGCGGGCCGCCTGCGGTGGAAATGCCGCCCTATTACAAGCTCGATAATCAGGCGACGACCGGGCCTGCGGGCGGCAAGCTCACCTTGGCGATCGAGCGCCCGGTGAATGGCGATGTGGTGCGGCTTTATGGTTCGATTCCCGCCGACTCAAAGGGCTGGGCCACGCGCGTCGGGATCGACGACCCGGCGCACTATGCCGCGTGGATCTTCCGGGCGATGCTGGAAGCGCGTGGGGTGAAGGTAACGGGCAAGATCATCGTCAATCATCGCGGCGTGCAGGCGTGGGACCAGCCGGCGCCGCTCGACAAGCTTGGCACGCCGATCTCTATCGGCTTCCCGCCGCTTGCCACGCTCACCCCGCCGCCGCTGGCCGACGACGTGGTGACCATCAACAAGGACAGCAACAACCTTCACGCCCAGGTGCTGCTGCGCCGGGTGGGGGACGCGCGGGGGACGGGATCGGACGGGTGGGCGATCTGGGAGCTTGGCAGCGTGTTGGAAAAGGCAGGCGTGCCGCGCACCGGTTACGATTTTGCCGATGGTTCGGGCATGTCGACCTACAACCGCGTTTCCCCCCGCGCTGTCGTCGCTCTGCTGCGCTGGGGCGCGGCGCAGCCGTGGGGCGCGGCATGGCGGGCCTCGTTTCCGGTCGGTGGGCTCGATGGCACCCTGACGCGGCGCTTCAAGGGGACGGCGCTGGAAGGAAAGATCTGGGCCAAGACCGGCACGCTCAACGCGACCAACGCGCTTTCGGGGCATTTCCGCACCGCCAGCGGACGCGAGTTCACCTTCGCGTTCTTTGCCAACGACGTCCCCGGCAGCGTCAGTGCGACGCCGATGATGGACGCCGCGCTGGTGCTGATTGCCGCGCAAAACTGAGGCTGGCTGTCGCTATGCTGTTGCCACGGCGCAACAGAATCTGCGAATCGCGAGAATTCCACTGAAAATTCAGTGCCGGAAGCCGCTGCGCGCTGGCGCGGCACGGCTGCTTTGATAGTCTTTTTCCGTTCGGCCGTTCGGCCGTATCGAACAGGGGGATTACCATGAACTCTCGCGGTATCGCGCGCTTTGTACTTGCCTGCGGCGTTTCCTTCGGCGCGATGGTCACGCCGGCACTGGCGCAGGATGCGCCGGACATAACTTCGCCCAACAAGCCCGGAGCCGAAAGCGACAGCGCGATCATCGTGACTGGTTCGCGCATCAAGCAGGATCCGACCAAGAGCGCGCTGCCGCTGCAGGTCATCACCACCGTCGATATCGAGCGCAATGGCCTTTCGAACCCCGAAGCGCTCAACATGTTCCTGACCACCAGCGGCACCGGCGCGGACAACCTTGCGTCCAACTCTGACGTGACTACGGGTGCCCAGCGCGGCACCAACGGGCTTTCGGCGGCGAACCTGCGCGGGCAGGGCAGCGCGGCCACGCTGGTCCTGCTCAATGGCCGCCGCGTTGCCGCGCACGGTCTGTCGGGCGGTGCGGTCGACGTCAACCAGATCCCCTTCGCCGCGATCGACCGGGTTGAAATCCTCAAGGACGGCGCTTCGGCGATCTACGGCACCGATGCCATCGGCGGCGTGATCAACTACATCACCAAGAACGACTTCCAGGGCCTCAGCCTTTCGGGGATGAGCGATTTCACCGAACAGGGCGGCGGCAACATCTATCGCTTGTCGGGCCTGTGGGGCGCGGGCGACCTGGCCGACAACGGCTTCAACGTGACGATCGGCGTATCCTATCAGTGGAACCAGATCCTGCGCGGATCGGACCGCGACTTCGTCAACGGCAACCAGCCTTCGCGCGGTCTTTCGGTCGATACCCGTGGCACCCCGATCGCCACCCTGTTCAACACCGGCGCCAACGCCTTCCAGGCCCCGTCGGGTTCGCTGCTGGCGGGTGTGACCCTGCCGACCCCCGGTGGCGCCAACGCGGCGTCGGGCGGCGTCAACATCCTCGATCTGCCCGGCGGTGCCGGATGCGAAACGATGGATGGCGGCATGGCCTATGACAACGAGCTGTGGAACAACGCCGCAGCTTACTATGCCTGCGCCTGGGATACGGGTCGCGCCGCCGTGATCCAGCAGCCGCTGCGCACGCTGACCTATTACGGCAAGGGCACCTACCAGCTTGGCGCAAGCCAGGTCTCGCTGGAGGTGACGGGGTCCGACGCGCATTCGGCGAAGAGTTTTTCCAACGCTCAGATCTCGGGCAACACCACGTCCACGCCGGTCTATTACCCGCTCAACGCCCTGACCAAGAGCACTTACGACCAGGTGTTCAACGCACTCGTCGCGGCCTTCCCGACCGCGGCGACCACGCTCAATTCGCGCTATGGCCTGCCGCTCGGCTTCCGCTGGCGGTGCATGGCCTGCGGGCCGCGCGAATATGTGACCGACACCAAGACCCTGCGCGCCTACCTCGCGCTTGAAGGGCCGTTGCCGCTCGAGGGCTGGGATTACAGGATCGGCGCATCCTATGCCCGCAGCGAAAGCTCGTCGGTCCTGGGCTCGGGTTACTACTATCGCGGTACGCTTTCCGGCACGGGTGTGAACGGCAAGCCTGATCCCGCAGCGCCGATCGCGCCGGGGGCGACCGTTCCCGGCATCATCGGCTTGATCAACGCCGGCATCCTAAACCCCTTCAGTCTGACGCAGACCGCGACGGCGCTGTCGGGTCTCGATGCGGTTTCGGCGGAAGGCGTCACGCTCTATGGCGGGCGCTACATCGTCAAGGAAGCCGACGCCTCGATTTCGGGCCCGTTGTTCGCGCTGCCGGGCGGCGACGTGCAGATCGCCGCAGGGGTCGATTATCGCCGCGAAATCTACGAGTTCAACGGCTCTGCCGCGGCTGCCGCGAACCAGCCGGTGATCTTCCTCGCCGCGTTCGACAACGTCAACGCGCTGACCCCCAAGCACCGCGACGTGAAGGCGGCCTACGCGGAAATCAACCTGCCGATCTTCGACATGCTGACGGTCAGCGGCGCATTCCGCATCGACGACTACACGGGCTTTG
>NZ_JAYSBK010000048.1:0-23447 GCF_041915465.1 Novosphingobium sp. | reverse complement strand
CTCCTGATCGCGCGGATCGAGCGGCAAGAATTGGAGCGAAAATGACCCATCAATTCCACTCCACTGTCCTGCGCGAATACGACATTCGCGGCATCATCGGCGAAACGCTGGGGGCAGAGGACGCGCGGGCGATCGGTCGCGGCTTTGCCACGCTGCTGCGCAAGGCGGGCGGAACCAGGGTTGCGGTTGGGTATGACGGCCGGACCAGTTCACCGATGCTTGAGCAGGCGCTGGTCGAAGGGCTCAATGCCAGCGGAGTCGATGTCGTGCGCGTCGGGCTCGGCCCCACCCCGATGCTCTATTATGCCGAAGCTTCAATGGAAGATGTGCAGGGCGGCATTCAGATAACCGGCAGCCACAATCCCGCCAATTACAATGGCTTCAAGATGGTATTCCAGGGTCGACCGTTTTTCGGTGACGATATCCAGGAACTGGGGAGGCTGGCCGCCAGCGGGGCCTGGGCCGATCGCAGCGGCCTCTCTGGAGAGGGCAGCAATGAGCACCGCGAGATCATCGACGCCTATGTCGATCGGATGATCGAGGGGCTGGACGGGATCGGGAAGGATCGGCTCTCCGCGCTTCGGATCGGATGGGACGCGGGCAACGGGGCCGCCGGCCCCGCCCTCGAACTGCTGGCGCAAAAGCTGCCTGGCGAACACCATCTTCTCTTCACCCAAGTGGATGGGACGTTCCCGAACCATCATCCGGACCCAACCGAGGAGAAGAACCTAACGGACCTGCGCAAGCTGGTCGCAGCCAAGTCGCTCGATTTCGGAATAGCCTTCGACGGCGACGGCGACCGGATCGGCGCGATCGACGGCGAAGGCCGCGTGATCTGGGGCGACCAGTTGCTCATGATCTACGCCGAGGACCTCCTTCGCCAGGTGCCCGGAGCCACGATTATCGCGGACGTCAAGGCATCGCGTGCTCTATTCGACCGGGTCTCAAAGCTTGGTGGCCATCCGCTTATGTGGAAAACCGGGCACAGCCTGATCAAATCCAAAATGAAAGAGGTTGGCGCGCCGCTGGCCGGGGAAATGAGCGGGCACGTGTTTTTCGCGCACCAGTATTATGGCTTTGACGATGCGCTTTATGCAGCGGTCCGCCTGATTGCCGCCTCGGCGCGGCTGGGCAAGACCGTCACCGAACTGCGCGGAGCGATGCCGGCGCTGGTCAATACGCCGGAACTGCGCTTCCAGGTCGATGAGAGCCGGAAATTCGCCGTGATTGACGAGGTGAAGGCCCGCCTTTCGGGTTCGGGCGCGGATGTCGATGCAACCGACGGCGTGCGCGTGTCGACCGTGGATGGCTGGTGGCTGCTGCGAGCATCGAACACGCAGGACGTGCTGGTTGCGCGCGCGGAAAGCGATGACCAGGCGGGGCTTGACCGGCTCCTTGCCCAGATCGACCAGCAACTCGCCGCCTCGGGCCTCAAGCGAGGACCGCAGGCCGGGCATTGACGGGCTTAGGCCGCCAGCGGCGAATCCGGCCCTTGCGTCAAGCCTTCGCCGGCAGGAGCCTTGCCGAACATCATCATCCGTTCTCCCGATGACTGGCGGATGGCAAGCTGGATAACGGCCCCAAGCAACGCCTTTTCGCGTGTGAGCCCTGCACTGCGGGCATCGAGTCCGTTGAGGTTCTTGATGATGGCGAAGGATCCGCCGCGCTTGCCAAGCATTTCCACTTCAAAGCCTGCGGGGATCATTGCGCGGATCGCGCCCAGATTGTCACCGATCGCAATCCTTTCGAACACGGAGCGCTTGCGGGCAACCTGTTCCGCAAGATTCGCGCTGGGCTGTTCATCGGCGATGATCTGGCAAACTTCCAGGATGGCGCGGGGCAGCTTGGAGTCGGGCACTTCGTTGCATTGCAGCGCCCACTGTTCGAGCTGGGAAAGGGCCACAGTCCCGGCCATCGATGAGAGCATGTTCATTGCAATCTCCAGTCCGGACAGAACGCGCCGGTATACTGAAGTTAACAAACCCGGTTAGGGGTAACCACGAGAACTCCCCCCAATGCCGACCGAACGCGGAGCGCCGGTCATTATTTAAGATATTGAAAAGCTGTATCAATATGCGAACTCATTGCACTATGGCAGCGATTTAGATCCAATCTGGAATAAATCGCCCTGCTCGCCCTTCACAGGACGAAGAACAGTGCCAGGCCCGATGCGGCGACGCTGCCCAGCATGGCGCACGCCCCTGGCCAAGCCTGTCGCCAGCCGGCGATGCTCACCAGGGTCGCGCTCTTGAAGATGGAATTGAGCACAAACGGCGGCATCAGCACCAGCCCGGCGATCTTGGGGTCAAGCGTGCCGGGGGGCAGGTTGCCCATGGTAATCGTTGCGGAATCGACATCGACCACACCAGAGATTGCAAGCACTGTCGCAAGTCCCGCGTCGCCATAAAGGGTCAGCATCCAGCGCGCGATGACGGTCAGGACCATGGTCAGGCCCATCAATGCCAGCGCTGGACCAATTGCAAAGGGGTTGCGGACGGGCACTTCTTCGACTGTTGCGCCAGGGGTGCCGCTGCGCCTGCGCAGAATGGCGACCGTGGCGATCAGGCTGACGATCATGCCGGGACCGGCAAGCGTTGCCAGCGTCGGCAGGGCAAAGCGTGCCAGTGCCCCCGTCAGCACCATGATCCGCAGGAACATCACTGCCGAAGCGAGGGCAACGCCGGCATTGCATATTGCGAAATCGCCGCTGCCGTCGCGCAGTTTGCCCGCCAGCGAAGCAGTGACCGCAGTTGACGATACGAGCGCACCCGCGGCCGATGTCGCCAGCACGCCGCGCGAGGGGCCAAGCAGCCGTGCCGCGGCGTAACCGGCGAAAGAGAAGCCTGAAACCATCACCACCACCAGCCACAACTGGCGCGGTCGCCATGCTCCGTAGGGGCCATAGGGCGTGTCGGGGAGCAGGGGCAGGATGACGAGCGCGATCAGCGCGAAGCGGGCGATCGCCATCATTTCGTGCTCGTCGATGTGGCGCAGCCAGTGATGGAGCTGATTGCGCATCGCCAGAATGATCAAAGTTACCCCGGCAACCGCGCTGGAAAGCGCGAACTCGCCGTTGCCCGCCAGAAAGCCGGCGGCCAGCGTAATCAGCCCGGTCAGGCTGGCCGTGCCGCTGATGCTGGCCTTGCGGCCGTCGCGCCGGGTCGAGCGCCAGTATCCCATCAGCACCAGGGCGGCTCCGGCCACCAGCAAGACCAGCGCTGCCCCAGCCGCGCGGGCCTGCAATGCTCCGGCAATCCCGCCAGCCAGTCCCAGCAGGCCAAAGGTGCGAATTCCGGCAAAGCGGCTTCCGGCGGGTTCGCTCCGCAACGCCCAGCCGCGCTGGATCCCCACCAGCAGTCCTAGTGCGAAGGCGATACCGATGCCGGACAATTCGCCGTAACTAAGGGTTGCGGATCCCTGCATGCTGCCGGGTTTGGCAGCCGATCAGGCGTCAGGAAAGAGGGAACTTCGCACCGCGCCTTTCCCCGCAGCAGTTCCTGGGGGGTACCGGTCAATTCCCTCTTCCCTAGTTCGGGCGCTGATCCCACATTCCCTTGCATGTCTGCCGCGCAACTTCCCGAAGAGCTGGCCGAGTGGTTCACCGCACGCGGCTGGCTGCTACGACGGCACCAGGCGGATATGTTGCGTCTGGCCCGGGCGGATCGCCATGCCCTGCTGGTCGCCGACACTGGTGCGGGCAAGACACTGGCCGGCTTTCTGCCGACCCTCGCCGCATTCTGTCCTTCGGTCCGCAAGGACGAGCCGGCGCCCGAGGGGTTGCACACCCTCTACGTTTCACCGCTCAAGGCGCTGGCCCATGACGTGCAGCGCAATCTTCTCGCGCCGGTGGCCGAACTTGGTCTGGCCATGCGAATCGAGACGCGCAGCGGCGATACGCCGTCGGACCGCAAGGCGCGGCAGCGCGCGAACCCGCCGCATGTCCTGCTGACCACGCCGGAATCGTTGGCCTTGCTGCTGAGCTATCCCGAAGCGGAGACCCTGTTCGCCGGGCTTCAGCGCATCGTGATCGACGAGGTTCACGCCTTCGCCCAGACCAAGCGCGGGGATCTTCTGGCGCTGGCCCTCAGCCGGCTGCAGACGCTGGCACCGCAGCTTCAACGCGTCGCCCTGTCGGCCACGGTCGCCGATCCCGATGGCTACCGGGCCTGGCTCGCACCTGGCGGGCAGGGCGGGGAAGTGGCGCTGGTGGAGGGCGAAAAGGGCGCTGAGCCCCAGCTCGAGATCCTCTTGCCGCAAGAGGCAAGAGTGCCCTGGGGCGGACACGCGGCCGTCTGGGCGGTGCCGCAGCTCTATGAGGCGATCAAGGCGAACCGCACCACGCTGGTCTTTACCAACACGCGGTTCCTTGCCGAGTTCATTTTCCAGAAGCTGTGGGATGCCAACGAGGATCACTTGCCGATCGGCATTCATCACGGCTCGCTCTCGAAGGAAGCGCGTCGCAAGGTCGAAGCGGCGATGGCGCGCGGCGAGCTGCGCGCGCTGGTCTGCACCGCCAGTCTCGATCTGGGGGTCGACTGGGGCGACATCGACCTGGTGGTCCAGATGGGCGCGCCCAAGGGTTCGTCCCGTCTGCTGCAACGGATCGGCCGGGCCAATCACCGGCTTGACCTGCCCTCACGCGCCATGCTCGTGCCGGGCAATCGCTTCGAGTTTCTCGAGGCGGTTGCCGCACGCGAGGCGGTGGAGCAGGGCCAGCGCGATGGAGAGGATTTTCGCCCTGGCGTGCTCGATGTGCTGGCCCAGCACGTGATGGGGCGGGCCTGTGCCGGCCCCTTCGATGCGCAGGCTTTGCTATGTGAAGTGCAGGGCGCCCTGCCCTATGCCTGGGTCGATGAAACGCTGTGGCAGCGGGTGATCAACTTCGTGGCCACCGGAGGCTATGCGCTCAAGGCCTATGATCGTTTCCAGCGCATCGTTCAGGGGCGCGATGGATTGTGGCGATTGACCCATCCCGAGCATGCTGCGCGCTTCCGGCTCAACGCCGGGATCATCATGGACGCCGAAATGGTCGAAGTGCGTTTTCGCAACGGTCGGTCATTGGGTCGCGTTGAAGAGAGCTTTGCCGCGAGCCTCAAGCCCGGGGCGACATTCCGCTTTGCCGGGCTCGACCTTGAAGTCGAGGCAATGCGCGAGACTGAGCTGGTCGTCCGGGCCGCCAGGCGGGCCGGGGCGATCCCGAGTTACATGGGCGCACGCATGCCGCTGACCACGCACCTTTCGGAGCGGGTCCAGGGCCTGCTGGCCGATCGGACCGGATGGGCAAAGTTCCCGGATGACGTGCGGGAGTGGCTGGAAGTCCAGGACTGGCGGTCCGAGCTGCCCGCTCCCGGCAAGCTGCTGGTTGAAAGCTTTCCCCATGAAGGCCGCCATTACACGGTGTTTCATACCTTTGAGGGCTGGCCGGCCAATCAGTCGCTTGGCATGCTGGTGACGCGGCGCATGGAAGATCGCGGTCTTGCACCGCTCGGCTTTGTCGCCAATGATTATGCATTGGCCGTCTGGGGACTGCGGCCGATCGATGATCCGGCCGCCTTGCTCTCGCCCGACATTCTCGCCGATGAATTTGCCGAATGGGTGCAGGACAGTTACCTGCTGCGCCGGGCATTTCGCGAAGTTGCGGTGATTTCCGGACTCGTCGAGCGCCAGCATCCGGGGAAGCGCAAGACCGGCCGTCAGGTCACATTCTCGACCGACCTGATCTACGACGTCTTGCGCCGGTATGAGCCCGACCATGTGCTGATCGATGCCGCCTGGGCCGATGCGCGGGCGCGGATGACTGACGTTGGCCGACTTGCGGGGTTGCTCGACCGGGCAGGGTCGCAGGTTCGGCACGTGGTGCTCGACCGGGTCAGTCCTCTTGCGGTTCCGGTATTGGTCATGATTGGCCGCGAGGCCATGCCGCAGGGTTCCGCCGACGATGAACTCCTGTTCGAGGCGGAAAGCTTGGCCGGGGCTGCGATGCGAGGAGATGAACCGGCTGATTTCGGGGGCGAGCCCGGGTTTGCGTGAAGCGGCCGACTGGTTTGCCCTGTTCGGCGTCAGGGTTTGGGCTGGTTTGACCGGAATGAAAAAGGGGGCGGATTGCTCCACCCCCTGATCCGATTTTCCGACTTGGAAAGACTTGCTGGTCGTTACTTACCAGCGTTGGGAGCCTTGCCGAATTCGGAGAACTGTTCGTTGCCGACGAAACCGAACGCGGTCACGCCCGACCCCTTGATGATGTTCAGCGCCTGGGCAGCTGCTTCATAGGGGGCCTGCGGGTCCGGCTGGAACTGCAGTTCCGGTTCCGGCTTGATCGCCATCGTCGCCTGCAGCGTGCTCAGCAACTGACCGCCGTCAAGCGGTGTGCCGTTCCAGAGCAGGGCACCGGTCGGGGTGATCACAAGCTTGTTCTTGTCGCGCTTGACGATCACGTCCGGCGGCGGAGCCGACGGGTTGGGCAGGTCGATGTTCACCGCGTGGGTGGCCACCGGGATGGTGATGATGAACATGATAAGCAGAACGAGCATGACGTCGATAAGCGGCGTCGTGTTCATTTCGTTCATCGGCTCGCCATCGTCCTTGCCGCCTGACATTGCCATGAGGTTTTACTCCTGAAAATTGGCCTGACGGCGTCAGCCGTTCGGGTCGACCGGGTTCGAGATGAAGCCGACGGTCGGGTAACCCGAGATCTGGACGTTGTAGATCGCACCCGCGATGCAGCGCCACGGAGCGTTCACGTCACCACGGATGTGCACCTGGGGTACCAGTTCCGGGTTGGCGACAAGCGCTTCGGGGCCGCCCGCGCGCTTGACGATGTCGTCCAGCCGCTTGAAGGCCATGTCACGCAGTTCGACTGAATCGACCGGCGTGATGTTGTTGAAATAGATCCGGCATTCGCCGCCCAGCGACGCGCCTTCGAAGCCCGGGTCACCCGCGCTGCGACCGGCATCGTCGGTCGTGCTCACGGTCAGCAGCAGGTTCTCGACCTTGTCCTTCGATTCCTGCGAGGCCATGATCGGGATGTGCAGCTTCTGGATCGTCTGGATCGCGACCGGAACAGCGATGAGAAAGATGATCAGGAGCACCAGCATCACGTCCACGAGGGGCGTGGTGTTGATGTCCGACATCGGCTTCTCTTCGCCGCCGCCGCCCATCGAAATCGCCATGAGTTACATCCTATACTTGCGTGGCCCGGCCGGTGGGCGCTGCCTTGCGGCGTTACGCCCGTGGCCGGTCAGGAACCGGTGCCTGTGGCCGGGCGAACCCGGCCAGGGCACCGGCCTGGCGACTTACTTCTTGGCAGCCGGGGCAGCCGCAGCCGGAGCAGCGGGCTTCGCCGGGGCAGCAGCCACGATGGCGGGCTTCACGGCACCCTTCGAGTTGATGTTCGCGAGAACGTCGGTGGCAAAGCTCTGCAGCAGTTCGGCGATGCGCTTGTTGCGAGCCTGCAGGTAGTTGTAGGCAAGCACGGCCGGAACGGCCACGAGCAGACCGACGGCGGTCATGATCAGAGCTTCACCGACCGGACCGGCGACCTTGTCGATCGAGGCCGAACCGGCGACGCCGATGGCGATCAGCGCGCGGTAGATGCCGACCACGGTACCGAACAGACCGATGAACGGCGAAGTCGCACCGACGGTGGCGAGGAAGGGCAGGCCGGCCGCGAGGCGGGCGTTGATCGAAGCTTCCGAGCGAGCGAGCGAGCCGTGCAGCCAGTCGTGCGCGTCGGTTTCGTTGACCATCTTGCTGTGCTGGTCTTCAGCGGCAAGGCCGTCGTCGACGATCTGGCGCCATGCGCTGTTCTTTTCGAGCTTGGCGGCGCCTTCCTTGAGGCTCGGAGCCTTCCAGAACGAGCCGCGCATTTCACGATACTGCTTCATGATCTTCGACTGGTCCGACCACTTGGTGAACAGAATGAAGAACGAGCCGAACGACATGATCGCCAGAATGGCCGCCACGCTGAGGGCGATCCAGTTCGGGTTGCCGTCCGGGAACATCATTTCCTTGATGCCGAACTTGTTCTGGGGAGCAGCGCTGGCAGCTTCGGCCAGAAGGTTAACGATAAACATGCGGTAGTCCTCTCAAGAAGAAGAAAAGTTGAAAGCCAATGGCCCTGTAAGAGCCGAAAATCCTAGAAAATCAGTCCTTGGGAATCTGCCAGCGGACCGCATTCGAATAGTAACCCGTGGTCGGGTTGCCATCGCCGTCGGTGGCCGGAGCGAATTTCCCGCGGCGACGCAGGTTCGCGCAAGCTGCTTCGTCCAGGTCCGGGCTACCGCTCGAACCGGTGATTTCACAGTTGGCGACCTTCCCGTCCGGACCCACAGTGAGCCGGAACCGGGTCGTGCCTTCACGTTCTTCACGCAGCGCGCGCGAAGGATAGTCGTTGGTCGTGACCCATTCCCCCGAGCGGCCCTTGGGCTGGGGCTGCTTGGGCTGGAACTTCGGCGGCGGGGGAGCCACCGGAGCCGGCGGAGCGATGATCGGAACGACCGGCGCCACAGGCGGCGGCGTCACAACGGTCTGCACCGGAGGCGGCGTCACGTTGACGTTGATCTTCGGCGGCGGAGCCACGATCGGCGGAGGCGCGGCCTGCTGCTTGGGCGGCGGCGGCGGCTCCTTCTTGGGCTCCTCCTTCTTGATGTCGACAGTCGTAACCTTCTTCACAATGGCCCGTACGCCTTCATAGGCCAGACCCGTCACCAGCGCATAGCCGACGACGATGTGAATCAAGGCAACGACGACAAAGGCAGCAATGCGATTGCCGCTCATTTCTTGGTCAGCGTAAGCCATTCAGACGAAACACTCCTAATCAGTCCCCCCGGGCACAGCCCGGACTCGACGTCCGAATCCGCCCGAGGGAAGATTCGACCGCCTAAATTCTTAACTTCCACCCTGTTGGTCAACCCGGGAAACGACACGAGCGCCCGACGCCCGTACAGCCAGATCGCGAGCCCTTATCGTTCTTTGGCCCGGTTTTCCGTGAGCTTTAGCGACGAGCCGCGTATCGCGCAACGCTTTATCCATTAACGGCCGATTCACTTGCGTTAACGTCAAACCTCAGGAAAATGTCACGGAATTGTGCGCTTCGCGGCGCTGTCGCGAGCCGCCAGCCAAATCTGCGGAGCCAAAATGCCCAAAACCTCGTCTCTTGTCCGCCCGGGCCTTGCCGCCTTGCTGATTCTCGCGCCCTTGACCGGTGCAACGGCTGATTCGCGTGCTCCCGCCCCAATCGCTCCCCCGCCAAGCTATGCCGATCTGGCCGATCTGGCGGATGGCACGCCGCTGATCGTGCGCGCCCAGCCGCGCAAGCTGGTAGCGGTCGAGCCGGCGAGAGCCCAGGGCGTGCGCGCGGGGTGGGGCCGCTTCTATATCGAGGCGCGGACCGAGGCCGTGATCTTCGGTGCGACCGGGCTTGGCCAGCAGCTGCGCTATCTGGTTGACCTGCCACTCGATGCCAAGGGCAAGCCGCCGGCCATCAAGAAGAAGAGCGTCGTGATCTTCGCGCGAACCGTTCCGGGCCGTCCCGGTGAACTGCAACTCGTCGCGCGCGATGCCCAGCTGCTTTGGGATCCGTCGCTCGATGCCCGGCTGCGCGGCGTCGTTGGCGAACTCAACGCCCCCGATGCGCCGCGCCGCGTTTCGGGCGTGCGCGAGGTGATCTTCGTGCCCGGCAACCTTGCGGGCGAGAGCGAGACCCAGATATTCCTCGCGACCAGCGATGGCGAGCCGGCAGCGATCACCGTTAGCCGCAATCCGGGCCAGCCGCCGCGCTGGAGCGTCTCATTTTCTGAAGTGGTCGGCGATGCCGCCAATGCGCCGGTGCGGGACACGCTGACCTGGTACCGCCTGGCCTGTTTCCTGCCGCCGGTCCTGCCCGGTCAGGCCAACACCTCTGGCACCCAGGCCGACCGTGCGGCTGCTGGAATCGATTATCGCTTCGTGCTCGACCAGCTTGGCCCCTGCGCGCGCACCCGCCGCTAGGACCAAGTCGCCGAGCGCAATAGCGGGCTCTGCGCGCATCAAGCCTTGCCGCCCGCGCGGCGCGCCCCTAAGGGCCGCGGCGCGAAAGGGAATGAAATGGCCGAACCTCTGCGTATTGCGCTTGCCGGCCTTGGCACTGTCGGTGCCGGGGTCATCCGTCTGGTTGAAGCGAATGCCGCGCTGATCGCGCGCCGCGCCGGGCGGCCGCTTCAGATTACCGTGGTGGGCGCGCGCGATCGCAACAAGGATCGCGGGGTCGATCTTTCGCCCTACGCCTGGGAAGACGACATGGTCGTGATGGGCGAGCGCGACGATGTCGACGTCGTGGTCGAGCTGGTCGGCGGTTCGGACGGCCCGGCGCTGTCCTGCGCGCGCACCACGATCGAGGCGGGCAAGGGCTTCGTCACCGCCAACAAGGCGATGATCGCGCACCACGGGCTGGAGCTGGCCGCCAAGGCGGAGGACAAGCACGTCCCGCTGAAGTTCGAGGCGGCCGTGGCTGGCGGGATCCCCGTGATCAAAGGGCTGCGCGAAGGTGCCGCCGCCAACGAGATCGAGCGGGTTTACGGGATCCTCAACGGAACCTGCAATTACATCCTTTCGACCATGGAAGACACCGGGCGCGATTTTGGCGATGTCCTCGCCGAAGCCCAGGCCAAGGGTTATGCCGAGGCCGATCCGGCCTTCGACATCGAAGGCACCGATGCTGCGCACAAGCTTTCGATTCTGGCCGCGATCGCGTTCGGCGCGAAGGTCGACTTCGCCGGGGTCGATACCTCCGGGATCACCCGCCTGCGCGCGGCCGACATCGCCCAGGCCGACGCGCTGGGCTATGTCATCCGCCTGATCGGGATGGCCGAAACGGTGCGCACCGATGGCGCGCACGCCCTGTTCCAGCGCGTCCAGCCGCATCTGGTCCCGTTTGATCATCCGCTGGCCCACGTCGATGGCGCGACCAACGCCGTGGTCGCCGAAGGCAACTTCTCGGGCCGTCTGCTGTTCCAGGGTGCGGGTGCGGGCGACGGGCCGACCGCGAGTGCGGTTGTGGCCGATCTGATCGACATCGCACGCGGCGAAGTATCCGCGCCGTTCTCAGTCCCGGTGGCCGAGCTCGAGGCGATGCCGCGCGCCGCGACGGGACACCGTATCGGCCGGGCCTACCTGCGCTTCATGGTTGCTGATCGTCCGGGTGTGCTGGCCGAAATCACCGCCGCGCTGCGCGATGCCGGGGTTTCGATCGAATCGATGATCCAGAAGGGCCGCGGCGGCGAAACCGGTGGCGAAGTGATGGTCGCGATGGTCACCCACGAGGGGCCTGAAAGCGCCGTCAACGAAGCGCTGCGCCTGCTCGAGGGTTCGGACAGCCTTACCGAGGCACCGCTGGTCCTGCACATCCTGGGCGAATAGGCGCGAGCTGCGCCGGCCTCAGGGTGCGGCCATTTCGCCCTTGGCGATCTTGTCCGCGTCCGAACCTTCAGGGGCTTCGGGAATGGCCTTGACGTCGATCGCGTAGATCGGCGGCGGTGCCCAGCCGCCCACGACGCAGCCAGCCTGCCCCTTGCACGAACCGCGATCGAGCTGCGGTGCGCGCGGCACTCCATTGTCCAGTTCGCGCCGCGCCGCCAGCGACCCGGGATCGGTTTCCGCGGTCGAAGGGACGCGCAAGTCTTCGCCGCGATCGGGCGCGCAGACCACGATCGCATCGTCACCGCCGCTCGATTCGCAGCGGCGCCGGGGAGGGGCGACCCCGTACATTTCCTGGGTGATGGAGATTCGTTCGGCCACGCGTGCATCAAGATCATCGTTCTGGGCGCGCGCCTGCGGGGCGAGCGCGCCGCCCAAGGCCAGCGCCAGAAATGCCGCAATGACTGATCTTGAATGCACTTCGGACCCCATGTTCCGCCAATAGTCCAAAGGCCAACCCCACACTTAATCCGGGCTGAATGGTCGAGGTCCGGGCGTGCCCACTCGACATCGCGGCTAAGCCAAACTAAGCGCATCAAACGCAAGCTTGCACATACGTATTCAGACAGGACCTGTTCCAGACCATGACCGACACTGCCACCACCAGCAATGCTCTTGATCGCGTTCTCGTGCTCGAAATGGTTCGCGTGACCGAAGCCGCGGCGATCGCCGCCTCTGCATTGGTCGGCCGCGGTGACGAAAAGGCTGCCGACCACGCCGCTGTCGAGGCGATGCGCGCGGCGTTCGACGATCTGGAAATCGACGGCACCGTGGTGATCGGCGAAGGGGAACGCGATGAGGCCCCGATGCTCTACATCGGCGAAAAGGTCGGCGGGGCCAAGGGCACCGGCCCCAAGATCGACATCGCGCTCGATCCGCTGGAAGGCACCACGATCACCGCCAAGGCTGGCCCCAACGCGCTAGCCGTGCTGGCCTGCGCCGAGGAAGGCAACCTGCTCAACGCGCCCGACGTTTACATGGACAAGCTCGCGGTCGGTCCCGGCTATCCCGAGGGGATCATCGACCTTGCCAAGTCGCCGACCGAAAACGTCAAGGCAGTGGCAGCGGCCAAGGGCGTGCAGCCGCACGAAATTATCGTCTGCGTGCTTGACCGCCCGCGCCATGCCGACCTGATCGCCGAACTGCGCGGCCTGGGCTGCGGCGTTGTGCTGATCGGTGACGGCGACGTGGCGGGCGTGATCGCGGTGACCAATGAAGACACCACGATCGACCTCTACATGGGTTCGGGCGGCGCGCCGGAAGGCGTGCTGGCGGCGGCCGCGCTGCGCTGCGTCGGGGGGCAGTTCAACGGCCGCCTGCTGTTCCGCAACGAGGATGAAAAGGCCCGCGCCCGCAAGTGGGGCATCACCGATCTCAACAAGATCTATACCCGCGATGAACTGGCCAAGGGCGATTGCATCTTTGCCGCCACCGGGGTGACCGACGGCTCGCTGCTCGACGGGGTGAAGCGCCGCAAGGACGGCACCATGACCACCCACACGGTGGTGATGCGCGCCAGTTCGGGCACCGTTCGCTGGGTGAAGGGTGAGCACCGCAAGGCGAAGTAATGCCGATGCGCCAGCGCGCGGAGGCGCGCTGATCCACCATTTGCGTTGTTCACTGGCTTGCAATCGCGCAGCGCTTGGCTAGAGCCCGGCGCTAGGCACTTTGTGTGCTATTTGGCGTAATTGGCAGCGAAGGGATACGCGCACATGAAGATCGTCGCCGGCAACAGCAACCTGCCGCTCGCTCGGGCGATTGCAGGCTATCTCGAACTGCCGCTTACCGATGCCAGCGTGCGCCGCTTCGCCGACGAGGAAGTCTTCGTCGAAATCCACGAGAACGTGCGCGGCGAAGACGTGTTCGTGGTCCAGTCGACCAGCTTTCCGGCCAACGACAACCTGATGGAACTGCTGATCTGCATCGATGCGCTGCGCCGCGCCTCGGCCAAGCGGATCACCGCGGTGGTCCCTTATTTCGGCTATGCCCGGCAGGACCGCAAGCCGGGGCCGCGCACGCCGATCTCGGCCAAGCTGGTGGCGAACCTGATCACCACCGCGGGGGCTGACCGCGTGCTGGCGGTCGATCTCCACGCTGGCCAGATCCAGGGCTTCTTCGATATTCCGACCGACAACCTGTTCGCCGCGCCTGTAATGGCGGCCGACATCCAGGCGCGTTATGGCGGCCAGGCGCTTATGGTCGTCTCGCCCGACGTCGGCGGCGTGGTGCGCGCCCGCGCGCTGGCCAAGCGGCTCGACAATGCGCCGCTCGCCATCGTCGACAAGCGCCGGGACAAGCCGGGCCAGTCGGAAGTGATGAACATCATCGGCGACGTGAAGGGGCGGGCCTGCATCCTGATCGACGACATCATCGATTCGGGCGGTACCCTGTGCAACGCGGCCCAGGCGCTGATGGACGCCGGCGCGGCCAGCGTGACGGCTTATTTGACCCACGGCGTGCTCTCGGGCGGCGCGGTGGCCCGCGTTTCCAGCTCCGCGCTCAAGGAGCTGGTGATCACCGACACCATCATGGCCAGCGAAGCGGCAGAGGAATCCGACAGGATTCGGGTCCTCACGATCGCACCGCTGATCGGCGAAGCGATCCGCCGCATTGCCGATGAAAGTTCGGTCAGCTCGCTGTTCGACTGACATGAACCTCACCGCCGACATCGCGCTCGCCCATCGCCTGGCCGATGCGGCGCGTGCGGCTATCCGCCCCCATTTCCGCACCCCGATGACCAGCGAGCGCAAGGGCGATGCCACGCCCGTGACCTTGGCTGACCGCGCTGCCGAAGAGGCGATGCGCGCGATCCTGTCGGCCGAGCGGCCGGACGATGCTGTCCACGGCGAGGAATTCGGCGCCAGCAACGGCACGTCGGGGCGCACCTGGGTGCTCGATCCCATCGACGGCACCACGGCCTTTCTTGCGGGCCGGCCGCTGTTCGGCACGTTGATTGCGCTGGTGGTCGAAGGCTGGCCGGTGCTGGGCGTGATCGACCAGGCGATTCTTGATGAACGCTGGGTCGGGGTAACTGGGCAGCAGACCATGCTTAACGGGCAGCCCGTCCATTGCCGACCATGCCCGTCGCTGGCGGAAGTGGCGCTGGCGACCACCGGGCCGCACTATTTCGACGACCATGACGGCGCGCACTTCATGGGACTGGCGGCCAAGACCGACCACCGCCGCATGGTGATGGGCGGCGATTGCTACAACTACGCCATGCTTGCCTCGGGCCACATCGACGTGGTCTGCGAGGCCAATCTCAAGCTGCACGACTGGGCGGCACTTGTGCCGGTGGTCGAAGGCGCGGGCGGCACGATGTGCGACTGGAACGGCGAGCCGCTCCACGCCGCGAGCGACGGTCACGTGCTCGCGCTGGGCGATCCGGCCAGGCTCGACGACGTGGTCGAGGCGCTGGCCTGTCACCACTAGACAGCGTGGACAAATTCGGCGTGGATCACGGTTAGGCTGTCAGTGGCCCCGGCGAGGCGCGAGGGCGCCGGGAAAGTGGGCCTTTCTCAAGGCCGAGCAACGCTGCCGGGGCCACTGACAGCCTAACCCCTGCGGGGCTGGATCAAAAATTGCCATCTCGGCGTCGGCTCGGCTCGAAATATCGACATATTCCATCACCTCGCCTCCTTGAACTGGCGATTTTTGCTTCCAGCCGTGACCGCGCGGAATTTGTCCACGCTGCCTAGGGCTCAGGCGAGCGCTGCCTTCACGAAATCCGCCGCGCGCTCGCCAATCATGATCGAGGGTGCGTTGGTGTTGCCCGAGACCAGCCGCGGCATGATCGAGGCGTCCGCCACCCACAGCCCGTCCAGCCCGCGCGCCTTGAGCGTCGGATCGACCACGCTATCCGCGTCGCCGCCCATCCGGCAGGTACCGACTGGGTGATAGACGGTGTCGGCGCGGCTGCGAATCAGCTGGTCGAGCGCGGCATCGTCATCGAGGTTCACCGGGTGGCGGTCCTGAGGCTGATAGGCCGAAAGTGGCGGGGTATCGACGATCCGGTGCATCAGCCGGACGCCCTGGCGCAGCACGGCGATGTCGCGGTCATCGTCGAGGAAGTTGGGGTCGATCTGCGGCGCGGCGGCTGGGTCGCTGCTGGCAAGGCGCACGGTCCCCCGGCTTTCCGGGCGGAGCACGCAGGCGTGAATCGAGAAGCCGTGGCCGTGTACGCTCTCGCGCCCGTGGTCTTCCAGCATCGCCGGTACGAAGTGATACTGGATGTCGGGCGCAGGCACGGTGGGGCTGGAACGCCAGAACCCGCCAGCCTCGGCAAAGGGGGTGGTCATCATCCCGGTGCGCTTGCGGCGATGTTCGATGATTGCGCCCAGCATCTTGAATGCGCCTGCCAGACTGTCGCCGATGAAATCCTTCGACTGGGTCTTCCAGCCGTGAACGTAGTCGATGTGGTCCTGCAGGTCGGTGCCGACGGCAGCACGATCGGCCACCACGGCGATTCCCTGCTCCTGGAGATGCGCGGCTGGACCGATGCCCGAGAGCATCAGGATCTGCGGCGAACCGAAGGCCCCCGCTGAAAGCACCACGCCGCCGCGCGCGCGCAGCACTTCGCGCTTGCCGCCAAAGCGCACCGCAACACCGGTGGCGCGACCGTTCTCAACCACGATCCGTTCGACCAGTGCACCGGTGCGTACCGCAAGATTGGGGCGGGGCGTGGTTAGATAAGCACGCGCCGCAGTCCACCGTTCCCCGCCCTTTTGAGTAACCTGGTAAAGCCCGAAGCCGTCCTGCTGCGCCCCGTTGAAATCCGGATTGATCCCGAGTTGCAGTTGCCCTGCGCTTTCCACAAAGGCGCGGCTGCCGGGATTGGGCCAATGCTGGTCGGAAACCGAAAGCGGGCCGTCGGCGCCGTGAAATTCGTCCGCGCCGCGCTCGTTCGCCTCGGCCTTGCGGAAGAAGGGCAGGACATCGCTGTAAGCCCAGCCGGTGCAGCCCAGGCTGGCCCACTGGTCATAGTCGAAGGCGTGGCCGCGCACATAGAGCATGGCGTTGATCGCGCTTGAACCGCCCAGCCCGCGCCCGCGCGGCTGATAGCCGATCCGGCCGTTCAGGCCCTTTTGCGGCACCGTTTCGAAGCGGTAGTTCGAAGCCTTGGGGATCCACGGCATGAAGCCCGGCGTCTTGACCCGGACATTGTCGTTGGTCCCGCCGGCCTCGAGCAGGCAGACCCGGCGACGGGGATCTTCGGCAAGACGGCCCGCGACTGCGCTGCCCGCGCTGCCCCCGCCGATCACGATTACGTCGAATTCGTCCATGCACCCGCTCCGCAATCTGGTTATGGCAGCAGATTAATCGTGCGCTTAAATTAGTGCAAGCTACTATAAAGGCCCTATTCCGCTGCCTGGGCTTCGTGCCGCTCCTGCCAGCGGGCCCGAATCGTGTCCGATGTGTCGCGGCTGCCGTCGTGGGTCCAGCCGGGCGGCATCAGCAGGTAGCCCAGCTTGTAGCGCCACGGCGCGTTCCACATGTCTTTGGCGATGCCCACCCATTCATGAAACGCCGCCCAGATCAGACTGAAGGTGCCCAATTGGCGCACCACGCCATAGTGAATGCGCGTTCCATCGAGTTCGGGCTGGAAGGTGCCGAACAGGCGGTCCCACACGATGAACACCCCGGCATAGTTGCGGTCGAGGTAAACCGGGTTGATCGCATGGTGGACGCGGTGGTGACTGGGCGTGTTCATCACCGCCTCGATCCAGCGCGGCAGGCGCCCGATTGCCTCGGTGTGGATCCAGAACTGGTAGACGAGGTTCACCGCGCCCACCGTCACGATCATCGCCGGGTCAAAACCGATGAAGGCGGGCCAGATCCGGAACACGAACGACAGCGCGATAAACCCGGTCCAGGTCTGCCGCAGCGCGGTCGAGAGGTTGTAATGCTGGCTGGTATGGTGGTTGACATGGGCTGCCCAGAACCAGCGGATGCGGTGACCGGTGCGATGCGCCCAGTAATAGTTGAAATCATCGAGCACGAAGCAGGCGATCCAGGCCCACCAGGCCCAGCCGATCGTCGCCACGCGGTGCTCGTAAAGCCAAATCATCGCACTCGCGACCAGCCCGGCGAACAGCGCATTGATCACGGTGCTGCCGGTGCCGAGCGCCAGCGAGGTCAGCGTATCGCGCGGTTCATAGGCTTCGGGCCGGTTTCGCCGCGCCCACAGCATTTCGATCACGATGGCGAGGATGAAGAAAGGGATCGCGTATTCGACCGGACCAAGTTTGGGCATGGTTCAGGCTCCCAGCCTGCGCAGGCTGGCCGCCCAGACTTGCGCCTGGTCGCCAAGGTCGAGCGTGACCTGCCCGAAGTGCGGGTCGCCGCTGCCGATGGTCAGGAAATTGCGGTCCAGCCGGGCAAAGGCATGGCTATCAAGCAGGCGTCCGGCGAATTGCGCGCCATGGCGGCGCAGCAGCATGACCCGCCCAGTCCGGTCGCGAACCAGCGCGCCGATCCCGGCCCGGTCCATCGCAAGGTCGGCCGTATCGAAGCCGCAGACCGAGGCTTCGGCGAGTTCGCGCACCTCTGCCTCGCCCGCCAGGCGCACGTCGCCGCCTAGGCCAAGCCGGCTGGCCATCCAGGTGACGCCAAGAATCAGCGCGACCGAAATGGCCAGCTGAATCCCCAGAAAGAGCAATTGATGGGCGGTGTGAAACAAATCAGCTCTCCCGCGCCGCAAGCATGTCCATAAGGGCGCGGACCGGAGTCACGTCGTAACCTGCCCCTGCGGCAGCCGCAGCCAGGGCATCGGGGCTTTCGCCGCGGCTCGCCTCGGCCAGGGCCCAGAGCAGGGTCGAGCGGGTGCCGGAGCGGCAATAGGCCAGTACGGGCGTGTCGCTGGCGGCAAGCGCGGCGGCCATTGCCTTTACCTGGGCTTCGGAAAACCCGGCGTGGGTCACGGGGATCGCAAGATAGGCGATCCCGGCGGCCCTGGCGGCGGCTTCGATCGCGTCGCCTGGGGTCTGATCGTCGCTTTCGCCTTCGGGCCTGTTGTTGATGATCAGGCCGATGCCCAGCCGCTGCGCCTCGGCCACTTCATCCAGGGTGATTTGGGGGCTGGCGAAGATTCGGTCGTTTAGCTTGCGGAACATGGGGATCACTTCTGGTTTGGCCGATCGGGTCATGGCGGATGGTTTGTCCGCCCTGTCTGCCAAGACCCGGTCATAGTGGCAAGCGGCCTGCGCGCCTTGTCCGGAATCGGGCGGATTCCCGGGCGCCGGCGTATTCTTCGCCAATGGCAGAAATGTCACACAACCAAGCGCCGACATGGCTTTGCCTGGACTGTGAATGATTCTGTTCGCCTTATGGCCTTTGTTCGTATATCACGGGAATTGCAGAGGAGGGGCTACCTCAGCCGTTTTGTCTGTCGTCCGGTGCGATTCGTCCGCGCCGCCGGGCTGTGTAGCGTGGGGCGAAACGAAGGTACGTTCGAGTTTATGGGTTTTGATCGTGGACGTCGCGGCCGTGGCCGTGACAAGCGGGACGGTTTCGGCGAAGAAGGCTTTGATCCATTCGCTGGCGGTGGTGACCGCTTTGGTGGTGGTGACCGTTTCGGCGGCGGCGACCGGTTTGGCGGTGGCGGACGCGGAGGTTATGGCGGCGGCGATCGTGGCGGCTTTGGCGGTGGTGACCGCGGCGGCTTCGGTGGCGGTGACCGTGGCGGCTTCAGCGGCGGTCCGCGGGGCGGCGGCGGTGGCGGCTTCGGTGGCCCGCGCGGCGGCGGCATGCCGGCCCAGGTAGTCGGCGAAGGCACCGGCACCGTAAAGTTTTTCAACGCGGCGAAGGGCTTCGGCTTCATCCAGAAGGATGGCGGCGGTGAGGACGTGTTCGTCCACATCAGCGCGGTCGAACGCGCCGGGCTTGAAGGTCTCGCCGAAGGGCAGCAGCTCAAGTTCACGCTGGTCGATCGCGGCGGCAAGGTGTCCGCCAGCGATCTCGAAGCCGTGGGCGACGTGATTCCGGTCGCCAAGCGCGTCGAAGCGCCGCAGCGTCAGCTGACCGGCGAACGCGCCACTGGCACTGTGAAGTTCTTCAACTCGATGAAGGGCTTCGGCTTTATCACCCGTGATGACGGCCAGCCCGATGCCTTCGTACACATCAGTGCTGTCGAGCGTTCGGGTATGTCCGGCCTCAACGAAGGCGACCGTCTGGAATTCGACATCGAAGTCGATCGACGAGGCAAGTACTCGGCGGTCAACCTGGTGCCGCGTCAGGATTGACCAGCCGGCGACTGGCTGCGGTCGGGTTTGACCGCAGCCTCGCGAGCAGCTTAAATGACACGGCAATGGCGGTCCCGGCGGGCCGCCATTTGTCGTTTTCGATTCCGCCGGGCCCGAAATTTCAAAGGATTGAAGCGATGTCGATTACTCCGCTCATGCCAGTCTATCCCCGCTGCGGCTTCCGGCCGGTGCGCGGTGAACACTGTCACTTGATCGGAGAGGACGGGCGCCGATATCTCGATTTTGCGGCCGGCATCGCGGTGAACATCCTCGGCCATTCGCACGAGGGCCTGATCGGCGCGATCCAGCGTCAGGCTGCAACGCTGATGCACGTCTCGAATCTCTATGGCAGCCCCCAGGGTGAAAGCCTGGCCCAGCGGCTGGTCGACCTGACCTTTGCCGACACGGTGTTTTTCACCAATTCGGGCGCCGAGGCGGTGGAATGCGCGATCAAGACCGCGCGCGCCTATCACAGCCGCGTCGGCAACGATCACAAGTACGAACTGATCACCTTCAACAACGCTTTCCATGGCCGGACGATGGCGACCATCAGCGCCTCCAGCCAGGAGAAGATGCACAAGGGCTTCCTGCCCTTGCTTAAGGGCTTCAAGTACGTCGAATTCGACAATCTCGAAGCCGCCAAGGCTGCGATCGGTCCGAACACGGCCGGTTTCCTGGTCGAACCCGTGCAGGGTGAAGGCGGCATCCGCCCGGCGTCGCCGGAGTTCATGAAGGGTCTGCGGGCGCTGGCTGACGAGCATGACCTGCTGCTGGTGCTGGACGAGGTCCAGTGCGGCGTGGCGCGTTCGGGCACGATGTACGCCTACGAACAGTACGGCATCGAACCCGACGTGCTGGCGACGGCCAAGGGCCTGGGCGGGGGCTTCCCGGTTGGCGCCTGCCTCGCGACCGAGAAGGCCGCGCGCGGGATGGTGATCGGCACGCACGGCTCGACCTATGGCGGCAATCCGCTGGCCATGGCGGCGGGCGAAGCCGTGCTCGACGCGGTGGCAAACGAAGCCTTCCTGGCCGACGTACGCGCCAAGAGCGAGCGCCTGCGCTCGCGTCTCGAACAGTTCATCGGCAATTATCCGAACCTGTTCGTACTGGTGCGCGGTATGGGCCTGATGCTGGGCATCAAGATGACGCACGAGGCGCGGGCCTTTGTTGGCCATCTGCGCGACAACCACCAGCTGCTGACCGTGGCGGCCGGCGACAACACGCTGCGGCTGGTGCCGCCGCTGGTGATCGACGACGCGCATATCGACGAATTCTTTGAAAAGCTCTCGGCTGGGGCGGCAAGCTATCAGCCGCCGGAGGGGGTATGATGACCCGGCACTTTCTTGATCTGACCGACGCCGGCGGCGATGCGGTCGCCGTGATGCTCAACGATGCGCTGACCCGCAAGGCTGCGCGTCGGGACCTGCCCAAAGGGCGCGTCGATGCCGATGCGCCGCTTACCGGCCACGTGCTGGCAATGATCTTCGAGAAGAATTCGACCCGCACCCGCGTGTCGTTTGACATGGCGATGCGCCAGCTTGGCGGCAGCGCAGTGATCTTGGAGGCCGGTGTGACCCAGCTTGGTCGCGGCGAGACCATCGCCGATACCGCGCGGGTACTCAGCCGCATGGCCGATGCGATCATGATCCGGACCGACGATCACGCCAAGATCGAGGAACTGGCGCGCTTCGCTACCGTTCCGGTGATCAACGGGCTGACCGATCAATCGCACCCCTGCCAGATCATGGCCGATCTCCTGACCGTGATCGAGCATGGGAAGGCCCTACCCGGACTTGAAGTGGCCTGGCTTGGCGATGGCAACAATGTGCTGAATTCGATTGTCGAGGCCGCGGGGCTGATGAAGTTCAACGTCCGCATCGCCGTGCCGGAAGGGTACGAAAGCGATCCCGGCTTTATCGCGCAGGCCCAGGCACTGGGCGCGAAAATCACGCTCACGCGCGATCCGCGCGAGGCGGTGGCGGGCGCCGATGTCGTCGTCACCGACACCTGGATTTCGATGGGTCAGACCGGTGCGGAAGCGCGCATTGCCGCGATGACCCCCTACCAGGTCAATTCGGCGCTGATGGCAGCAGCGAAGGGTGATGCACTGTTCCTGCACTGCCTGCCGGCGCACCGCGGCGAAGAGGTGACCAACGAGGTAATCGACGGACCGCAGTCGGTCGTCTGGGACGAGGCGGAAAACCGCATCCATGCCCAGAAGAGCGTGCTGCGTTGGGTGTTCGGTCAGCTGTGAGCGAACCCGGTCCGATTTCCGAAGGCGAAACCGGCTTCGACCGGATCCTGGGCTTCACCCTGCCCTCGCGCAATGCGCGGGGGCGGGTCGTGCGCCTTGGGGCGGTGCTGGAGACAATCCTGTCGGCGCATGATTATCCGCCGGCGATCAAGCATCTGCTCGCCGAAGCGCTGGTGGTAACCGGGTTGATCGGATCGCTGCTCAAGGACGGCGAGGGCCAGCTGACCATGCAGGCCCAGACCGAAGGCGGGATCGTTGACCTGCTGGTCTGCGATTTCAGGGGCGGGGAACTGCGCGGCTATGTCCGCCATGATGCAGAGCGTCTGGCCATGCTCGGCGCGAACCCGTCGCTCCACGCGTTGTTCGGCAAGGGCTATCTTGCGATTACCTTCGACCTCGCCACCACAGCTCAGCGCTATCAGGGCATTGTCCCGCTTGAAGGCGGATCCCTGGCCGAAGCGTGTCAGTCCTACTTCGCGCAGTCCGAGCAGGTGCCGACGCTGATCCGTGTGGGTGTGCGTTCAGACGGCCAGCATTGCGTCGGCGGCGGCTTGCTGGTGCAGCACCTCCCCGAAGGGGAAGAGGGGCGCGAGCGGCACCACGTCAAGATGGACCATCCCGAATGGGAACATGTTGCGGCCTTGGCTGGCAGCACCCGGCACGATGAACTGGTCGATGGAACCTTGTCGCTCGAAGCCCTGGTCTGGCGGCTGTTTCACGAGGAAGACGAAGTGCGAATCCAGCCGGGCGCGGCACTGTCGCGCGGGTGCCGCTGCACGATCGAGCATTACCAGTCGATCCTGGCCCGATTCCCGGCGCAAGACCTTGCCGAGATGCGCAGCGAAAGCGGGTTCATCGAGGTCGACTGCGCTTTTTGCTCCCGGATCTTCGAAATCTCGGCTTAAGCAACGGTTCATCGATAGAACGGCACACTTGGTCGCAGTGAGTCGCTGTGTTACAAGCGTCGCGAAGCGCAGGTGCCAATGTGTGCCCGGAACGCGAAGATTCAGGATGTGATCCGTTGGGGAAGAAGGCTCTGCGCATTGCCGTCATAACGGCCGCTGTTGCGGCGGCCTTTGCTGCGCCCGCAGTCGGTCAGGGACCGCAACTGGCCATGCTTGATCAGTTGGATTCGGGGCGCTGGGAGTTGCGCTCGCGCGAGCCAGGGGCGGCGACAGAGCGGCTGTGCCTGCCCAACGGTCGCCGTTTGATCCAGCTGCGCCACCCCGGCAGCGACTGCGACCGCTTCATCGTGCAAGACAGCCCGAACGAAGTGACCGTGCAATACACCTGCCGGGGTAGAGGTTATGGCCGCACGCACATCCGCCGCGAAACCAACCGGCTCGTCCAGATCGAAACTCAGGGCATCGCCGAAGGGCTGCCGTTCGATTTTTCGGCGGAGGCGCGCCGGGTCGGGGACTGTCCGGGCTGAGGCGGTTGCCACTGCGCGCGGGAGCGGCTAGCCCTAGCGCCATGCAGCATGACAGCGATGGATTGGGCCG
>NZ_JAYSBK010000047.1:0-23810 GCF_041915465.1 Novosphingobium sp. | reverse complement strand
AGCACAGCGCCGAACTGCAAGTGCTGGCCGAGCGCGAGAACGGCATTGCCCTTGCCGGGGTCGCGCTGCTGCTCGCCTTTGCCGCAGGCGGCGCGGGGTTCTGGTTCCACACGCGCGGTAAGGTCAAGGAACGCAAATATGCCAGCATCGCTGCTGCCGCACTGGCGCTGGTCACGCTCTACTTCTGGTTTTCGCGCCCCGGCCTTGATGCAATCGACGAGCGCGCGCACGAACTGCTCGCCGCCGCAACGCCCGCCGCGGCCGCCAGCGACACGCCCGCGATCGCCCATGGCGCGCTGCGCTGCGTGCTCGATCCGGCGAAAAGCCGGGTGACCGTTTCCGACATCACCGACGTTCCGCTGACCTGGACCGATGACGGCTGCGTCAATTCCCGCTCGCAATACGGGCTGGGCGCGGACGGCTGGTCGCGGATCCTGGTGCCCAACGGCGAAGACACGGTGACCGTGGCGAAATTCGATCCGGCGACCAGCACCTATACGACCGAGCGCTACCTGCTCGACCTCGACACCATGACCAAGGCCCGCGAGGCGCGCGCAAAGTACGAGCCACCCAAATGCGGGATCGGCGAGGATGCGGCGCGCAGGCTGGGCGACAGTCAGGCCGCGGTAAAGGCGCTGCTGCCGGCCCAGCCCAACGAACAGCTGGTCTACAAGTGCAGCGAGGACGCCGCCTCACCCAAATAGCGAATCGCCGACCGGGGCTGGATCAGCCGCCCAGCGCCCTGAACAGCATCAGGGTGCGCTCCTTCGCCAGTTCCGCGCTTTCCGGATGGTAATCCTTGCGCCGGTCGGAATTGAAGCCGTGCCCGGCCTCATAGACGAATATCTGCGCGGTCGGGTGCTGCTTTTCGATCAGCTTCTCGACCGGCGCGATGTCGACCATCGGGTCATAGCGTCCGAAATGGCAGATCGTGGCACAAAGCGGCGCCGGGTCGGCAAAGCGCGTGGCGACATAGCCGCCGTAATAGGAAGACGCCGCATCGAGGTCTGGATTCGTTTGCGCCATGCGCCAGGCAACCGATCCGCCAAAGCAATAGCCGACGATGAACACCGGCCCGCCTTTCGCCTTCAGCCACGCAATGCAGCGCGCGGTATCGGCCAGGCCCTGGTCCCAATCGTGCTCCTGCCGGGCGATCTGGACGGCGCGTTCCCAATCCTTGCCGGAATACCCCAGCGCACAGCCGGGCTCGATTCTCTCGAACAGGCCGGGGCTGATCACTTCATAGCCATCTTCGGCATATTCGTCGCACAGTTCCCGGATATGATCGGTGACACCGAAGATTTCCTGGACCAGAACCAGGCCGCCGCGCCGCTCCCCCGCCGGGACCGCGTGATAGCACGGCATTTCAAAGCCATCGTCCATACGAATGCGGATCGTTTCGCCCATCTTGTCCTCTCTGTCCCCGTTCCAGTCGGGTAATGTCCTAACCCCACCTTGCATCGCAACACAATCGTCGCTATGCGCGCCCCCGTCTCAAGGGTGGTTGCACGTTTTTCGCGTGTCTTCCGCCCGGTCAACGCACCCGATGTAAGGAACCCCCGCGCGTGGAGAATTCCAGCGGCATTACGGCCAGCTTGCAAGGGCGATACGCCTCTGCGCTGTTTGATCTGGCCAATGAAAAGAAGGCCGTCGCCACGGTCGAATCCGATCTGGAAACGCTGGGTCAGGCGATTCTCGGCTCGGCCGATCTGGCCGCGCTGATTCGCAACCCGCAGATCGGCCGCGATGCCGCCGCCAAGGCGGTGAATGGCGTCGCCGATGTGCTGGGCCTGTCGGACCTGACCAAGAACTTCCTGGGCGTGCTCGCGGCCAATCGCCGTCTCGCCGTCCTTCCCGAAATCGTCCGCGCCTTCGCTTCGATCGCCGCCGCCGCCCGCGGTGAGGTGACTGCCGAAGTGACCAGCGCCCACGCCCTCACCGCCACCCAGCTGAAAGCGCTCGCCGCCAAGCTCAAGGCGCGCGAAGGCAAGGACGTGAAGATCACCGCGAATGTCGACCCCGAACTGCTCGGCGGTCTCGTCGTCAGGATCGGCTCGACCCAGATCGACAGCTCGATCCGCACCCGTCTCAATTCCCTCGCCCAGGCGATGAAGGGCTAAGGCCCCCTTACGAAATTCGATGAAAGGCTGAACATGGATATCCGCGCCGCTGAAATCTCGAAGGTCATCAAGGACCAGATCGCCAGCTTCGGCACCGAGGCCCAGGTCTCGGAAGTCGGGTCGGTGCTGTCCGTTGGTGACGGTATCGCCCGCATCCACGGTCTGGACCAGGTCCAGGCCGGTGAAATGGTCGAATTCTCGAACGGGGTTAAGGGCATGGCGCTTAACCTCGAAGCCGACAACGTCGGCGTCGTGATTTTCGGCTCGGACGCCGAGATCAAGGAAGGCGACGTCGTCAAGCGGACCGGCACCATCGTGGACGTTCCGGTCGGCAAGGGCCTGCTCGGCCGCGTGGTCGACGGCCTCGGCAACCCGATCGACGGCAAGGGCCCGATCGAATACACCGAGCGCAAGCGCGTCGAAGTCAAGGCTCCGGGCATCATCCCGCGCCAGTCGGTTTCGGAACCCGTGCAGACCGGCCTCAAGGCGATCGACGCCCTCGTGCCCGTCGGCCGCGGCCAGCGCGAACTGATCATCGGTGACCGCCAGACCGGCAAGACCGCCGTCGCGATCGACACCTTCATCAACCAGAAGGGCCCGAACGCGGGCACCGACGAATCGAAGAAGCTGTACTGCATCTACGTCGCCGTCGGTCAGAAGCGTTCGACCGTCGCGCAGATCGTGCGTCAGCTCGAAGAAAACGGCGCGATGGAATACTCGATCGTCGTCGCCGCAACCGCTTCGGAACCGGCACCGCTCCAGTACCTCGCGCCTTACACCGGCGTGACCATGGGCGAATTCTTCCGCGACAACGGCATGCACGCCGTGATCGTGTATGACGACCTTTCCAAGCAGGCCGTCGCCTATCGCCAGATGTCGCTGCTGCTGCGCCGCCCGCCGGGCCGCGAAGCCTATCCGGGCGACGTGTTCTATCTCCACAGCCGCCTGCTGGAACGCGCTGCGAAGATGAACGATTCGCTGGGCGGTGGTTCGCTGACCGCGCTGCCGATCATCGAAACCCAGGCGGGCGACGTGTCGGCCTACATTCCGACCAACGTGATTTCGATCACCGACGGCCAGATCTTCCTCGAAACCGGCCTGTTCTACCAGGGCATCCGTCCGGCGATTAACGTCGGTCTGTCGGTCAGCCGCGTGGGCGGTGCCGCTCAGACCAAGGCGATGAAGAAGGTCGCCGGCTCGATCAAGCTGGAACTGGCGCAGTACCGCGAAATGGCGGCCTTCGCGCAGTTCGGTTCGGACCTCGACGCCTCGACCCAGCGCCTGCTCAACCGCGGTGCGCGTCTGACGGAACTGCTCAAGCAGGCCCAGTTCAGCCCGCTCTCGTTCGAAGAACAGACTGTGTCGATCTTCGCTGGCACCAACGGCTACCTCGATGGCATCGCCACTGCGCGCGTCACCGAATATGAAGCCGAAATGCTCAGCTTCATGCGTGACAAGCACGCTGACGTTCTGGCCCTGATCCGCGACACCCGCGACTTCGGCGACGAAGCCAAGGCCAAGACGATCGCCGCGCTCGACGCTTTCGCGAAGCAGTTCGCCTGATCCGACTGAAGGGGTAAGGCTTCATGGCCTCGCTTAAGGAACTCAAAGGGCGGATCAACTCGGTCAAGTCGACCCAGAAGATCACCAAGGCCAAGCAGATGGTCGCCGCCGCAAAGCTGCGTAAAGCGCAGTCCGCGGCGGAAGCCGCGCGTCCCTATGCGGCGCGCCTGGCCGAAGTGATGGGCTCGCTGGCCGCCAAGATCACCGTCAGCGAAAGCAGCCCCAAGCTGCTCGCCGGCACCGGCAAGGATCAGGTCCACCTGCTGGTCGTCGCCAACTCCGACAAGGGGCTGTGCGGGGCGTTCAACTCCAACATCGTCAAGGCCGCGCTCGTCGCTGCCCGCGATCTGGAAGCCCAGGGCAAGACCGTGCTGTTCTACCTCGTCGGCCGCAAGGGCCGCGCGGTGATCCGCCGCAATTATCCCAAGGCTGTGCTCGCCAGCTTCGACACCACCGAAGTGCGCGAACCGGGCTATGGCGAAGCGGAAAAGATCGCGGCCGAACTGGTTGAGCTTTACGAAAGCGGCAAGTTCGACGTGGCGCACCTCTTCTACGCCAAGTTCAAGAGCGCGCTGCAGCAGGATCCGACCCAGCAGCAGATCATCCCCGTCCCCGCCCCCAAGGCGGCCGCCAGCACTGGCGCGGCGGTGGAATACGAGCCGGACGAAGAGGAAATCCTCGGCGCGCTGCTGCCGCGTTACCTCAAGACCCAGCTGTTCGGCGCACTGCTTGAAAACCAGGCTTCGGAACAGGGCGCCTCGATGACCGCGATGGACAACGCGACGCGCAACGCGGGCGAACTGATCCAGAAGCTGACCATCCAGTACAACCGCAGCCGCCAGGCCGCGATCACCACCGAACTCATCGAAATCATCGCGGGCGCGGAAGCGCTCTAAGAGATCCAAGGCAAGGAACGAACAATGGCCACCGCAACTGCAACCGGCAAGATCAGCCAGGTCATCGGCGCCGTCGTCGACGTGACCTTCGACGGCGAACTGCCGGCGATTCTCTCGGCGCTTGAAACCGAAAACAACGGCTCGCGCCTCGTGCTCGAAGTCGCCCAGCACCTGGGTGAAAACACCGTTCGCACCATCGCGATGGACTCGACCGACGGTCTGACCCGCGGCCAGGCGGTTGCCAGCACCGGCGCGCAGATCTCGGTGCCGGTCGGACCGCGCACGCTGGGGCGTATTCTCAACGTCGTCGGCGATCCGATCGACGAACGTGGGCCCGTCGATACCGACATGCGCGCCCCGATCCACGCCAAGGCTCCGGAATTCGTCGAACAGTCGACCGAAGCCGCGATCCTCGTGACCGGCATCAAGGTCATCGACCTGCTCGCCCCCTACGCCAAGGGCGGCAAGATCGGCCTGTTCGGCGGTGCGGGCGTGGGCAAGACCGTGCTCATCCAGGAACTGATCAACAACATCGCCAAGGGCCACGGCGGCGTGTCGGTGTTCGCGGGCGTGGGTGAACGCACCCGCGAAGGTAACGACCTTTACCACGAATTCCTCGACGCCGGCGTTATCGCCAAGGACGCCGAAGGCAACGCCACCCCCGATGGTTCGAAGGTGGCCCTCGTGTTCGGCCAGATGAACGAACCCCCGGGCGCCCGCGCTCGCGTGGCTCTGTCGGGCCTGACCATGGCGGAATACTTCCGCGACCAGGAAGGCCAGGACGTGCTGTTCTTCGTCGACAACATCTTCCGCTTCACCCAGGCGGGTTCGGAAGTGTCGGCGCTGCTCGGCCGTATTCCTTCGGCGGTGGGCTATCAGCCGACCCTCGCGACCGACATGGGCGCGCTGCAGGAACGCATCACCTCGACCACCAAGGGCTCGATCACCTCGGTGCAGGCGATTTACGTGCCGGCGGACGACCTTACCGACCCTGCGCCGGCCACCTCGTTCGCTCACCTTGACGCCACGACCACCCTGTCGCGCGCGATCTCGGAACTGGGCATCTACCCGGCTGTCGACCCCCTCGACTCGACCAGCCGCGTGCTGACCCCGGCCGTCGTCGGCCAGGAGCACTACGACGTCGCCCGCCGCGTTCAGGAAACGCTGCAGAAGTACAAGTCGCTGCAGGACATCATCGCGATTCTGGGCATGGACGAGCTTTCGGAAGAAGATAAGCTCACCGTGGCCCGCGCCCGCAAGATCCAGCGCTTCCTCTCGCAGCCGTTCCACGTCGCCGAAGTCTTCACCAACATCCCGGGCAAGTTCGTCCAGGTGGAAGACACCGTGCGTTCGTTCAAGGCGGTTGTGGACGGTGAATACGATCACCTGCCGGAAGCCGCGTTCTACATGGTCGGCGGCATCGACGAAGCCGTTGAAAAGGCCAAGAAGCTGGCCGAAGAGGCGTAATCAATCATGGCACTGCACTTCGAACTCGTCACGCCTGCGCGCCTCGTCCGCTCGGACGACGTCTACATGGTCGTCGTCCCCGGCACCGAGGGCGAGTTCGGCGTGCTGGAGGGCCACGCGCCTTTCATGTCGACCGTCCGCGACGGCGCGCTGAAGATCTACAAGACCGACGGCGCGGCTCCGGAAGAAATCCAGGTCCAGGGCGGTTTTGCCGAAGTCGGCGAAAACGGCCTGACCGTGCTTGCCGAGCACGTCGAAGCCTGATCTTTCGGCCTTGACCGGAATTGCAAAGGGCGGCCCTCGGGCCGCCCTTTTCGTTTGGGATCAATTCCCACCCCCAACCCCTCCCGCGAGCGGGAGGGGCGCGAGACTTGCTGAGCTAGTCGCAGCGGGATGGGCTATTCACGCCCTAGAGCCGCACCACCCCATCCACACAGGTCACGCAGGCACCGCCGATATGGATGTCCGCGCCGTCGATCCGCACGCTGACATAGCCGTCGCGGCCGACCTGGCTGCCTTGGCTCGCAACGTAGCTATCGCCGCTGCCGACCTGCCCGGCCGCGAGTCGGAATGCCGCTGCCGCGCCGTTGCCGCTGCCGCAGACCGGATCTTCCGGAATGCCGTCGCCGGGGGCAAAGCTGCGCACGACGACCCGCTCATCATCGGCCGCATAGAGTGTCGCCCCGGTCATGCCGCGCGGGACGTAATAGGCTGCTAGCCGAGCGGCATCGTGGGACAGAGTTTCAAGTGCGGCGATTTCTTCCAGCTCGGCGACCAGCCAAACCGGACCGACGTCCACCGCCATCGCCCCGCCCTTTACCGCCGCGCCGATCCAGGCGGTCGCTTCTGCGTCGGGCAGGTCGCTCAGGGCATAGCGCGGCAAGCGGAACGAAAGGCCGTCCTCGCCGACCGTCAGGTCGACCAGCCCGACCGCGCATTGCTGTACCAGCCGGCCGCCCTTCGCTGTCGCCAGGCCGGCTTCGAGCACGGCATGGGCGGTGCCGAGCGTGGGATGACCCGCAAACGGCAGTTCGGCCTTGGGCGTGAAAATCCGCACCCGGTAATCTGCGGCACGATCGGTGGCGGGCAGGACGAAGGTCGTCTCGCTAAGGTTGGTCCAGTTGGCGAAGCCCTGCATCTGGGCATCGCTCAGCCCTTCCCCGTCGAGCACCACGGCGACGGGGTTGCCCATCAGCGGCACCGCCGTGAACACATCGACCTGCTTGAACGGGCGTTCGCGCGACATTTACCTTGTCCTTCTAATCGTCCTGCGGCGGGATTACCGGGCGGTAGTTCCAGCGGACGGCATCGCTGCCATCGAGCCGCGAAATCTCCGCCATTAGCAGCTTGCCCTGCCGCCAGTAGCGGATCCGCTGCGGATATTCGTTAGCCGGGTTGGCAAACTCGATCGCTTCGGAACTGATCAGCACCAGAGGAAACTCGACCGGCGACTTGCCCTGGGGCTGGGCAAAGAAGCTGATCCGCCCATCGTCCTTGATGCGGATCTGGGTGGATTCCCAGCTGCGCAGCTGCGAGCCGAAGCCGGTGCGCGCCATGCCCAGCATGATCCCGCCGCGCGGATCGGTCCACATCTCGTCCGCCCATTCCGCGCCGTCTTCCATCATCCAGGTCCCTGCCATCCATTCGGGCAAGGCGGGATTGGCAAGCGTCTGCGCCGCTGCCGGAGCAGCCAGCGCCAGCAAGGCGGCAAACAGGGCAGGCTTCATGGCGCGGCTCATGACGGGGGCAGACTTTAGGAGCAATGAACGACGGCGCAAGGCGCGCCGCTCAGTCGGTCATGGCCGGTTCGCGCACCCGGCCCGAATGCCACAAGTACAGCCCGGCCGCGATGATCACCGCCGCGCCGGTCAGCGTCCACAGATCGGGGTGCGAATTGAAGAAGGCCCAGCCAATGATCGATGCGATCAGCATCTGCACATAGGTCATCGGAGCAATCGTTGCCGCCCCGGCGCGGGTGGTGCCAAGGTAGATCAACCAGTGCGCGCAGCTGGCGGAACAGGCGACCACGGCGCAGCGGGCCACCACCGTCCAGTCGGGCCAGGACAGGGCAAAGCGCGCGATTCCAGCAAAATGCAGCACAATCGTTGCGGCAATCAGCACGGGCGTTGCCGCCAATGCCACGTAGAACTGCATCGCCAGGCCCGATGCCCGGCCCGCGACAAAGCGGTTGCCAATCATCAGCAAGCTCATCCCCAATGCCGAAAGCAGCGGGAACAGCGCCGCCATCCCGGCCGCGAGCAGATTGGGCCGCAGCACGATCAGCACGCCGATGAAGGCGACGATCGAGGCAAGCCAGGTCTCGCGCCGCGCCGGCTCACCCAGCAGCAGCGCCGCAAGCAGCCCGGTAAACATCGGGCTGGTAAAGGTCAGCGCGGTCGCCGAAGCCAGCGGCATGACGAAAATGGCCGAGAAGAACCCGATCGAGGCCAGGCCCACCGCCGCGCCGCGTCCGAACTGGACCAGCGGGACGGGCATGCGGAACGCCTGCGGCCCTTCGCGGACCAGCAGCAACACGCCCAGTCCCGACATGCCGATGGCATAGCGCAGCGCGGCAATCGCGGTGGGTGCCCACTGCCCGGCCATGCTCTTCACCACGGCATCGCCGCAGGACAGCAGGGCAAATCCGGCCAGAGCATAGAGCAGGCCGGCACGGTGGCTGGCCCGATGGCTGGCCGTCATATTTCTTCTCCACTCGGGTATGCGAATGCACTGCTTCGATGGCCGAAGCGCCAAGGTCAAGCCCGCGCCGAACAATTTGACCCACGAATTCATGGGGTGAACCCGCATTAGGAAATCCTAAAAGTTTAGCCCCTATTCACCAAGTCCGTGAGGCATAAGGTAGCCATGCTCACCGCATGGTCTGCCTTCGGGCATCGAGGGTTTTGATAAGATGAGCGCATTCGGCCGACGCAACGGCATGGGCGGTATGGCACCGGGGGCACGGCCCCAGTTCGGCGTTGCCCGTCCGATGAAGGGCGGTGCCGAGGTTCCCAAGGCACCACTCCCTGGCGGTGACCAGTTCCCGCCGCTTCCCGGTGAAGATTCGTCGATGGGCCTGCCGTCGGATCCCAACAAGGCCGACGCGATGACCCGTCTGCAAGACCGGGTCAACGGGATCGTTGAAAACCAGTACCAGGCCGAAGGCTTCGAAGCCTCGGTTCACAAGATCAAGGAACAGGTGCTGCCGCGCCTGCTCGAACGCGTCGATCCCGAAGCCGCCGCCACCCTGACCAAGGACGAGCTCTCCGAAGAGTTCCGTCCGATCATCATGGAAGTGCTGGCCGAACTGAAGGTCACCCTCAACCGCCGCGAACAGTTCGCGCTGGAAAAGGTGCTGATCGACGAACTGCTTGGCTTCGGTCCGCTCGAAGAACTGCTCAACGATCCGGACGTGTCCGATATCATGGTCAACGGGCCGGATCAGACCTACATCGAAAAAAAGGGCAAGCTGCAACTCGCTCCGATCCGCTTTCGCGACGAACAGCACCTGTTCCAGATCGCCCAGCGCATCGTCAACCAGGTCGGCCGCCGCGTCGACCAGACCACGCCGCTGGCCGACGCCCGCCTCAAGGACGGCAGCCGCGTCAACGTGATCGTGCCGCCGCTGTCGCTGCGCGGCACCGCGATCTCGATTCGTAAGTTTTCCGAAAAGCCGATCACGATCGACATGCTGCGCGATTTCGGCTCGATGTCGGACAAGATGGCAACCGCGCTGAAAATCGCGGGCGCCTGCCGCATGAACATCGTCATCTCGGGCGGTACCGGTTCGGGCAAGACGACCATGCTCAACGCCCTGTCGAAGATGATCGACCCGGGCGAACGCGTGCTGACCATCGAAGACGCGGCCGAACTTCGCCTGCAGCAGCCGCACTGGCTGCCGCTCGAAACCCGCCCGCCGAACCTTGAAGGCCAGGGCGCGATCACCATCGGCGACCTTGTGAAGAACGCCCTGCGTATGCGTCCTGACCGGATCATCCTGGGCGAAATTCGCGGCGCGGAATGCTTTGACCTGCTCGCCGCGATGAACACCGGCCACGATGGCTCGATGTGCACCCTTCACGCCAACAGCCCGCGCGAATGCCTGGGCCGTATGGAAAACATGATCCTGATGGGCGACATCAAGATCCCGAAGGAAGCCATTTCGCGCCAGATTGCCGAATCGGTCGACATCATCGTGCAGGTCAAGCGCCTGCGCGACGGTTCGCGCCGCACCACCAACATCACCGAGGTGATCGGGATGGAAGGCGATGTGATCGTCACGCAAGAACTGTTCAAGTTCGAATACCTGGACGAAACCGACGACGGCAAGATCATCGGCGAATTCCGCCCTTCGGGCCTGCGTCCCTATACGCTGGAAAAGGCGCGTCAGTTCGGCTTCGACCAGGCGTACCTTGAAGCCTGCCTCTAACTTGAGATCCAGCCCCGTCCTGCCGCGGCCAGCAGCAGGACGGCGGCAAAGCCCGACCAGAACGCCAGATCGCGCCACGGCATCAGCCCCACCGCATCGGGGTTGCTGCGCCGCATCCGCCGCCGATCCCCCCACCACGCGATAATCGCCAGGATCAGCGCAAAGCTGCCGGGTAGCAGGAACCACTGCACCCAATCCTGATCGAACCAATCTGCAATCGCACCTTGTAGAAGCATCTCGCGTCGCTAAGGCGGAAGGGTGCAACCTGTCCAGCGCCCGATGTTTGCCCTCTTCCTCCGGCTGCTCGCCACGCTGGTGCTGTCGAGCCTGATCATGGTGGTCAAGCTGACGGCGCAAAGCGGCGTTGCCTTTCCCGAAATCCTGTTCTGGCGGCAGGTTCCAACGGTGTTCCTGATCCTCGGCTGGCTGGCCTTGCGCGGCGAGGTTTCGCGCCTCAGGACCAAGCGGCTGCCCGTCCACGCCCGCCGCGCGGTGATGGGGATGACGGGCATGTTCTTCACCTTTGGCGCGCCCCTGCTGCTGCCCCTGGCGGAATCGACCACGTTCGGCTTCACCACTCCGATCTTTGCGGTGATCCTCTCGGTCCTGTTGCTCAAGGAGACAGTCGGTCCGGTTCGCTGGCTGGCCGTGGCCTTGGGTTTTGCCGGGGTGATCGTGATCGCCCAACCGGGGACGACCCATATCCCGCCGCTGGGAGCCGCCGTCGGCCTTGGCGCGGGCTTCATGGTCGCGCTGATTTCGATCCAGGTGCGCGATCTGGGGCGGACCGAGGAATCGCTTTCGATCGTGTTCTGGTTCGCGGCGCTGTCCTCGCCCCTGCTTGCACTGTCCCTGCCCTTCGTGATGACCCACCACACGCCTTGGCAGTGGTTCCTGCTGCTCAGCGGCGGGGTGCTTGGCTGTGTCGGACAAATCCTGCTCACCGCCGCGCTGCGCTATGGCCAGGTCGCGGCGGTGGTGGTGATGGACTATTCGGCGCTGGCCTGGGCGACGCTCTATGGCTGGCTGATCTGGGACGAACTGCCGCCCGCCTCGACCTGGCTCGGCGCGCCGTTGATCATCGCGGCTGGCGCCGTGATTGCCTGGCGCGAGCATCTGCATAACAAGCAAATCTCGCCCGCTGCGGCGAGTAGCGGGGAATAGGCGGCGGCTCAGCTTGTGTTAAGCCGCATCGCCTACCATTTGGGGCTCGATAGATTTCAAGGAGACGTTCGATGATCCGCAAGCTCGTGCTCGCCCTCGCCGTGACCGGCGTCGCGCTCACCGCCTCGGCCTGCAACACCGTGAAGGGCCTTGGCCGCGATATCGAATCGGTCGGCGAAGCCGGCGACAAGGCGATGAAGTAAGCGCTCAGCCGCGCCCGGTACGCCGGGCCGCGCGCTCACGCACCACCAGCCAGCTGAACAGACCGATCGGCCCGGCGATGAAGGTCGCGGCCAGAAACGGCACCTGCCAGACCCGGCCAAAACCCTTGGCATCGCCGTCGCGCGCGATCCACAGCCCGGTGAACAGGTCGAACGCCAGATAGTGCGTCCAGCCGATCACCACGCCGCCATCCGACATGAAAATCGCGCGCACGGCCTCGATCGAGCCGAACCCCGGCTTGCCCGCGCCCGACTGGGTCACCGGATCAAGCCCGCCGCCCAGCACCGCGATAAAACAGACTGCATAGGTCAGGCACAGCAGCGCGACCCCAAGGTAGAGGATCGCGCTGTGCGTCAGCGGCTTGCGCGGGAAGAAGGCCAGCAGGATCCATCCCAGCATCGCCAGCGTGTTGGTGAAACCAAACAATCCTGCCCACATGGCCTTTTCCCCCTTCCGGGCGCCCTGTCAGGTCAGTCCTTCCAGGTCAGCACTGGCCTGCGGGCCGCCTGGGTTTCATCCAGTCGGCGACGCGGAGCCAGGTGCGGCGCGCTCTTCAGCGCCTCATCGCCCGCCTTGGCGCGCTGCGCAAGACTGCGCAGCGAGGCGATGAAGCGGTCAAGCCCGGCCTTGCTCTCGGTCTCGGTCGGCTCGACCAGCATCGCGCCGTGGACCACCAGCGGGAAATAGACCGTCATCGGGTGGAAACCCTCGTCGATCAGGCCCTTGGCGATGTCGAGCGTGGAAAAGCCATCGGCGAGGCCAGCATCGCTGAACAGCGCTTCGTGCATGCACGGACCCGACGCGGCAAAGGGCGCGTCAAGCTCGCCCTCAAGGCTGCGCAGCACGTAGTTCGCGTTGAGCACCGCGTCTTCCGCCACCCGCGCCAGGCCGTCCGCGCCGTGGCTGAGGATATAGGTCAGCGCGCGGGTGAACATACCCATCTGCCCGTGGAACGCTGCCATGCGCCCGAAAGCCTGGCTGTGCCCGGTTTCGGCGGCGTGCTCTTCCTCGATCAGCCGCACCGAGCCATCGGGCATCTTGGCGGTGAATGGCAGCGGTCCGAACGGGCTCAATGCCTCGGACAGCACCACCGGCCCCGACCCCGGCCCGCCGCCGCCGTGCGGGGTGGAAAAGGTCTTGTGCAGGTTGATGTGCATCGCATCGATGCCAAGGTCGCCAGGGCGGACCTTGCCGACGATGGCGTTGAAGTTGGCCCCGTCGCAATAGACATAGCCGCCCGCCGCGTGGACCGCGTCGCAGATCTTCTTCATGTCGCGCTCGAACAGGCCGCAGGTGTTGGGGTTGGTGATCATCACCCCGGCCACGTCCGGTCCCAGCCGCGCCAGCAGCGCGTCGAGGTCGACCCGGCCTTCCGTCGTCGCCGGAATGTTCTCGATGGTAAAGCCCGCGAAAGCCGCCGTCGCGGGGTTCGTGCCGTGGGCGCTTTCGGGCACCAGCATGACCTTGCGATCATCGCCGCGCGCCTGCAGCGCCGCCTTGATGCACAGCACGCCGCACAGCTCGCCATGCGCGCCCGCCTTGGGGCTCATCGCCACGCCGTGCATGCCGGTCAGCTCGATCAGCCAGAAGGCGAGCTGGTTGATCACCTCCAGCGCCCCCGGCACCGCCTGCTGCGGGGCAAGCGGGTGAACATCGGCAAAGCCGGGCAGCCGCGCGACCTTTTCGTTGAGGCGCGGGTTGTGCTTCATCGTGCACGAGCCCAGCGGGAACGGCCCGAGGTCGATCGCATAGTTCTGGCGGCTGAGGCGGGTGTAATGGCGCACCGTTTCCGGCTCGCTCAACCCCGGCAGCGCCAGCGCATCCTTGCGCAGGAACTTGCCCAGCGCGGGGCTGACATCCAGTTCCGGCGCGTCGATGTCGACGCCGCAGGTGCCCGGGCGGCCAAGTTCAAAGATCAGCGCCTCTTCCAGCATCAGGCCGCGGTCGCCGCTGACGGTCGGGCTGACGGCGGCGGGTTCGGCAGCGCCGGTTTCAGGACGCCAGCCGGCGGGATTGATCGCGTTCATGCCAGCACTCCTTCCAGGGCCGAGGCCAGCGCCTCGATGTCTTCAGCCGTCGTCGTTTCGGTCGCAGTGACCAGCAGCGCACCTGCCAGCTCGCCGGCATGGGGATAGAACCGCCCCAGCGCCACGCCGCCCAGTACCTGCCGATCAGCCAGTTCGCGCACTACGGCGCGGGCTTCCTTCGGCAGGATCACGGTGAATTCGTTGAAGTAGGCGTCGTTCAGCACCGTCACGCCCGGCACCCTGGCCAGCCGCGCGGCGGTCTGCTGCGCGCGGGAATGGTTGACGCGGGCCAGCTGGCCCAGCCCTTCCCCGCCCAGCAAGGTCATGTGAATACTGAAAGCCAGCGCGCAAAGCCCTGCATTGGTGCAGATATTGCTCGTCGCCTTCTCGCGCCGGATGTGCTGTTCGCGGGTCGAAAGCGTCAGCACGAAGCCGCGCCGCCCTTCCGCATCCACGGTCTGTCCGCACAGCCGCCCCGGCATCTGCCGCACGAACTTTTCGCGGCAGCCGAACAGGCCAAGGTACGGCCCGCCGAACTGGAGGCCCACGCCCAGCGACTGCCCCTCGCCCACCACGATATCGGCCCCCAGATGGCCCGGAGCTTCAAGCAGGCCCAGCGCGACCGGCTCGGTCACGACAGCCACCAGCAGCGCCCCCGCCGCATGGGCAACCTCGGCAATCGCGGCGAGGTCCGGGATGCGGCCCAGAATGTCCGGATACTGCACCACGACGCACGAAGTCTGCCCGTCGATGGCCGAGATGAGCTCTGCATCGTCCGGCTCGGCGGTCAGTGCGGGCAAACGCGCTTCAAGCACATCGCCGGTGAACTTCGCCATGGTCTGCGCAGTCGAGACGTAGTGCGGGTGGAGGCCGCCCGAAAGCAGCGCCTTGTCGCGCTTGGTCACGCGCGCGGCCATGGCAATGGCTTCCCAGCACGCGGTCGAGCCGTCGTACATCGAGGCATTGGCCACCTCGACCCCCAGCAGGCGCGCGACCTGGGTCTGGAACTCGAACAGCACCTGCAACGTGCCCTGCGCGATTTCCGGCTGGTAGGGGGTGTAGGCGGTGAGGAATTCGCCGCGCTGGATCAGGTGGTCGACGCTAGCGGGAACATGGTGGCGGTAAGCCCCCGCCCCCAGGAAGAACGGCACCGATCCCGCCGCCATGTTCTTGGCCGCCAGTGCGGACATATGCCGCTCAACCGCCATTTCGCTGGCATGGGCGGGCAGGCCGGAAATCGGCCCGGAAAGGCGGGCTTCGGCGGGAACGTCGACGAACAGGTCATCAACCGATCCCGCGCCGATCACGCTCAGCATATCGGCGCGTTCGGCCTCGGTCAGGGGGAGATACCGCATCGTTCTTAAAGCTCCGCGACGTAGGCGTCGTAGGCCGCCTTATCCATCAGGCCGTCCAGTTCCGAAGGGTCGGACAGGGTCAGGCGGAACAGCCAGCCGCCGACTTCGGCGTCGGTGTTGACCAGTTCCGGCTCGTCCGCGAGCGCGGCGTTGGCCTCGGTCACGGTGCCGCTGACCGGGGCGTAAACGTCGGACGCTGCCTTGACGCTATCGACCACGCACGGCGCATCGCCCTTGGCCACGCTGGCGCCGGCCTCGGGCAGTTCGACGAAGGTGATGTCGCCCAGTTGGCTCTGCGCATAATCGGTGATCCCGACGGTACCGGTATCGCCGTCGATCTCGATCCACTCGTGGTCCTGGGTAAAGTAACGGGTCATGGAAGGCTCCTCAGCGATAATAGCGGTGGGGGACAAAGGGCATGGGCACGACGCGGGCAGGCAAGCGCTTGCCGCGCACGTCGATTTCAAGGGCGGTGCCGGGCGCGGCCTGCGCGGCGGCGACATAGGCCATGGCGATCGGGTGGTTCAGGCTGGGCGAGAAACCGCCCGAAGTCAGCACGCCAACCTGTTCATTTTCTGCAAAAACAGCTGCGCCTTCACGCGCGGCCTGCCGCCCTTCGAGTGCCAGACCAACGCGCTTGCGCGGCGCGCCGTTCGCCAGTTCGGCCAGGATCCGCTCTGCCCCGGGAAAACCGCCCGTCGTGCGGCGACGCTTGTTGATGCCGAATGCGAGGTCAGCCTCGACCGGGCTGGTTTCCGGCGAAAGGTCGTGCCCGTAGAGCGGCAGCCCGGCTTCGAGCCGCAGGGAATCGCGTGCGCCAAGGCCGATGGGCTTCACTTCCGGCTGGGCGCAGATGAGGTCTGCGATCTCGGCGGCGGATTCGGCGGGGATGGCGATTTCGAAGCCGTCCTCGCCGGTATAGCCCGAGCGGCTGATCCAGGCATCGACCCCGGCGATCTTGAACTGCCCGCCCTTCATGAAGCTGAGCGCCGAAAGGGGCCATTCGCCGGTTACCACGCGTTCAAGCGCGGCAAGGGCCTTGGGCCCCTGCAGGGCCAGCAGTGCGCTGTCTTCGAGGTGGGTGATGGTCACTTCGTCGGGCAGCGCCTCGCGCAGGTGGGCGATGTCGTCCCACTTGGTCGCGCCATTGACCACCAGGTAGAAGCCTGAGTTCCAGCGCGTGACCATCAGGTCGTCAAGGATTCCGCCCTGATCATCGAGCAGCAGCGAATAGCGCGGGCCAAAGGGCTTCAGGCTGGCCAGATCGATCGGCAGCACTGCCTCAAGCGCGGCTTCCGCGTCCTCGCCCGAAATGAACAGCTGCCCCATGTGCGACACGTCGAACAGCCCGGCGCTGTCACGCGTCCACAGGTGCTCGGCGATGATGCCTTCATACTGAACCGGCATCCAGTAACCCGCGAATTCGACCATCCGGCCACCCTTCGCGCGGTGCCACGCATCGAGCGGCAGGGTGAGGACTTCGACCTCAACCGCCTGATCATCGGCATTTTCGCCAACGGTATTTTCGTAAGTGTCGCTCACTAATTTAGTTCCCGTGCAGTTGTGGCGCCATTCGGCACCCCCTCTGTCACGGAAACCTGAGAGCTTTCCCCGGATCGGTGATCCAGGTTACCCCTTCGGCGGCCCTTGCCAGCCGCAAGGACACTTTCCAGAGCATCGCTATCGACCCACGCGGTCCATTGGCCTGAGAGATTCCGGGGCGGTTGCTCCTTCGGCGTCCTGCAATCCGGTTTCCCGAATCGCAGGAACTCTCCCGCGCGGTCAGCGACCCTCGTGGAATGCCGTTGTGCAGATGCGAAGTCAACCGGGCTGGAAGGCGGGCTTGGGGATTATGGGATTGCGGCCTCTGCGCGCCCCCAGTCAATCCCCCGCCTTGCGCGCCGCGCGCAGAATCGCGTCGTGTTCGAACACGAACCGCCCCGCCGCCTTTTCCTTGGTCAGACCGACGATGGCGCGGGCCACCACATCGTCGCGGACGGACCGATACTTGCGATACTTGCCATGCATCAGCAGGTCCATCAGCGGGCTCAGGATCATGCCGATCCGCTCTGCCGGACGCAGTTCGCGCCGGCTCCCGCGCAGCAGGCCGGGCCGGATCACATCGAGCCGGGTGACGCCCAGCCTGCCCAGTGCCTGCTCAACCTCACCCTTAACGCGCAGGTAGAAGTTCTTTGATGAACTATCTGCTCCGACTGAAGAAATCGTGATGACCTGGCGAATGCCCGCAGCCTTGGCCGCACGAGCGCAGGCCAGCACAAGGTGCTGATCGACGGCGCGGAACGCCTCTTCGTCCTTGCCGACCTTCTTCCACGTCGTCCCCAATGCACTGACCAGCACATCGGCGTTGGCGGCGGCAATGGCATCGGCCCAGTTGGCGGGATCGGCCACCAGCACTTCCATCCGCGCGCCCGGCGGCAAGGGGATCTCGCTTCGGGCAATCGCGATGATGCGAATGTCGCTGCGCCCAACCGCCAGACGGATCAGGGCAGAGCCGATCAGGCCCGAGGCGCCGACCAGCGCGATCCGCGTAACCTTAGACATTGCGCAGCCCTTCCGGGGTGCGGCCATAGATCCGCTCGTGCGCCGAAATGGCATAGCGGTCGGTCATCCCGGCGATGAAATCGGCGATATGCCGGCTGCGCTGCGGCTCCTGCGCTGGAACCCTGTCTGCCCAACCCTTGTCCATCAGCGACGGTTCCTGCGCGTAAGCGGCATAGAGTTCCGCCGTCACCGCACGGGCGCGCTCCGCTGTCTGGAGTTGCTGCGGGTGGTGATAGAGCTTGGCATACATGAACTGCTTGAGGCTGCGCTCGTTGGCTTCCAGCGCGCTGGAGAACGCCGCCGTCGCTCGCCCGGCCGCGCGCACATCGTCTGGCGAGGCCATGCCATGCGCGCGGACCGCAGTTTCGCCAATCACGTCGTTGACCATCAGCCCGATCTGGCTGCGCACAAGTTCGCGCAGGCGCCGGTCCTGCGGCGCGGAGGGGAACTTGCGCTCGATCGCGCGCCACTGGTCGGCCACGAAATCGAGGGTGAGCAGCTCGTCAAGCTCAAGGAAGCCCGCGCGCAGGCCATCGTCGATATCGTGGTTGTCATAGGCGATATCGTCGGCCAGCGCGGCAACCTGCGCCTCGAGCGAGGACCACTGCGTCAGTTCCAACGGGAACGCCGCGTCGAGTTCCGCCAGCGCCCAGTTGACCATGCCCACCGGGCCGTTGTGCTTGGCCAGCCCTTCAAGCAGTTCCCAGGTGAGATTCAGCCCCTCGTGCTCGCAGTACGGGCTTTCCAGCCGCATCAGCGTGCGCAGCGACATGGCGTTGTGATCGAACCCGCCGAACTTCTGCAGCGCCGCGTCGAGCGCGTCTTCGCCCGCATGGCCAAACGGCGGGTGGCCAATATCGTGGGCCAGGCACAGCGCTTCGGTCAGGTCTTCGTCCAGCCCCAGCGCACGGGCGATGACGCGGCCGATCTGCGCGACTTCAAGGCTGTGGGTGAGGCGCACGCGGTAGTGATCACCATCGGGCGCGATGAACACCTGGGTCTTGTGGCGCAGGCGGCGAAACGCGATCGAATGGACGATCCTGTCGCGGTCGCGCTGGTATTCGCTGCGCGGCCCGCGCGCGAGCGAAGCTTCGATCGGAAATTCGCGCCCGCGCGTTTTCGCAGGATCACAGGCAAAGGCAGCGCGCAGCAATGGACCGTTCACCCTTCGCCCATGATCCAGTCCACTGCGGCCTCAGCGTGGATCCGGGTGCAATCATAGATCGGCAGGACATTGGCATCGACGTCGACGATCATTTCCAGCTCGGTGCAGCCCAGCACCACCGCCTCTGCCCCGTCCTGTTCGAGGTTGGTCAGGATCGTCTTGAGCTCGCGCTCGGACTGGCGCGAAGCCTTGCCGACCAGCAGCTCGTCGTAAATGATCCGGTCGAGCGTTTCGACGAAGGCCATTTCCGGCGGCAGCAGTTCGATGTCCCTGGCGATCAGCTTCTGGCGATAGAAGCTTTCCACCATCACGTTGCGGGTGCCGATCAGCGCAGCCTTCTTCACGCCCTTGGCGGCCATCCGCGCGGCAACGCATTCGGCAATGTGGATGATCGGGATCGAGACGCTGGAAGCCACCTCGCCGTAAACCTTGTGCATCGCATTGGCCCCGATCAGCAGCGCGGTGGCCCCGGCGGCTTCAAGGCGGCGCGCCGAATCCGACAGGACGCTGGCGGCGTGCTTCCATTCCTCGGCCGTGGAGAGGCGCTGCAGGTTCGAATAGTCGAGGCTTTCGATCAGTAAGGGCGCGGAAGCGCGCTGTCCTGCGCGGGCCTGCACCAGCCTGTTGATGTGTTCGTAATAAGTTCGGGTCGACAGCCAGCTCATGCCGCCGATCAGGCCAAGTTTGCGCAACGCGAAGTTCTCCCGGGAAAGTCCCCTGTATCCTTCGCGGCTTAGGCGAGCCGCGCGGCAAGGTCCAGACTTGCGCTCAGTGCATCGCCGCAATCCACGCCCGCACTGCCGCCTCTCCGGCGCCATCGCGGATCGAGCGCCCGACTTCGGGCATGGCCACGCCGCCTTCCAGGCTCGCCATGCGGCGATAGAGGATCGAATGGTCGGGATCGCCGGGTACCACATCGAATTCGAGACCCAGCGAGCCCCGTCCGGCCGCGACCGGACGCTTGCCGACGCCATAGGAGACCGGCTCGGCCACGTTCCAGCCGAGGAACAGGCCCGAATTCGACGCCGCGCCTGCCGGGTTGTGGCAATGCGCACAATTGGCCTCCAGATAGCCGCGCGCAACGTCTGCGACCGGCGCTTTGGCCCGGTCTTCCCAGACCGGCACGCGGTGCTTCACCGCCGGAACCTTGTCGAGATGGCCGGCCTTGGCGAAGCCCGTCAGCCACTCGGGCGAGAGGTTCCACGCCTTGGGCCCGATCGGGGTGACCTTGCCGTCCAGTGCGTGGCATTCCTTGCACTGGTTCTTGTTCGGGATCGCATAGGAAATCGCCTGCCCGTCCGGGGTGGTTAGGGGAATCCGCGCGCCCGCCAGCACCAGCCGGGCCTCGGTCTGCGCGTCATTCCAGCGATAGGGCAGCGCCACCCAGCCATCGGCGCGGTGCAGCAATACGCGGGTTTCGACCAGCTTGCCGCCAAAGGCGAAGCTCTTGATCAGCGCCGAGCCGACGGGGAGATCGAGCAGGCCTTCCCCCTTGGCACAGGCTTGCTGCCCGGTCGGGACGTAGACGAACCGGCTCTTCTCCGCCCCGTCCGACCAGAGCGGGGTGTTGAGCCGGTAGGGCGTGACCCCGCCGGCCGGACGGCGCGCGCCCTGATCGGCAAAGAAGCCGTATTCACCAAGCGTCGCGGGAAAGGCGCTACCTTGGATGGCTGCATCGTTGACCTGCGGCAGCGGCGGCTTGGCGGAAAGCGCCGCTCCCAGCAGCAAGGCCGCCGCAGCCAGCAGCCTCACGGCGCAATCCGGGTTTCAAGTTCCTTCGGCGCCCCGAACCCAGCGGTCATTTGAAAGCTGGTGATGACCGGCAGATCAATTGGCGCGGGCGCGGCCTGCTCCAGCCCGACGCCCTGCTTCGGCAAGTTGAAATTGAGGGCCTTTGTCGCCGTGATGGCGCCAACTGCGTCCTTGCCGCCCAGCCCGTCCCAGACCACCGGAGGCAGCGCGCCGCCGAAGGCCGCGGCCAATTCCGCCCCGCCGGGAAGCGCCGGTGCCCGGCCGCCGCCGCTCATCTGGTTGAAGCCAAGTACGATATGGCGCGGATAGGGGTTATAGCGCTTGTCGTCGAACAGCTTGGGATAGGACACGACCATGATCTGCGCCGTGCCGTTTCCGGCCAGTTCGTTGTCGTTCACGATCACCGTCTCGTTGGCCATGATCATGATCCCGGTACCGGTCGGCACGCCCGCGACGATATTGCCCTTGGGCGCAAAGTTGGGCGTGTCGTTGCTGACCACGATGTTGCTGTCGATAATCGTGTTGCCACCGCCCATTACCGGCAGGTTGGGCAGGTCGAACACCAGGATGCCCCCGGCATTGCGGGTCACGAGGTTATGCGTGACATGGGCATCGCGGCTGTTCTCGATCTCGATCCCCGCGACCGAGTTCTCGACATAGGAATAGCGCACCGTAATCGCCTTGGACTGGCCGACATAGATCCCCGCGTCCGACGCCCCCGATACCTTGCAGCCATCGACCAGCACGCCCGTGCTCGACACCGGGTAGATGCCGTAGGCGCCGTTGGTTTCCTTGGGCCCTCCGGTCCACGTCACGCGCACCCGGTAATAGACGATGTTGTCCGCGCCCTTCGATTTCACCCCGTCGCCCTTGGGGTTCTCCACCGCGAAATCGCGCAGGGTGACATTGTCCGAGGTGACCAGCAGCCCCTCGCCCGCGCCCTGTTGGCCGGAGAAGTCCAGCACTGTGGATTCCATCCCCGCGCCGCGCAGAGTCACCCCGTCGACATCGAGCGACAGTCCGTCGGTCAGCGAAAAGCGTCCCGCGCCCAGTTCGATCACATCGCCGCTTTGCGCGGTAATCAGGGCTTCCTGAAGCCGGGTCTGCGCGCCTTCGCCTGCCGGCACGGCAATCGTCTTGGCAAGGGCAGGTCCAGCCAAGGCAAATGCCGAGGCCGCAGCGAGCATTGTTATGGGCATCCTCATGCCCGCGATGATGAACTGACAGTCGTGTAAGTCAATCCCGCGCGGCTCAGCGCTTTTCCGGAGCCAGCCCCGTGGTGCACAGCGCAGCGGCGCTGAGCGTCACCTCGATCGCCTCGGGATCGTCGATCTTGCGCACCGCATCGAGAAACTGCCCCAGCGAGCGGTTCGCGCCCTTGAGTTTCTTGAGCTTGTTGAGCTGGATGATATTGAGCCGGTCGGTCATCCTGGTCGCCATGCAGGCGGCATTGTCATCGGATAGACCGGCATCGACCAGCGCGCTTTTCACTTGCCCATAGGCCAGTTTGGAAACGCACCCGGTTGCCGCGAGCGCAGCCAGCACAAGCAGGAAGCGGCGCATCGCGGCGGGAGTCGTGATCAGGAAATGAGGTAGATGACCAGCGCGGTAACCAGCACGGTCGCCAGCGTGCCCCACTTCAACATGCCGATGAAGCCTTCGTAGGTCGCGGTGTGAGCCTTCATGTTGTTGCCGCCAGCCATTGTCTATTCCCCAAAAGTGATCTGCTTGGTGTTCGCGCTGCGCTCTATCGTCAGCTTCGTTTCGGCTCAAGTACCAACCGTATCCGGAAAGACATAATCAGCAGCCTTAATTTGGTCTTTACCCGCTGCGTGTAGAGCCGTGTTTCCACGCGAAGAAGGGTTCACAGGACGGCAATGTCGGAAATCGAACAGCGCCTGCTAATGCTGATCGATGATGAACCGGCGCAAAGCCGGTTGATCACCGCACTTGCCGCGCGTGAAGGCTGGCGCACGCTGGTGGTGCGCGATGCCGAAACCGCAATTGCCACGCTCGGCACCCGTCAGGGCATGCAACTGGGCGCCATAATTCTCGATCAATGGGTTCCGGGCGACGAAGCCTGCGCGCTCATCGCCGAACTCAAGGCCCGCCGCCCCGCCCTGCCCCTGCTGATGCTGACTACCAGCGCATCGCCGCTGCTGGCGGTCGAAGCGATGCGCGCAGGTGCGACCGATTATCTGGTCAAGCCCGTTGCGCCCGACCGGATGATGCAGGCATTGCGCATGGCCACCACGCGCGAAGCCCCGCGTGACGAATTGCAGCCGCTTACCGAAAAGATGCCGGCGCCGGCGGATTTCGATGCGATGATTGGCGCCACGCCCAATTTCCGCGCCGCCCTGGCCGTTGCGGCCAAGGCGGCGCGCGGACACGGCAGCGTGCTGATCGAAGGGGAAAGCGGGACCGGCAAGGAAATGCTGGTACGCGCGATGCAGGCCGCAAGCCCGCGCTCAAAAGCGCCATTCCGCACGCTTAACATCGGCGCGATCCCCGCCAACTCCGTGGAATCCGCGCTGTTCGGCCACGAGAAAGGCGCCTTTCCCGGAGCCTTCGACCGGCACATCGGAGCGCTGCAGCATGCCGACGGCGGCACGCTCGCGCTCGACGAGGTCGATCGGCTGCCGATGGCGGTCCAACACCGCCTGCTCGAATCGTTGCAACGCAGCGACGTTCGCCCGATCGGCGCGCGCCATTCGTTCCGCATCGACGTGCGCCTGATCGCCGCCAGCAACCTGCCGCTTCGCGACATGGTTACCGCCGGGCAATTCCTGCCGGAACTCCAACAGTTGCTGGCCGCGACCACCGTGGTTCTGCCCCCCCTGCGCGAGCGCGGCGGCGACGTTCCCGCACTCGCACGTCACTTCCTGGCGCGAATCGGCGAACAGCCCGGCCTGCGCCAGCTCGGGATCACCGATGGCGCGCTGGCGCTGCTTGCCGCCTATGACTGGCCGGGCAACGTGCGCCAGCTCCAGGCAGTGTTGTTCCGCGCCGCCGTGTTCTGCGACGGTGATGCGTTGACTGCGCAGGACTTTCCCCAGCTTTCCGACCTGCTGGGCGATAGCGCCTCGTC
>NZ_JAYSBK010000046.1:0-25010 GCF_041915465.1 Novosphingobium sp. | reverse complement strand
TGGTGCCGCTTTCGCCGATCTTGTCGCCCGACACTTCGACACCGGCGAAGGTGTTTGCGCCAAGGTCGAAGTCGTAACCGGCAGCCGCGCCCCAGGTGTCCTGCGTGGAACCATTCGACCAGATCACACCGCCGCGCGCTTCGACGCGGGCTTCGTTGGCCATGGCCGGGGTCGCGATCGCCAGCGAGGCGAGCAGCGGGAGAAGAACCTTACGCATATGTAACTCCTTGATCATTCAGCCCCTCGAAAGGGGACGAGGGCCAAGTAGGAACCCCAAGCTGTCGCCCAGATGAACTCACTGTTCAGAAATTTCGAATGGTCAAATGTATGTTGCAAATCTGCAACATATTCGTTCATTTTGCAGCAATATTTGTATCCAATCGGCAGTCCCGAAACCCGCTGAATCGCTGGACTTCACGGTCCCATTCTGCCAAGCGCGCAAGCGCTATGACCGTCACGCAAACTCCCAATTCGTTCCGTAACCAACCCGACAGCCTTGGCCATTTCGGCCAATTCGGCGGGCGCTATGTTGCCGAAACGCTGATGCCGCTGATCCTCGACCTTGAACGCGAATACAACGCGGCCAAGGCCGACCCTTCGTTCCAGGCCGAATTCGACGACCTGCTGGAACACTACGTCGGCCGCCCCAGCCCGCTCTACTTCGCGCCGCGCCTGACCGAAGAACTTGGCGGCGCGCAGATCTGGTTCAAGCGTGACGAGCTCAACCACACGGGCGCGCACAAGATCAACAACTGTATCGGCCAGATCCTGCTCGCCATGCGCATGGGCAAGACCCGGATCATCGCCGAAACCGGCGCGGGCCAGCACGGCGTTGCCACCGCCACGGTCTGCGCGCGCTTCGGCCTGCCCTGCACCGTGTTCATGGGCGCAACGGATGTGGCCCGCCAGGCCCCCAACGTGTTTCGCATGAAGCTGCTCGGCGCGGAAGTGCGCCCGGTGACCGCCGGTGCGGGCACGCTGAAGGACGCGATGAACGAGGCGCTGCGCGACTGGGTCGCCAACGTGCACGACACCTTCTACATCATCGGCACCGTGGCTGGTCCGCACCCCTATCCGGAGCTGGTCCGCGATTTCCAGAGCGTGATCGGCAAGGAAGCCCGCGCCCAGATGCTTGCCCGCACCGGCCGCCTGCCCGACCTGCTGGTCGCCGCGATTGGCGGGGGCAGTAACGCCATCGGCCTGTTCCACCCCTTCCTCGACGATCCCAGCGTCAAGATGCTCGGCGTCGAAGCGGCGGGTTACGGCCTCGACAAGGATCACGCCGCCAGCCTTGCGGGCGGACGCCCCGGTATTCTCCACGGCAACAAGACCTATCTGCTGCAGGACGATGACGGCCAGATCATCGAAGGCCATTCGATCAGCGCCGGGCTGGACTATCCCGGCATCGGCCCGGAGCACGCGTGGCTCAAGGAAGTGGGCCGCGTCGATTACACCAGCGTCACCGATGACGAGGCGCTTGATGCCTTCCAGCTGCTGTGCCGCACCGAAGGGATCATTCCCGCGCTTGAGCCGAGCCACGCGATCGCCGCCGTGAAAAAGGTCGCACCCACGATGCCGAAGGATGCGATCATACTCGCCAACCTATGTGGACGCGGGGACAAGGACATCTTCTCGGTCGCCGAACACTTGGGGGTGACGCTGTGAAGTGGATTCTCCTGCTTCTGATCGCCATATCAGGGGCGCTCTTAGTTGGCAGGATTTCGGCAATTCTTGGCGCATCGGATGATGCCCGCAATTTCTTGACGACATTGTTCGGCACGATTTGCGGAATGTTTCTGCCTCGTACATCTCTATTTTCTTCGATCGGTAGCCGCTCAAAATGACCCGCCTCGAAAGCGCCTTCGCCAAGGGCCCCGCCCTCGTCACCTTCATCACCGGCGGTGACCCGACGCCCGAAGCCACGCCCGCCGTGCTTGACGCGCTGGTCGAAGGCGGCGCGGATGTGATCGAACTGGGGATGCCCTTCACCGATCCGATGGCCGACGGCCCCGCAATCCAGAACGCCAACTTGCGCGCGCTGGGTGCCGGCACCAAGACCGCCGACATCTTCCATATCGCGACCCGCTTTCGCGAAAAGCATCCCAACGTTCCGCTGGTGCTGATGGGCTATGCCAATCCGATGACCACGCGTGGTTCGGAATGGTTTGCTGCAGAGTGCAAGAAGGCCGGCGTTGACGGCGTGATCTGCGTCGACATTCCGCCCGAGGAAGACGCCGAGCTAGGCCCGGCCCTGCGCGCAGTGGGCGTGTCGCTGATCCGCCTCGCCACGCCAACCACCGACGCGGCGCGGCTGCTCGCCGTGCTCGAAGGCTCGTCGGGCTTTCTCTACTACGTCTCGGTCGCCGGGATCACCGGGATGCAGCAAGCCGCGCAAGCCTCGATCGAGGAAGCCGTCGCCAAGCTCAAAGCCAAGGCGACGATCCCCGTCGCGGTCGGCTTTGGCGTGCGGACCCCCGAACAGGCCGCTGCGATTGCCAAGGTGGCCGACGGTGTGGTCGTCGGCTCCGCGCTGGTCGATCTGGTGGCCCAGCACGGCGCCAATGCCGCCGGACCTGTGCGTGACTTGACCCGCGCGCTTGCCGACGCGGTCCATTCTGCGCGATAGGAGTTTGACATGAGCTGGTTAGATCGCGTCCGCAAAGCGTTGCCCTTCGCCGAGAAGCGCGACACGCCCGACAACCTCTGGATCAAGTGCCCTTCGTGCAAGGAAATGCTCTTCACGAAGGAGTACGAGGAAAACCAGAGCGTTTGCCCGCGCTGCGAACATCACGGTCGGATCGGCGCCGACGCACGCTTTCCCCAGTTGATGGACGCAGGCTTCTGCGTGCTGCCAGCGCCCAAGGTCAAGGAAGACCCGCTCAAGTTCCGGGATCAGAAGAAGTATCCCGATCGCCTCAAGGCCGCCCGTGCCGCCAACCCGCATCCTGATGCGCTGACCAATGCGCTCGGCACGATCGGCGGGCACAAGGCCGTGCTGGGCGTGCAGGACTTTGCCTTCATGGGCGGGTCGATGGGCATGGCCGTGGGTTCTGCCTTCGTTTCCGGGGTCGACCGCGCGATCAAGGAAAAGTGCGCCTACGTGATCTGCACCGCGGCTGGCGGCGCGCGCATGCAGGAAGGGATCCTGTCCCTGATGCAGATGCCCAAGACCACCGTCGCGATCCGCCGCCTGCAGAACGCAGGCCTGCCCTATATCGTCGTGCTGACCGATCCCACCACCGGCGGCGTCACGGCGAGCTATGCCATGCTGGGCGATGTCCACATTGCCGAGCCGGGCTGCCTGATTGGCTTTGCCGGCCAGCGCGTGATCCAGGACACGATTCGCGAAAAGCTGCCCGAAGGCTTCCAGCGCGCCGAATACCTGCTTGAACACGGCATGATCGACATGGTCGTGCATCGCCACGCGCTCAAGGAACGGCTGGCGACGCTGCTCGACTACCTGGGCGCGGCCAAGGCGGCCTGAGCGCGCCTGCAATGCGCGATTTCGCCGTATCAGACCACCCGCGCGTCCAGGCGCAGCTGGACCGGCTTGGCGCGTTGACCCTGCCGAGCGGGCGGCTTGGGCTGGAAGTGATCCACGAACTGCTGGCGCGCCTGGGCGATCCCCACAAGCGCCTGCCGCCGGTGTTCCATGTGGCCGGAACCAACGGCAAGGGTTCGACCTGCGCCTACCTGCGCGCCATGCTGGAAGCGCAGGGTCTAACTGTCCACGCCGCCACCAAGCCACACCTCGTGCGCTATAACGAACGCCTGCGCATCGCGGGCAAGCTCGCCAGCGACGACCAGCTGGCCGACCTGCTGCAGCAGGTGCTGGATGTGGGTGAAGACCTCTCTCCCAGCTTCTTCGAAGTCACCACGGCGGCGACATTCCTGGCCTTTGCTAATTACCGCGCCGACGTTTGCGTGATCGAGGTGGGGCTTGGCGGGCGCTTCGATGCAACCAATGTGCTCGATGGCCAGGCCGCCTGCGGGATCGCGTCGCTGGGGATTGACCACGAGGCGTTCCTGCTGGTGCCCGAGGAAGGCGTTCCCACCGAGCCGCTGTGCCGGATCGCGTTCGAAAAGGCTGGGATCGCCCGTGCCGGCGTGCCGCTGGTGACGCAAAGCTATCCCGATGCGGTCGTGAAGACCGTGATCGAGCAGGCGATAAAGGTCGGCGCGAAGACCGCGATCCGCGGGCTCGACTGGTTTGCCGAGGTTGGCGAAACCATCGCCTATCGCGACGCACAGGGCGAACTGGAACTGCCGCTGCCCACGCTGGTCGGCACCCACCAGGCCGACAATGCCGCGCTGGCCGTTGCCATGCTGCGCCACCAGTCGCAGGTCGAGGTATCGGCCAAGGCCATGGCCGAAGGCATCCGCGCTGCGCGCTGGCCCGCCCGCATGCAACCGCTGAGCGAAGGTCCGCTGACCGCGCTGGTACCGGGCCGCAAGGTCTGGCTCGATGGCGGACACAACGTCGATGCCGGCCTCGCGATTGCACGCCATTTCAAGGACGCGCCCCCGTTCCATCTCATCACCGGGATGCTGACGAGCAAGGACCCGTCGGCCATCGTGAAGCCGCTGGCGGACCAGCTGCTGACCCTGTCGGTCGTCCCCGCCCCCGGCCACGATGCCCACGCGCCGGAAGACTTCGCACCCTTTACCAACCTGCCGGTGCGCCCGTTCGGCGGCATTGAAGCAGCGCTTGCCGCGCTGCCGCCAGAAGGCGACGTGCTGATCTGCGGTTCGCTCTACCTTGCGGGCGAGGTGCTGCGCCTGAACCGCGAGTTTCCCGACTGACGGATCACTGCCGCGTCTCCGGGTCGCCGTCATTGCCGCCGCCTGCCGTGCCCATTGCGGCGTCGATCAGGCCTGCGCGGCTCATCCACCAGAACAGCACGATGCCCGGCACCGCCAGCAAGGTGGTGAACAGGTAGAAGTTCACATAGCCCATCTGCTCGATCATCGCGCCCGCCGTGGTCCCGGTCACAAACCGGCCAACCACGCTCGCCCCGGCCGAAATCAGCGCATACTGTGCCGCCGTAAAGCGCAGGTCGCACAGCGCCGAGAAATAGGCGACGACCACGACCCCGCCAAAGCCCGAGGCCGCATTCTCAAACCCGATCGCGCCGGCCATGCCAAGGTTCGAATGGCCCGCCGCCGCCAGCGCGGCAAAGCTGAAATTCGACACGCCCATCAGCACCAGCGCGACCAGCACCGAGCGTTTGAGCCCCATCTTCGCATAGGCAATGCCGCCAATGAATATGCCGATCAGATAGGCCCAGAAACCCACGCCGACGTCGTAGATCGCGATCTCGTCATTGCTGAAGCCAAGATCATCGAACAGCAGGCGAAAGGTCAGGTTTGCCAGAGTATCGCCGATCTTGTGAACCAAGATGAAGGCCAGCACCAGCCAGGCGCCGTTGCGCTGGAAGAACTCCGCGAACGGTCCGGCGATCGATTGCCAGGCTTCGGCCACGCCCTTGCGCGCGGCGGGTTCGCGGTGGCGCGCAGGCTCTCCCATCAATATCGCGGTCAGCATCGCAGGGACGGCAAAGGCGGCACAGGCGATATAGGCGTTTTCCCAGCCCGACCGCGCCGCCATCACCAGCGCCAGCGCGCCCGCCCCCGCCGAACCGATCCGCCAGCCATATTGCGACATCCCCGAACCCACGCCCAGCTGGTAGGGCTTGAGCGTCTCGATCCGGAAGGCATCGATCACGATGTCGAACGTTGCCCCGGCCACGCCGACCAGGATCGCGGCCGTCGCGGTGGCCGCGATATCGGCCTTGGGGTCGATCAGCGCGAGGTTGATCACGGCCGCGATCACGCCGGTTCCCGCCACCAGCATCCATGACACCCGCTGCCCCAACCGCCCGATCAGCGGCAGATGCACCCCATCGACGATCCAGGCCCAGAACACCTTCAGGTTGTAGACCAGAAAGGCCAGGGTAAAGGCGGTGACGGTCTTCTTGTCGATCCCGTCCTGCGCGAGCCGCGTGGTCAGCGTCGCGCCGATCATCGCATAGGGAAAGCCGGACGAGACCCCCAGGAAGAACGCCGAGAGCGACTCCTTCTCAAGATAGGGGTGCAGTGCCGGAATCCGTTTGGCCAACAGGCCGATCAGGACCACTGCCCCAAGAATGATCCAGAGAGTGGTCGACATGTCTGCGTTCCCTGCCTTTCGATTTGCCGCGAAACTAACGGGGAAATGCGTTATGCCTAGCCCCATGGAGAGGATAGCCACAATCCCGGGCCGTCAACCGACGGCTGGTCAGCTTGCCCTTGCCCGGCAGATCGCCGATGGCTGCACCGGGGCGACGCGCGGAATTACAAGGGTTCCGGCCGCGATCTACACCGATCCGGCCTATTGGACCGACGAGAAGGCGCTGTTGTTCGACCGCGCGCCGCAGGTGCTGTGCCCTTCGGCGCTGATCCCCAATCCGGACATGAGCGTGCCGCACGATGCCTCGGGCAAGCCGCTGCTGATCACGCGCGACAGCCAGCGCAAGGCGCACGTCTTCCTCAACGTCTGCCGACATCGCGGCACGCGGCTGGTCGAGGGCAATGAGGTGCAGTGTTCGCGGCGCATGACATGCCCCTATCACGCCTGGACCTTTGCCACCGACGGCCGCCTGCTTGCCCTGCCCCGGCCCGATACCTTTCCGGGGCTCGACAAGGCCGATCATGGACTGGTCGAACTGCCCAGCTGCGAGGCTGGCGGCCTCATCTGGTACGCTCCCGGCTGTGCGCCCGATTTCTCCGATGCCCAGGCCATCGGTGCCGATTTCGACGCCTTTGCGATGCGCGGATCACACCTGTTCGCGCGCAAGACCCACGAAGTCGCGTCCAACTGGAAGCTGATCATGGATGCCTTCCTTGAAAGCTACCATGTCGCCCGGCTCCACGCGGCGACGATTGGCCCGTTCTTCAAGGACGGCGTGACATCCGGCGACGAGATCGGCCCGCACCGCCGCAGCCTGGTTTGCCGGGCCGAGGAGATGGCGGGCAAGGATCTGGCCGACATGTCGGTGCTGCGCCGGCTCGGCACCTTTGCCTATCAGCTGTTTCCCGGTACGGTGATCGTCGCCAGCCCCGACTACATCAACATCATGACGCTCTGGCCCCAGGGGCACGACCGGACCCTGGTCGAAGATTTCATGCTGATCCCCGAAGCCCCGCAGAACGACAAGGCGCAGGACCATTGGGAGCGCAGCTGGAAACTGCTCGACGGCGGCGTCTTCGCCAGCGAAGATTTCCGCGCCGCGGCCCTTGGCCAACAGGGGCTTTCCTCTGGCGCGATCAGCGAACTGACGCTGGGCACACTCGAAGGCGGCATCCGCCGCTTCCACGAGATCTGCGAGGAGCAGATGGCGGCCGCGCGGGGGTGACGAAAGGCGCATCCTCGCCTATGTGCGGGACATGAACTCCCCCGATAATTCCAAAGATGGCGCCCGCGCGGGCGAACGCATCGCCAAGTTGCTGGCGCGTGCCGGCATTGCCAGCCGCCGCGAGGTTGAGCGGATGATCGCCGAAGGCCGCGTCAAGCTGAACGGCGAAGTGCTCGACACCCCAAACACCGTGCTACCCGGCCTCAAGGGCATGACCGTGGACGACAAGCCGGTGAAGGCCGCCGAAGCCGCGCGGCTGTTCGTGTTCCACAAGCCCGGTGGGCTGATTACGACAGAGCGCGACCCGGCGGGCCGCCCGACGATCTACACCGCGCTGCGCAACGCCCTGCCCGAAAACGCGGGCCGCGTGATGCCGATCGGCAGGCTGGACTTCAACACCGAAGGCCTGCTGCTGCTGACCAACGACGGTGAATTGAAGCGCGCGATGGAACTGCCCAAGACCGGCCTGCCGCGCACCTACCGTGCCCGCACCTTTGGCGACATCACGCAAGAGCAGCTGGAAGAGCTGATCGAAGGCATCGAGATCGACGGTGTGCGTTACGGCAAGATCGACGCCAACATGGAGCGCCGCACCGGGCGCAACCAGTGGATCGAAGTGACGATCACCGAAGGCAAGAACCGCGAAGTGCGCCGTGTGCTTGAATACCTCGGACTCGAAGTCAGCCGCCTGATCCGCACCGCCTATGGTCCGTTCGAACTGCTCGACCTGCCGCGCGGCCAGGCCGTGGAAATCCGCCAGGTCGAGGTCGAGCGCCTGCGCAAGTCGCTGCTTGGCGGGGGCGAGGCCTACGTTCCGCTATCCGCGCCGCAGCAGGCCCGCGCCCGCATTTCGCGCACGCGTTCGCCCGGCGCCCGCCCCACCGCGCGCCGTGCCGAGGATCGCCGCTCCGAAGACCGCAGGCCCGGTGGCGAACGGCCCAAGGCAGCGCCGCGCCGGGATGAGCGCAGTGCCGAGCGCAAACCCATCGAGGGCAAGCTCAGCCCGCGCAAACCTGCTGGCGGCAGGCCCGAAGGTGGCCGGACTGAAGGTGGCCGCTACAATTCCGAGCGCCCTTCTGGCGGGCGTTCTGGCGCGCGCTCAGGTGGGCCTCGCTCCGAAGGGCCGCGCTCCGGCCCGTCGAACTCGCGCGGTCCGCGTAATCCCGGCCCGAACAAGGGCGGTCCCCGCCGATGAGCCTCAGGATCATTTCAGGCGAATGGCGCGGGCGCAAGCTGCAGGCGCCGCAGGGCGACACCACCCGCCCCACCGCCGACCGCACCCGCGAGACGCTGTTCTCGATGCTGGTCTCGCGGCTTGGCGATTTCGAAGGACTGGCCGTGGCGGACCTGTTCGCCGGTTCCGGTGCGCTGGGCCTCGAAGCCCTTTCGCGCGGGGCTCAAAGCTGCATTTTCGTGGAGCAGGATGCGCCCGCGATTCGCGCGCTGCGCGCCAATATCGCCAACCTGCAGGCCACCGGCCGCTCGGACGTGCGCGCCAGTTCGGTGCTGGCGCTGGGTCCGGCCAAGGCGCCGCTTGACCTGATCCTGCTCGATCCGCCCTATGACAGCGGCGCGGGCGCAGTCGCGCTCGACAAGCTGCAACGGCTCGGCTGGATCGGCGATGCGACGTGGATCAGCCTCGAAACGGGGCTGAAGGAAGACCCGAAGATCAAGGGACTTGAGGCCGTGGCCGAACGCAAGGTCGGCAAGGCCAAGCTTACCCTGCTGCGGAAGATCCAGCCGTAGCGGCCTGATACTTGCGCGCCCAGATCACGCCGATCAGCGTCAAGGCACCCGCCGCCGACATGAACCAGCCCGCCCCGTTGGCAAGCCCGCGCGCGGCCAGCGCCTGTGCCGCGATCGGGGCCAGCGCGCCGCCGATGATCCCGCCAAGGTTAAAGGCCAGCGAAATCCCGCTGTAGCGCACCGTGACGGGCAGCAGGCTGGGCAGCCACGAGCCGAGCGGGCCATAGACCAGCCCCATCGTGAACAGCGCGGCGGATAGCGTGGCGAAGACGATCCACAGCGATCCCGATTGCAGCCCCGCACCGAACACCAGCCCCATCAGGATCGTGGCCAAGGCGCCCAGCAGCAGCACCCTGCCCGCGCCGATCCGGTCGGCCCGGATCACCGCCACCGCGATGCCAGCCGCGAAAAAGCAGTTCGCGCCAAGTTGCACGCCGAGGAACGCCTCGCGGCTGTAGCCCAGCTTCGTGGTGCCCAGCGACAGGGCATAGGCGGTTGAGAGATAGAAGATCGCGAAACAGGCCACCGCCCCCGCCGTTCCCGCCAGCACCGCGCCAAGGTGCCGCGAAAACAGCACCGCTACCGGCACGGCCGGCGGCGCTTCCTTTTGCAATGCCTCGCGGAAGGCCGGGGTTTCCGCGATCCGCAGTCGCACCCACAGCCCAAGGGCGACCAGCAGCGCGCTCGCGAGGAACGGGATGCGCCAACCCCACGCCTTGAAATCGGCGTCGGACAGGACCAGCCCGAGCAGCAGGTAAAGCCCGTTGGCAAACAGGAACCCCACCGGCGCACCAAACTGCGGCGCTGAGCCGAACCGCGATTCCCAGCCCTTGGGCGCATATTCGACCGCCAGCAGCGAAGCCCCGCCCCACTCCCCGCCAAGGCCGAAGCCCTGCCCGAAGCGCAAGATGCACAGCAGCAGCGGCGCAACCCAGCCCACCATCGCATAGGTCGGCAGGAAGGCAATCAACAGCGTCGACAGCCCCATCAGCATCAGCGACGCGACCAGCGTCGACTTGCGCCCGATCCGGTCGCCGTAATGGCCGAACACGACCGCCCCCACCGGCCGCGCGAAGAATGCGAGGCCAAAGCTCATGAACGCGAACATCGTCTGCGCGGCCTGGCTTTCGGCGGGGAAGAACAGCGGCCCGAACACCAGCGCGGCGGCAGTGGCATAGACGTAGAAGTCATAGAACTCGACCGCCGTGCCGGTAAGCGCGGCGGTCAGGATGCGGGCATTGGCGCGGATCGGATGCATGGCGGCGATGCGTTGCGGCTGGCGGCGCACATGTCAATGGCTCACCCTTGCCCTCGCGGCAAACGTTCCCTAGTTGTTCGCGCGTGTCCCAGCTTTCCGAATCCGCTCCCGACCCGCTGCTTGACGGACTGAACCCGCCCCAGCGCGAAGCCGTGCTTGCCACCGAAGGCCCGGTGCTGATGCTGGCCGGGGCCGGCACCGGCAAGACCGCGGCGCTCACCGCGCGGCTCGCTTACCTCGTGCGCCAGCGGCTCGCCTGGCCAAGCGAAATCCTCTGCGTCACCTTCACCAACAAGGCCGCGCGCGAAATGCGCGAGCGCGTCGGCCAGCTGATCGGCCCGGCGGTTGAAGGGATGCCGTGGCTCGGCACGTTCCACGCCATTGCCGCCAAGATCCTGCGCCGCCATGCCGAACTGGCCGGACTGCAATCGAACTACACGATCATCGACACCGACGATCAACTGCGCGTGCTCAAGCAGTTGATCCAGGCCGAGGGACTGGATGAAAAGCGCTGGCCCGCGCGGCAACTGGCGCAGTGCATCGACCGCTGGAAGAACAAGGGGCTGAACCCCGCCGATCTCGATGCGGTGGAAAACGAAGCCTATGCCAATGGCAAGGGCCAGCGGTTTTACCAGCTTTACCAGGACCGGCTGAAGGCGCTCAACGCCTGCGATTTCGGCGATCTGCTGCTCCACACGCTCAACCTGTTCCGCACCAATCGCGAGGTGCTGGAACAGTACCAGCAGCGCTTCAAATACGTGATGGTGGACGAATATCAGGACACCAACCAGGTCCAGTACCTGTGGCTGCGGCTGATCGCCCAGGCGCGCAAGAACATCTGCGTGGTGGGCGATGACGACCAGTCGATCTATTCATGGCGCGGCGCAGAAGTTGCCAATATCCTCAAATTCGAAAAGGATTTTCCGGGCGCGAAGGTGATCCGGCTGGAGCAGAACTATCGCTCCACTCCCCACATTCTCGCCGCCGCGTCCGGGCTGATCGACGCCAACTCGCAGCGCCTTGGCAAGACGCTGTGGACCGAGCGTAACGGTGGCGACAAGGTTCGCGTGATCGGCGTTTGGGATGGCCCCGAAGAAGCCCGCCGGGTGGGCGAGGAAGCCGAACGGCTGGAGCGTGAGGGCGCCAGCCTGGCCGAAGTCGCCGTGCTGGTGCGCGCCCAGTTCCAGACCCGCGAACTGGAAGATCGGTTCATCGCGATCGGCCTGCCCTACAAGATCATCGGCGGCTTTCGCTTTTACGAGCGCGCTGAAATCCGCGATGCGCTCGCCTATCTGCGGATCGTCACCCAGCCGTCCGATGATCTCGCGTTCGAGCGGATCTACAACACCCCCAAACGCGGCCTTGGCGACAAGACGCTGGAAAAGCTGCACCGCCACGCCCGCGCGCGCGGTGTGCCGCTGAGCCTTGCGGCAGTCGAGATTACCGATACCGACGAACTGCCCGCCCGCGCGCGCGGCACGCTGCTGGCGCTGATGCGCGACGTGGCGCGCTGGCGCGATGTGGCCAAGACGCTCGCCCCCGCCGAACTGGTTCGCACGATCCTTGAGGAGAGCGGTTACACGGCTGCACTCCAGGCCGAAAAGAGCGCGGAGAGCGCAGGCCGGCTCGAAAACCTCGCCGAACTTGCCCGCGCGATGGAAGAATACGAAGCGCTGGGCGATTTTCTCGAACACGTCAGCCTGGTGATGGACAACGAGGCGGCGAGCGATGCCGAAAAGCTGACCATCATGACGATCCATGCGGCCAAGGGGCTGGAATTCGACAACCTGTTCCTGGTCGGCTGGGAAGAAGGCGTGTTCCCCTCGCAGCGCGCGATGGACGAAGGCGGGCTCGCCAGCCTCGAGGAAGAACGCCGCCTTGCCTATGTCGCAATCACCCGCGCGCGGCGGCGCTGCACCATCCTGCACGCGGCCAACCGGCGCATCTATGGCCAGTGGACCAGCTCGATCCCCAGCCGCTTTATCGCCGAACTGCCGGAGGCCCATGTCGAGCAGGAAACCACCCTGTCCGGCGGGGCCTCGCTGTGGCGGGCGCAGTGGTCGGAAGCATCCGATCCCTTTGCCCATGTCGCGCGCGACCGTCCCGAGCGCGCCGGCACGCGAGGCCCCGGCTGGCAACGCGCCGCACAGCGCGACTACGATCCTGCGCCGCGCCGGATCGCCGAGCCTTCGCGCTCGGCAGCCAGCTTTGCCGCCAAGCCCCGCCGCGATGTCGCGATTGGCGCACGCGTGTTCCATGAGAAGTTCGGCTACGGAACGGTGGCCGCGCAGGAAGGCAACAAGCTGGAGATCGAGTTCGAGACGGCCGGCCGCAAGCGCGTGATCGACAGTTTTGTCACACTTGCCTAACTCTGACACCCGCCATTCATGTAATTATATTGCTTATATATGCGCTAATTTACTAAGATAGTTGCGCAACGCTGGCTTGGTAACGAAAGTTTCAAACAAATTTGTAAGCTGGCAATACAGTTGCCCGGGAGGGCGAAATATGTATTGGACCCAAGCCCTAACAAATTAAGGACATTTATTCTTAGACACTTCCCTCTTTGAGAGAATTGGTGCAACTTTCGCCCATCCTACAAGGGGGATACCAATGACTGATCGTTCTACGAGTCGTTTCGGCCGCCGTGCCGCTTTGCTCACTTCATCCGCCCTGGTGCTGACCGCACTCAGCCAGCCTGCATTTGCCGAGGAAGCACCCAGCGGCACTCCGGAAGCCTATGGCGTGACCACTTCGCTCGGCACGCCAAGCGGCACGCCCGAGGCCTATGGCGTAACCACCACGCTCGGCACTCCCAGCGGACAGCCAGAGGCTTATACCGACCACACGATCACCTCGATCAACAGCCTCGATCCGCAGATCCTGATCGCCAACCCCGGCACGCCAACCACCGCGCTCGACAATGGCGTCAATGTCACTGGCGTTGGCCAGATGACGGTCGATGTCGGCGGCGGCTTAATCGGGCTGTGCACCGGCACCCTGATCAACCCGCGCACGGTCATCTTTGCCGCGCACTGCGTCAACGATGAAGACGCGACCGCCTATGGCGCCAATTCGGGCGGCACGCCGATTTCGTTCGGCTTCTCGTCGTACAACCTGCCCGCCCTGCGCGCCTGGTATTTCTCGACCATCGGCGGCGTGGCAAACCCCGATTATCACGCCACCAACGTGGCCAACTACCTCTACAACGTGAACCAGGTGGTCTATAATCCGGCCTCGCTGGAACCCGATGCGGCCCACTTCCTTTACGGCGACGTCGCGATGGCGACGCTCGACACGCCGGCCGCCAACGTGCCGTTCTGGGCGATGCTGTTCGAACAGCTTCCTGCCCCGTCGGAAATCGGCGCCAGCGGCACGGGCTATAACGTGCAGATCGTCGGCTATGGCCGCAATGGCACCGGGACCACCGGCTCGAACGGCGGGATCGACTTCCGCCGCCGCGCCGCGGAAAACATGATCGGCGCGCTGACCGACCTCGACACCTTCGAAAACTGGTTGTTCGGCACCAGCGGCAGCAGCAATCCGCAGAACCTCTACTGGATCGACTTCGACGATCCGCTTCGCGGCAATCTTGGTGCCAGTCCGTTCGACTTCAACGCCTTCCGCGATCCCGCCCGCGTGACCAACGGCACGCCGACCGAAGGCATTACCGCCAGCGGCGACTCGGGCGGACCGCTGATCCTGCAGAACTTCTCGAAGGCGGTTGTGCTCGGCGTGCTGTCGGGCGGCTATACCCGCTTCTTCAATGGCCAGCCGGCCAACGGCTATGGCACGGCCAGCTTCTATCAGCCGCTCTACCTCTATTGGGACTGGATCGCGGCCAACAACCCCTACCATTACGTCTCGGCCAAGGCTGGCGATGGTTCGTGGACCGACCCCAATCACTGGGTCACCACCCTTGACCCGTCGTACATGATCCTGAACGGAACCGGCACCGACCTCGTCAACGGCTTGCCGACCACGCCGGGCGGCGGCTCGACGGGAACCAGTGGCGACTTCGGCCAGATCTGCTTCGAGCAGCCTGGCGCTGGGGTCTGCTATGACACCGCGACCGGCAACGAATTCACCACTCCTGGTCTGGGCAGCCCCGGACCGGGCAATACTGCCGGTGTCGCCAGCAATGATGCCGCGACGGTCTCGATCGAATCGCTCGGAACCGGCGGCACCGGCAATCAGCGCTTCGCCGGCGCCACGCTGGAATCGCAGGCGGCAGCGCAGGAAGCGCCCTCGCTTCCCGCGCCGACGCTGGCCAACGGCCTGCCGGGTGCGACCAACTTTGTTCCGAACAATTCGGACCCGGTGCGGGTCGAGGGCATCCTCGGCAAGTACTATGACGTGACGCTGGCCAACACCGGCATCACGACGCTGTCGGGCGCGAACATCACGATCGACCGCCTGACCATCGGCACCGCCGGTGCGGGCCTGGTGATCACCAACACCGGCACGCTTACCTCGCTGATGAACATCAACCACCTGGCGGGCGTGGTTACGGTGAACGGCACGCTTTCGTCGGTGGGCGATTATTCGTTCCTCGGCGGTGCGATTCTCGGTTCGGGCCGGATCAACGCGCCTTACCTGACCAGCGTTCTGGGCAGCTTCGTGCCCGGCACGCAGACCAGCATCGGCACGCTGACCATTGGCGGCAACCTGGTGATGTCGTCGGGCACGGGCTACTACCTCAATCTTGGCAGTGCTTCGGGTTCGTCGGACTTGCTCAAGGTGGTGGCCAACGGCACCAGCACCGGCCAGGCCAGTGTTGGCGGCTCGCTGCTCCTCAGCCCGGCTTCGGGTGCGACGGTCAAGGCGGGTAACCTCTATACCATCCTCACGGCCGAGGGCGGGGTTTCGGGGGCGTTCAACACGCCTGCCGCGATCAGCGCAATCCTGACCCCGACGCTGATCTACAGCACCAATGCCGTGCAGCTGAAGGTCGTTGCGGGCAGCTACCGCAATGTCGTGAACAGCTCGTCGCCGGTGCAGGTGGCCTTTGCCACCCTGCTCGACCACAACCGCGCTTCGGGCACCCTGCCCGGGATCTTCACGGTTATGGACCTTCAGGATGCTCCGACGATCCGCTCGGTGTTCGAATCGTGGGCGCCGCGCACCGAAACGCTGTCGACCGCGATGGGCACCGTCGCGCTTGACAGCGGCAACCGTCTGATCCGCCAGCGCCTGTCGAGCCTCCAGCCCGGCAACCTTGGCGGCACCCTGGCCTATTACGGCCGGCCCAACCGCATGGCCGCCAATGCCATCGGTTCGGCCCAGTATGGTCCGATGTTTGCCGCAAGCCAGGATTCGGCTGCGGAAACCGCTCGTGAAGAAGGCAAGCTGCCCGAAACGATGAGCGGCTTCCTGGCTGGTGGCTATATCGACGGTGACAGCCTGCCAATGGCGACCGCCCTGCCCTATGGCGGCCGCGACCAGTTCGATGGCTGGTACATCGCCGGCGGTATCGAATCCGAAATCGGCGATTCCGCGATCATCGGTCTGGCGCTGTCCTATACCGATCTCGACGGCAAGACGTCGGCCGGTGGCGGTTCGGTCAAGGGCTCGTTGACGCTGGGCACGCTCTACTGGAAGTCGAACTGGGATCGCATCTACTTCGACGGCCAGATTGCTGCGGGTTCGTACAAGGCCAATACCACCCGTCCGGGCAACCTGCCGGGCACGCCCTACACGCTGACCTCGAACACCAGCACGCTGGCTGTCTCGATGGAAAGCAATGTCGGCGCGATGTATGGCAGCAGCGGCCTGCAGTTCGGCCCGAAGGTCGGCTTCCGCTATAGCCGCTTCTTCTACGATAAGGCTGCCGAAGTTGGCGGGCCGACCGCGATGGTCTTCAACCGTCACGATCTGGAAAGCGTCCAGGGTCGCGCCGGCTTCGTGCTGGAAGGCTCGGGCAAGCTTCGACCTTCGGCCTCGGCCACCTATGTCCACGACTTCAGCGATCATCCGGCAACCTTTGCCGGTGCCTTCGTTGGCGGCGTGCCGACCGTGTCGATGCCCTTTGCCCTGGCTGGCCAGGACAAGGACTGGGGTGAACTCTCGGCCGGTCTGACCTACACCACGGGCCGTGTCGCCGTCTCGGTCAGCGCGGACACCACCGTTGCCCGCGACGACGTGCGCAACCAGGCCTATCGCGCTTCGATCAGCCTCAAGTTCTGATCGCAGTCACGGCTTGAACAAGAACCGGGCCTTCCCTTCGGGGGAGGCCCGTTTCGTTTCAGATATTGGAATCATACCGCGGCGGCATACGTGCCAGCACACTCGAACTTGGCAAAATCCAGAAGTCAGCTCCGCCGATGACTTGCCAATGGCCAGCATGATCGCGGCGCATGTGGATCACGAAACCCCGAGATCCATCGCTGCCGTATGTAGCATCGAACATCGCAAGAACCGCATGGCCGGACGAATTATCGACCAAAGGTGCCGAAAGCGCCACGATGTTTGCCGTAAATCGCCCTGTCTGCGCATCTCTAAGCGCGATAGCCTGCCTTGCAGCCTCTGGTCCTATCGAAACGCCGGGTAATGCATCCAGCCTCTCAAATTCCGGACAATCTCCCAGTGCTGCGAGTTCGGTCCGGCTTGTCATGTCTGCAAGCAAGCCCGGCGGTGCGCTGCGCACAGGAATCCAGTCCTTCACGTCAGCTCCCAACTTGCGAAATTCAAGATGAGGCTGCCGATCGATTGGATCGATCTGTTTCGTCGTGTCTCGCATCAACACGACCGGATCGCCTTGCATTTCGCGCACGTACCATTTGGCAAAATCGACCGCGACTTCACAAGCCTGTCGCGATCGGACGCGCTCTTGAAACCCCTCGTCACATTGACAGGCAGCGAGAGCCAGAAGGCCAATTGAAACTATGCCGGATCGCATGGACGCGAGCTTAGCGTCCAACGCAAATCGTTACTACAGCGCCGATACGCCTAGGAATCCCGGGATCGGACCGTTCCATTCGCCCGGCTTGCTCGGCGGCTCGTCATCGTCACGGCGGCTGCGCGGTTCGCGGCGGGGGGCTGCAGCGCGTTCCTCACGGCGCGGGGCACGCGGCTCGCGGGGGGCGCGTTCTTCGCGCGGAGCGGCTTCCTCGCGCTCTTCCACTTCTTCGCGGCGAGGGGCACGTGCTTCGCGGGGCTTGCGTTCGGCCTTCTCTTCACGTGCCTTGCGGGGGCTGCGTTCGCGCTTCGGCTTTACCTCGCCGGTCGCATCTTCGGCCGCCATCTCGCCGGTCATCTCATAGACCGGGATCTTCATGCCGGTCAGCTTTTCGACGTTGGCGATCGCTTCGGCGTCTTCGGGCGCCACAAAGGTGAAGGCCCGGCCCGTCGCCCCAGCGCGGCCGGTTCGGCCGATGCGGTGGACGTAGTCGTCGGGATGCCACGGCGTGTCGAAGTTGAACACGTGGCTCACGCCCTTCACGTCGAGTCCGCGTGCGGCAACGTCGGAAGCGACGAGGATATTGATCGTGCCTGCCTTGAACCGGTCAAGCTCGGCAATGCGCGATGACTGGTCCATGTCGCCGTGGATTTCGCCCGCCTTGAAGCCGTGGCGCTGCAGGCTCTTGGCCAGTTCGCGCACCGTGGTCTTGCGGTTGCAGAACACGATCGCGGTATTGACGTTATCGGTGCGCAGCAACGTGCGCAGCACATCGCGCTTGGCGCGCGACGTTACCGCCACCTTGTGCTGGGCAATGTTGAGGTTGGCCGAAGCAGGTCGCGCCACTTCGATATATTTGGGATTGCTCAGGAACTTGTCCGCCAGCTTCTTGATCGGCGGCGGCATCGTGGCCGAGAACAGCAGGGTCTGGCGCTGCGGGGGCAGCTTCGAACAGATCGTCTCGATGTCGGGGATGAAGCCCATGTCGAGCATCCGGTCGGCCTCGTCGATCACGAGGAGGTCACAGCCCGTCAGCAGGATCTTGCCGCGTTCGAACAGGTCCATGAGGCGGCCGGGCGTGGCGATCAGCACGTCGACGCCTTCGTTCAGGGCCTTGACCTGATCGCCCATCTGCACGCCGCCGATCAGCAGCGCCATCTTGAGATCGTGATTGGCGCCGTACGCCTCGAAATTCTCGGCCACCTGGGCGGCGAGTTCGCGGGTCGGCTCAAGGATCAGGCTGCGCGGCATCATCGCGCGGCGGCGACCATGGGCCAGAATATCGATCATCGGCAGCACGAAGCTGGCGGTCTTGCCCGTACCGGTCTGGGCGATCGCGATCAGGTCGCGCATCATCAGCACCTGCGGGATCGCCTGGGCCTGGATCGGCGTGGGCGTGTCGTATCCCTTGGCGGTGACTGCCTGGACCAGTTCTTCCGACAGGCCGAGATCGGCAAAATTCATAGGCTTTATGGGTATCCGAATGGTGGAGAGACGCGGGCGCAGGTATTTTGCGCCAATCAGCGCGCGCCCTAGGGCCAAGTGCCCCCGAAAGTCAAGGAAACACGCCGACTAGCGACCGACCTCGACCAGTTCGCGGAAGGAATCGACCTGACAATTGGCTCCGCTGCGCGAGAGCAGCTGGTCGCGGCCGGTGCAGATCAAGCCGTCTTCGTTCTTGGCAACGATGAAGCCGGAATAGAAATCGCGGCTATTGCAGCCCTTCTTGAGCGTTGCGGTGAACATCCGCTGGTCGCGCATGATGAGCAGCAGGCGGTTGCCCGGCGCCGACTGGACACCGAAAATCCCGGCGATCGGCACGCATTTTCCCGCCTTGCGTTCGACAAAGCGATGGCCATCGTTGTCCAGATCGTCGTCGAACATGGTCGGCGGAAGCGGCATGGGGGCCGGGCGCGGGCCTATCCGGACGGTAACGTGCTGTTCGATCCGCACCTGTTTGCCATCCTGCGGGCGATAGCTGGTCGACATCGTGACCCAGGGATCGCCTTCATCCCCCGCCGGGCGCGACATCGGACCCGATGGGACGGCCTCGCGCTCCGCCACCGCGTCGGTGCCCGCAACCGCGACGGGCAGCAGCAACAGGAACGGCGCAAACAAGGCAGCGGCAGGATTCATTAAGCCGGTCAATAACCCTCAGTCTTGAACCACCGCTTAACCCGACTGCGCGCGGTTTCAAGCGGGGACTGGCCGGATAGCCCCGGCTTGTGCCATAGGCGCTGCATAATGAGCACTTCCAAGCGCCCCGACGCTGCCTTTCTCGAGGAAGCCCAGGCCCTGCTCGGCACGCGCGGGCTGACCTGCGATGCCGATCTTGTCACGCCGTGGCTGACCGACTGGCGCGGGCGCTACACCGGCCAGGCGCTGGCCCTCGCCTCGCCCGCAAATGTTCAGGAACTTGCGGCGCTGGTGCAGCTGTGCGGCCGGTATGGCGTGCCGATCGTGCCGCAGGGCGGCAACAGCGGCATGTCGGGCGGCGCGACGCCGGATGCCAGCGGCACGGCGCTGCTCGTCTCGCTGCGGCGCATGAACGCGATCCGCGCAGTCGACCCGGCCGAACGCACCGCCACGTGCGAGGCCGGCGTCGTGCTGCAAGTGCTCCACGAAGCGGCCGAGGCGAAGCGGCTGCGCTTTCCGCTCTCGCTCGGCGGCAAGGGTTCGGCCACGGTCGGCGGGCTGATCGCAACCAATGCCGGCGGCACGCAGGTGCTGCGCCACGGCTCGATGCGCGCACTGGTGCTTGGGCTCGAAGCGGTGTTGCCCGACGGGCGGATTTACGACGCCCTCACCCCGCTCAAGAAAGACAACCGCGGCTTCGATCTCAAGCAGCTGTTCATCGGCAGCGAAGGCACGCTGGGGATCGTGACCGCGGCAACGCTCCGGCTGGTGCCGCAAGTGGCCGAACGGACGGTGATCTGGGCTGGCATGCCCACCATTCAGGCCGCGCGGGCCCTGCTGCTGCATTGCGACGCAGCCTTGGGCGATGCGCTCGAGGGTTTTGAGGTCCTGCCCCAGTCGAGCCTCGAAGCCGTGCTCGATCTGCTCCCGGATGCCCGCGCGCCGCTGGCCGGTCCGCACGCCTGGCATGCCCTGATCGAAGTTGTCGCGGACGTGGCAGGCGCGGCAAATCTTCGCGCCGCGGCCGAGACCATGCTGGCCAGCGCTTTCGAAGCGGGCCTGGTTGAAGACGCGACGATCGCCGCGAACGAGACCCAGGCCGAGGCGTTCTGGAACCTGCGCGAATCCGTCGCTCCTGCCGAACGGGCCAAGGGGCCGGCCGTGCAGCATGACATTTCCGTGCCCGTGGCGGCCATGCCCGATTTCCTCGACATGGCCGTGACGACCATCAAGGCCGAATTTCCGGGTGTTCATGCGCTTGGCTTCGGCCATCTCGGTGATGGCAACATCCATTTCCATGTCATTGCCCCGCCCGGCAGCCAGCGGTCGGAATGGGAAGCCGCGACCGGCAAGGCGATCAGCCGCCGGGTCCACGATCTGGTCACCCAGTGGGGCGGGTCGATCAGCGCCGAGCACGGGATCGGCCAGCTCAAGGTGGACGAACTGGAGCGGCTGGGCGATCCCGTCGCGCTTTCGCTGCTGCGCCAGGTCAAGGCCGCGCTCGATCCCCGGGGATTGCTCAATCCCGGCAAGCTTGTGACGCTTGCACCGCACGGCGCGAGGCCGTAAAGGCGCGCATTCGTGCCGGGTTTGGCGCCGGATTTGGCGTTCGTGCCGAGGCCGTCGATCCGCAGACCTGTCGCATTACGTTTTTTCGGAGAGAAACTCATGGCCAGCGCGCCGCAAGCCGCCAATCTTCCGCTGTTCTACCAGGACATCATGCCGCTCAACAGCCGCGACCACGCGAACTGGCACAGCCGCACGACCGACAATGCCAAGTGGATGGTTGGCCAGCACGCCATTCCGCTGACCGCCGAAGAGTTCGTCCACGCCTCGCGTCACTATCCGATCGTGTTCTCGATCGCCGACCAGCCGGTGCCGCTGGCGCTGATGGGCCTCAACGAAGGCGTGAACACCTTCTTCGACGAAACCGGCAAGCTGCAGGAACCGGTTTACGTCCCGGCCTACGCGCGCCGCTATCCCTTCATGCTCGCCAAGCTGACTCCGGAAACCGAAGAACTCTCGCTGTGCTTCGATCCGTCGAGCGACCTGCTGGGCGAATTCGAAGACGGCAACGCGCTGTTCGTCGATGGCCAGCCGAGCGAATCGTGCAAGGCGACGCTCGATTTCTGCCGCCACTTCGAAGAAGCCGGTTTCCGCACCACCCAGTTCGTCGAAGAACTGATGAAGCACGACCTGTTGATGGATGGCGAAGTCGCGATCCAGCAGCAGGGCAACGACCAGCCCTTCATCTACCGCGGCTTCAAGATGATCGACCAGGAAAAGCTGCGCGACCTGCGCGGCGACGTGCTGCGTTCGATGAACCAGAACGGCATGCTGCCGCTGATCTTCGCCCACCTGTTCAGCCTTGAGCACATGAGCGAGGTGTTCGGTCGCCAGGTCCAGCAGGGCAAGGGTCCGATCCCGGCGCCGGTCGGCGCTGCCTGATCGCTTGCCGCGGCCTCCTTGGGCCGCACCGCAATCCAATTCGCGGCCGCCCGCCCCCTGCTTCGGCACCGGGTCGGCGGCCGCTTTTTTGGAGGCGAAGGCCGTTTGAGGCGATCCAGCAGCCAGTGCTGCGCGTGGCTCTTGTCAGATCGCACAACGAGTCCTATGTTAACTTCCGTTCTGTCGTGCTTCCCTCATGGCTCGGCAGGACTTTGGTGCGCTTCGGCGTACCTCCTCCCTGAACCTTGGCCACCTCGTGCGGAATGCACGAGGTGGTTTTTTATGTTCGATCTGGAATTGGGCGCGCGCGCTATTCGGCAGCGTCAGCCCAGCGGCCCGCCTCGCTCATCCGGCCCAGTTCGGCCACTTCCCCAGCCAGTCGCCGCACCAGACCGGTCAGCAGCCCGACCATCGCGGCAAAACCCTTGCCAGGTTCGACCAGCCGATGATCGAGATAGCTCGACCGGTCTATTTCAAGCTGGATCGCGTGGATGCCATTGGCGGGATCGGCGTGGCGTTCAAGCACATAGCCGCCGGCATAGGGACGGTTGTGCGCCGCACCGCGCCGCATCTCGTTGAAGTAGCCGAAACTCGATCCGACGAGCGAGCCATGGCAGGTGGCACCGAACCGGTCCCCCAGCACGAATTCCGCGCCTCCCTGCCCCCCTCCGGGCGCGCCGCGATTGCCCAGCGGCGGCATCGAGTGAAGATCGATGAGCAATGCCGCGCCCCAACGATCGCGCAGCTGCTGCAGGGTTTCGCTAAGACAGGTGTGGTAGGGCGCATGGATCTGCTCGATCCTGGCGGCAAGGTCTTCTTCATCGTGGCGGCGCTTCCACAGCTCGCCAAGGCCGGGAATCCGGCGCGGGATCAGGCCAAGCCCGCTGCGCACCCGCACGCCGGGCGTATAGCTGCCAATCCCGCCGGGCTTGCCCCGCGTAAACATATCCCAGTCGACTTCCTCGACACCGCGATTGAGGTCGATCATTGCGCGCGGGGCCCGTGCCACCAGCAGCGCCGCCCCGGTCGCGCGGGCAATATGCTCGCCCAGCCGGTCGACATAGCGGTCTTCCAGCTTGAGCGCGGCAAAGCCCGGGTTGCGCAGCCGTTCGATCAGGCTGCCCGGATAGGCTCGCCCGGCATGAGGCACGGCGATCAGCACCGGGACGGAAGACGGATCCGGCGCGTCCAGGCTGAAGGCCGTCATCCCCTGTCCGCCGGGAATTGTGCCGCCTTCCTTGCGGGACGAATCGGGGTCCGGGGTGAATGGAGGTACCATCGGCCTATGCTCGCGCAGATGCGAGTCGGTGTCAAAAAGTTCGCTCGCGTCGGGAACTGTTTCAAACCCGGTCATGGGCAAATTAGAGGCAATCTTGTTAACCGGGATGCGTTATAGGCAGGTCAAATCCGGGCGCTGCCCGGGGAGTCGCAGCACAAGATAATGGACCTATCGCGATGATCCGCATTCTCCTGGCCGAAGACGAAGAGGCGATGCGCACCTATCTGGCGCGCGCACTCGAAAATGCCGGGTATGATGTTGTCGCGGTCGATCGCGGCACCGCCGCGCTGCCCCTGCTGCGCAATGGTGAATTCGACCTGCTGCTGTCGGACATCGTCATGCCGGAAATGGACGGGATCGAACTGGCCCAGCACTGTGCCGAGGTCAGCCCGAAGACTAAGGTGATGTTCATCACCGGCTTTGCCGCCGTCACGCTCAAGGCCAGCCGCGAGGCGCCGGAGGCAAAGGTGCTGTCCAAGCCTTTCCACCTGCGCGACCTGGTGCTGGAAGTTGAACGAATTTTCGGCCAGCAGGCCCAAGCAAGCATTTAACCCCCTTGCATAGCCGGGGGAGCCTCGCTAATGGCGCACCCCTGTCCTGCGGGATGGAGCTGAATGGTGCGGGCGTATAGCTCAGTGGTAGAGCACTATGTTGACATCGTAGGGGTCGCAAGTTCAATCCTTGCTACGCCCACCATTCGGAACCCAGAATAGAAAAAGGCCCCGGAAACGGGGCCTTTTCTGCATTTGCCGTCATCCCGGACCTGATCCGAGATCATCAAAAAGGCCCCGGTTTCCCGGGGCCTCTTCGTTTTCAGTCCTGGCAGGTCGGCTTACTTGCCCTGCCAGTTCGGCTTGCGCTTTTCGGCAAAGGCGGCGGCGCCTTCGCGCGCATCTTCGCTGACGAACACCGGGTTCACGATCGCGCCCTGCTTCTTCCACATTTCCTCGTCGGTCCAGGTGTGCGATTCGCGGATCACCTTCTTCGAGGCGATCAGCGCGAGCGGGCCGTTTTCGGCGATGCGGGCGGCCAGTTCCTTGGCGCCTTCGATCGCCGGGCCTTCGACTACGCGGTTGACGAAGCCCAGTTCATAGGCGCGGGCAGCGTCGATGAAGTCACCGGTCAGCGCGAGTTCCATCGCGATGCGCGGCGGGATCTGGCGCGGCAGCTTGATCAGCCCGCCAGCCGCAGCAGCCAGGCTGCGCTTGGCTTCGGGGATGCCGAACTTGGCGCCCGCGCTGCAGACGATCAGGTCGCAGCTCATGGCGAGTTCCATGCCGCCAGCGAGCGCGTAGCCATCGATCGCGGCGATCACCGGCTTCGACGGGGTCCATTCGGTCAGGCCGCCAAACCCGCGGCCTTCGATGCTGGGGCGTTCGCCGCGCAGGAAGCCCTTGAGGTCCATGCCCGAGCAGAACGTGCCGCCAGCGCCCGTCAGGATCGCGCAGCGCAAGGCAGGATCGGCTTCGAGCCGGTCCATCGCCGCCGCAATGCCTTCGGCCTGGGCCTTGTTCATCGCGTTCTTGGCTTCGGGGCGGTTCATGGTGACGATCAGCACGCCGCCATCGACTTCGGTCAGGACTTCTTGTTCGCTCATCTCGGACATCCTCTTTTCTGGGATTTAATCGTGCGGTTAACGAGGTAAGCCGCGCTCACTCGCCTGTCCAGCCCGAATCGAGAGCCGCTGCCCGCCCCCAAGCTTGCAAGCGAGCGCACCTCTGCTAAGGGGACCGGCGAATTTCCAAGATTCAACGCTTCAAACCTCCCCGGGGAAAGACAAGGCACGATGGGCAAGATCAAGGTGAAGAACCCGGTCGTCGAAATCGACGGCGACGAAATGACCCGCATCAT
>NZ_JAYSBK010000045.1:0-25574 GCF_041915465.1 Novosphingobium sp. | reverse complement strand
AGGGTCGGTCGCGGCTGGTTCCGGCCGAAACGGCTACTCCGGACGATCTGCTGGCCGCCCCGGGCTATATTTTCGCCTGTCCCGAAAATCTCGGCACGATGAGCGGGGCGATGAAGGAGATGTTCGACCGCTGCTATTACCCGCTGCTGAGCCGGGTCGAGGGGCGGCCCTATGCCAGCCTGATTGCGGCCGGATCCGATGGACGCGGCGCCCAGACGCAGCTTGACCGGATCGTGACCGGCTGGCGGCTGAAGCGAATTGCTCCGCCGCTGATAGTCAATCTGGCCGCCCAGAGCCCCGAGGCAATTCTTGCCCCCAAGTCCCTGATGTCGGACGATATTGCCCGCTGTGCCGAACTCGGTGCGGGAATGGCCGAAGGCCTCGCCTTGGGAGTTTTTTAAGCTCTCATAGCTGAATATTCTTCCACTTCGGAGCAGGTTTGCGTGCGGGGACTCGACGAGCCGCTTGAATTGGTGCCAGAGAATAGGACGCTAATTCGGGGAAATGGGGGGACATCATCGTCAGCGCGGAGGACAGCGTTGCCTATGCCGGGGAGGCGGTCCTTTCGCTCGTTTTCGCGAAGGGTCGGCGCCCTACGGTTGGCGCGCTTGAAGACCTTTCGCGACTGACCGATCCCGGCGCCCCTTTCTCGATCAGCCACCGTCCCCAGGATGAGCAAGGCTGGGCCGAATTGCTGGCGCAGGGCCTGACGTTCGACTGTATCGGGCTGGCTCCCGCAGCAGCCGCAAAGCTGCCGCCTGCCGGCGCGCTGCTGGGTCTCGACATCAAGCCGCAGGGGCAGGCAATTTCACTCCGTCCGGGGCCGCACCTGGCTGAAGGTCGCGCCTTGCCGCCGGTGGTGCGGGCGCTGGTCGGCCTAGGTGCGCGGCTTTCCCAGCTCCCGGATCTCATGGCGGTGAGCTGGCGACCCGCGCGAAGCTGGATGGCGCCGGGCTATTTCCGCAACATCGCCAGTGACTGGCTGGCTGGCGGCCCGTTTCCGGCGCTCGGGCTGACCACGCTGCATCGCGGCGGTGACGGCGCTATGGTCTCGCTCGGGCTAAGCTATTTCATCGGGCAAGAGCTGCGGTTTGAGCCCGGCCATGCGCTTGAACCCGCCGCGATCGCGCGAATCGCGGTTCGGCTGATCAACGAACTGGTGGTTAGTGGGCCATTGCGGGAGGCGGCGGTCTTGACCGGGCCGGGCGGCGAACGGCTGGTGGCGGAGCCGCGTCCCGATGGCGCCATGCTCAGCGTCCGCGTGGATCGCTGAACGTGAATGGGTGGAGCAGCGCGCCGTGGCTGATCTGACCCGTGCCAGTCTTGGCCTGCTTGCACCCCAGCGCAGCCGGCTGTCGTTTCGCGCGGTCAACCAGCGCGGAGAGCCCGGCTATGACCCGGGTTTGCAGCGCCACCACCTGCTGCCGCGCCAGATCCTGGGGCGTGCCTGTTTTGGCCCGTTCCTGCGGGCACTCGGGCGCGATCGCCTTTCGTTTGAGGATTTTCGTCGCAACGGGTTGTTGCTGCCGGCGAATGACAGTGCGGCGGTGCGGATGGGCCTGCCGCTGCATCGTGGGCCGCACCGGACCTATAACGAAATGGTGATCGAGCGCTTCGGTCAGATCGAGTCCGGCTGGGCAAGCCGGCGCCTGCGTGTGCCAGAAGTGGCCTTGACCGATGCGCTGGAACGGCTCGATCTGCTGCAACGGGCGCTGCGGCGGCGGCTGCTTGACCAGCAGCGCCGCCTGCGGCTCAACCGCCGCGACCCGCTGGGCACGGGCTACGACTTTGCCGAGCTGGATGCGATGGTGGCGATGCTCTGGCCGGCTACGGAGCCGGCCGAGCGCTAGCCGCTCTGGCTCAAGCCAATGCCATCCGCGCCTTGGCGGCGAGTTCGGTTCGGGCCTGGTTGTATTCGGCCTCAAGCCGGTCCACCCGCTCAGCCACGGTTTCGACCGCCTTGACCGCGCCGATGCCCTGGCCAGAACCCCAGATGTCCTTCCAGGCCTTGGCCTCGGTGTTGCCGCCCGAGCCGAAGTTCATCGCGCTGGGATCGCTTTCGGGCAGGTTGTCGGGATCGAGGCCCGCCGCGACGATCGAGGGGCGCAGGTAATTGCCGTGAACCCCGGTGAAGAGGTTCGAATAGACGATATCTTCGGCGCGGCCGGCGACGATCGCATCCTTGTAGCCCTGCACGGCGTTGGCTTCCTTGGTGGCGATCCAGGCCGAACCGATGTAGCCGAAGTCCGCGCCCATGGCCTGGGCGGCCAGTACCGAGCGGCCGCAGGCGATCGAGCCCGAAAGCGCGACAAGGCCGTCGAACCACTCGCGGATTTCCTGCATCAAGGCGAAAGGCGAAAGCACGCCGGCATGGCCGCCCGCACCGGCGGCAACCGGGATCAGGCCGTCGGCGCCCTTTTCCACGGCCTTGCGGGCAAAGCGGTCGTTGATCACGTCGTGCATCACGATGCCGCCCCATTGGTGGACGGCCTGGTTCACGTCTTCGCGCGCGCCGAGCGAGGTAATCACCATCGGCACCTGCCACTTGGCGCAGACTTCCATGTCCTCATCAAGGCGGTTGTTCGACTTGTGGACGATCTGGTTGACCGCAAAGGGCGCCGCCGGCCGGTCCGGATTGTCGCGGTTGTGGGCGGCCAGTTCTTCAGTGATGCGGTGCAGCCATTCGTCGAGTACGCCAGAGGGGCGGGCGTTGAGCGCCGGGAAGCTGCCGATGATCCCGGCCTTGCACTGCGCGATGACCAAGTCCGGCCCGGAAATGATGAACAGCGGCGAGGCGATGACGGGCAGGCGCAGACGATCGAACGGGGCGGGAAGCGGCATAGGTCGGAAGTCCTCTCGAGACGGCGTTTCGGTTTTCCTATGAGACCGAATTCGCCGTGTCGAGAGGCTCTGAACCGAACCGGGTGCTTATCCGGCGTCTACCGCTACGGTTCCGGTGCGTTCGAGCTTGCCCCAGCCGACGAACTTGCCGCGCGCAGCTGCCGCGATCGAACGAATCACAACCGAATACATCAGCTGGCGATAGAAGAAGCGCTGCAGCAGCATCAGCCCGGAGGGAAAGCGCTGGCGGGTCGGTTCGAGGCGATAGGCGATCCAGCCCGCTAGCAGGTCGACCGTGACAAAGGCGGTCCAGTAAACGCCCATGCGCAAGACGTCGCTCTGCGTCTGGTCCCAGCCATGCTGATGGACCCGCATGATCGTCCCGACGATCGAGATCACCAGTGCCAGGTCGATCAGCGGAGAAATCGCGGCGAACAAGATCTGGAACAGCCAGGCCTGCGGCATCCCGAACCAGGCCAGTCCGCGCGGCTGCCCTTCGCGCAGCACCGCGCGGTGCTTCCACAGGCATTGGAGCGTCCCGAACGACCAGCGATAGCGCTGCTTGGACAGCGCCTTGAAGCTTTCTGGCGCTTCAGTCAGGGCGATCGCCTCGACGTCATACGCGACCCGCCAACCCTGGCGCTGGATAGCGATGGTCAGGTCCTGGTCTTCGGCCAGCGTGTCTTCCGGGTAGCCGCCGACCGCATCGAGCGCGCTGCGCCGCCATGCCCCGACCGCGCCCGGGACCACGGTGATTGCACCCAGCGCGTCGAGCGCGCGGCGCTCCACGTTCTGGGCAGTCACATATTCGATGGCTTGCCAGCGCGTGACGAGGTTGATGCGGTTGCCGACGCGTGCATTGCCGGCGACCGCCCCGATCCTGGGATTGGCGAACCAGCGCACCAGCTTGGAAATCGTATCGGGCAGGAACTGGGTGTCGGCATCGAGCGCAATGACGATTTCCCCCTTGGCGCGCAGCAACGAGCGGTTGAGCGCGCTGGCCTTGCCGCCATTGACCAGGGTCAGCAAAGTGACTCTTGGATCATTCCCGAACCGCTCGGCAACCACCGCGCTGGTGCGATCCTTCGATCCATCGTCGGCGACGATCAGTTCAAGCCCTGGATAGTCGCTCTCGAGCACGCGCGCGATCGAGGCGGCGATCACCATTTCCTCATTATAGGCCGGAATGATGACCGACACGGTCGGTTGCCAGCCGGGGGCGGCGTCAGGCGCGCGGCCCTTGCGGTGGAGCACCGCCAAGGTGGTCATCAGCACGGCGCGCGCGATCCCCAGTGCGATGGCGAAGAAGAACAGCCAGCGCAGTGCATAGCCAAGCGACGCCATCACCAGGAACACGCCGATGTCCGCGCGCACCGCCAGCTTGTCGCCATTGGCGACGGGGGGCATCACGGCATCGCGGCTAAGGCCGGCGAGCTGCGAGACGGGCACGAGCTGGTACCCTTCGGAGCGCAGCCGGTCGATCAGGATCGGCAAGGCCGCAACCGTCTGGTCCCGATTGCCGCCGCCATCGTGCAGCAGGACGATGTTGGCGCTGCGATCGGCGCTTGCGGCATGGACCTGATCGAGCGTGCGCGAAACGATTGCGTCCACGCCGGGCCTGCGCCAGTCGCCCGGATCCACGTGCAGGCCGACAATGGTATAGCCGCGCTGCTGGGCAATCAGCGCCGGGTTGAGCTCATCCGCCGTGGTCGGTTCGGCGTCACCGAAATAGGGCGCGCGGAACAGCCTGGTCGAGCGGCCGGTATAGGCTTCGACAAGCCGCTGTGTGGCGTTGAGTTCGAGTTCGGTGCCGAGCCTCGATTCTTCGGCCAGATTTGGATGGGTGTAGCTGTGGTTGCCGATCTCGTCGCCATCGGCGGCAATCCGGCGCAGCAGTTCGGGATGTTCCAGCCCGTTCTCGCCGATCACGAAGAAGGTCGCGGGGGCGTGCTTGGCTTCGAGAACGTCGAGGATACGCGGCGTGTATTCGGGATCGGGGCCGTCGTCGAAGGTCAGGGCAAGCTGCCTCGGATTGGTCGCCCCGCCGCGCTGGATCACATAGGGTACGGGCAGGACCTTGTACCGGGTGTCGATGATGCTGCCGTCGCGCGAAAACGTAAGGTTGCGGCTGCCGCCGGTCGGCTCGGACGCGATGCGCAGAATTTCGCCCCGGCCTTCGACGTCGGCACCCTGCGCGGGCGGGATCGTCTCCAGCCGGGGGGTGCGCTTGTGGCGGCTGGCGTCGATCACTTCCCAAAAGCCGGGATCTTCGCTGCCGAGCCGCCACAAGGCGATGCCGTGCACGCCGCCCAGCTGGGCAACCTGGTTCCAGCTGGTCGCCGCATCCATCATCCACACGGTGTGCCGATGGCTCCCGGCATTGTCGGTGTCGTCATAGGCGAAGCCGGAATTGCCGCTGGCCGGGTCGAAGGTGGGCGTGGTCGAGCTGTCGCGCGCGGCCAGCCAGGCTTCGTTGATGGTCAGGGCGTCGGCCTTGCCGTCGTGCCAATCGTAGCCATAGCTGCCCACGGCGACGATCAGCTTGGTGGCGGGAACTTGCGCTTCGGCGCGGGCGAGCTCGGCGCTGAACCAGTCGTTTGCGGCGATCGGCCCCGGCTGGCCGCCCTGCCAGTGCTGGTCGTAATCCATCAGGATCAGGCTATCGACGGCCCGGGCAAAGGCGGCTTCGTTCCAGCTCGGCTCACCCGCCGGAACGGTCAGCGAAAGCCGCAGGCCAGCCTTGGTAAAGCGCGGGTGCGCGCGTTCGAGGAAGCGCAGGTATGCGGGCAGGGCGCTGTCTGGCATGTTTTCGATGTCGAAGACCACCCCGGTCCACTTGCCTTGCTGCGCGGCCGCGATGACGTTGGTGGCAAAGGCGTCCGATCGACCGGGGTTGGCCAGCAGCCGGGCCATGCCTTGGCCATCCCAGCGCTCGTTGGTCAGGTTCTGGACCATCAGATGCATATCGGGGCGATGCAATTGGGACCGCCTAAGCGCGACCAGTGCGGGGTCGGGCGTCAGTTGGATCGTCCCGGTTGCCGGCAAGACCTGCGCATCGGCCGCAATCACCGCGTCGAGATCGTTGTAATGCCGACGCAGCGACGCCGCGCTTTCGGGATCCCATGGCACGTGAAAGCCGATGCGCAGCGGCGCGCCCTTGGACGCAGACGCACGAAGGCGCGGCAAGCGGTGGCGCAGGTGCGCGACCTTGGTCAGGAACGGCATCGCCTGTTCGCGCTCGTGGATGAAGTCGAGCGGCGCATCGGTCGGAACGTTGACGAGCGTTGCCGCGAATACCGCCGCGGCGAGGAAGATTGCCAGCAACACAAACGCGGCTATCCGCCCAACCAGGCGGCGGCGGTTACCGGTACTGTCGAAGAATACTGGCGATGTCATGCAATGGCGCTCCTGGCGCAGACCCCCGTCGCGGCGCAGCTATGCCTGTCCGGCTTTCTCCAATGTGAACGGAAAGCTGTTCAGGCCCAAGCCTGGCGATAGAGTGCAATTATTTCATCCGCGCCGGGCACGCGCGGGTTGTTGCCGGGTGATCCGGAGGCAATCGCCTGCTCGGCCATGACCGGCAAGAGATCGTCCCAGCGCGCCTTGTCGATCCCGTAAGCAGCGGGCGAGGGGACGGCGAGGTCTGCGTTGACCTTGTGCAGGGCCTCGACCAGTGCGCCGACGGCCGATTGATCGCCCGCGCTATCGTCTGCGATCCCCATCGCGCGGCTGCAAGCGGCGTAGCGGGCCAGCGCGGAGGGTGCGGACCATTGCGTTACGACCGGCATCAGCATGGCGTTGGAGAGGCCATGACTGACGTGAAAATGCGCCCCGATGGGCCGGCTCATCCCGTGGACCAGCGCGACCGAGCTGTTCGAAAAGGCGATCCCGCCCTGCAAGGCCCCCAGCATCAGGGCCTCGCGTGCGGCCCGGTCGCCCGGATCGGCGCAGGCGCGCGGCAGGTTCGGCCAGATCAGCCGCATCGAGGACAGCGCCATCGAATCCGAGAATGGATTGGCGCGCTTCGAGACATAGGCTTCGATCGCGTGGACAAGCGAATCGATCCCGGTGTCGGCGGTCAGCCGTGCGGGCTTGGTCAGGGTCAGCTCGTAATCGACGATGGCGAGGGTGGGGAGGTAGGCCAGCCCCATGCACAGCATCTTCTCGTCGGTTGCGGCATCGGTAATGACGGTGACGCGGGTTGCCTCCGATCCGGTGCCCGCCGTGGTCGGGATCGCGACGATGGGCAGGGCAGGGGCGTCTTCCTGATGCGGGGCCTTGAGCGTGGGAACGGGAAGATCGCGCAGCGCCTTTACCGCCACGATCTTCGCCGTGTCGATCGGGCTGCCCCCGCCAAGGCCGATGACGCAGTCGTGATCGCCCTCGCGCACGAAGGCGGTGGCGGCTTCGACCGAATCCACCGTGGGGTCGGGGACCACCCCGGTGAAGGCGCGCGGGGCCATCCCGGCTTTCACGAGGATGTCGCTCACCCGTTCGAGCACGCCGCTGCCCGCCATCCAGCTGTCGGTCACGATCGCGGGGCGTGACAGACCGAACTGCGCGAGGGCCTCGGGCAGTTCGTTCAGCACGCCCCCGCCAATGCGGATCGCGCGGGGCAGATGGATGGCGGCCATGTGGGTTTCCTCAGGCGAGCAGGTGTTCCATGCCATAGAACTTCGCGGCGGTTCCGGCATAGAGCGCGCGCTTTTCGTCGGCCGAGGCGCCCACGGTCAGGTGCTTGAAGGCGTTCCACAGCACGGCGTAGCTAGCGCCCCACTTGTCGACCGGATAGTTGCTTTCGAACATCCCGCGTTCCGGCCCGAAGGCCTCGATGCAGGTTTCGATATAGGGCCGCCACATCGCCGCCAGCGTTTCGGAGGAAAGCCCCGCTTCCGGCCCGTGATCGGGCATCCCGGCAAACGACATGGCCAGACCGCCCAGCTTCACCACCACGTTCGGGCACTTGGCGATTTCCTGGATGTTCTTGCGCCACACGTCGAAGCGTTCGTGCAGCTTGCCGTGATACTTGCCCATGCCCAGCGGCGTGCCGCAGTGATCGAGGCAGATCGGCTGGTCGGGGAAGGCGCGGGCAAGGTCGAGCACGTCTTCAAGCTGCGGCTCGAGCAGCCATGCGTCGAAGGTCAGCCCCAGTTCGCCAAGGTGGCGGAAGCCCTGACGGAAGGTCGCGTCGCGGTAGAGCCCGCGCGGCGCGTGGAAGGGCGAGCCCAGCACGGTCGGGTCCGCATCCCACGGCGCGGTGTGGCGAATGCCCTTGAAGCGGTTCGTGACCGCCATTTGCGCTTCGAGCACCTTACGCGCGCCATCGCCGAGTTGCAGATCGACATGGCCGATGATCGCATCGCACAGGCGGATGTCGCCATAGAGGCCGCTGGCGCTCTGCGCGGCGACGCCGTTGACGTACTCTGTCTCGCCCAGAACCTTCATGTCATCGCCCGCGCCCTGGCGGTAGAACGCGCCGCATTCCATGAACACTGTGCCGATCACGTTGTGTCCGCAGGTGGCATCGGCGTAGAGTTCGTTGAAGGTGTAGTACGGCGAGCGCGCAATCGCAGCGATGAAGTGGTGGTCAGGATCGGGCAGCACGTTCAGTAGCGGGCGCAGGTCCCACAGGTGGTGATGCGGATCGATGATCGGCAGATCGGGTTCCAGGATTGCTTCGGTCATGCGTGGCTCCTCTCTCGTGCCGTTATCGGCCTTTGGTTCAGCTTATGGACTTCATTCTTCGGGGATTTCAATCATCGCCGCGAGCGAGCGCGAGATTTCGTGCAGGGTCGAATCCGAACTCCACATCGGGTGCGGGCGCGAACGGTCGGCCAGTTCGCTCTCGCGACCCGCCAGGATCCCGCCCAGCGCCGCGCCCATGAATAGCAGCCGCTGGTTGACCAGCTTGCGCGGCAGGCCGGGCATCAGGCGCCGAATGTGTTCGAAGCAGCGCAGGTAGCCCGAGTTCCAGCGCCCCTCGAGCGCGTCCATGAGCAGCGCGCGGTGGGTCAGGCCCAGCATCACCACGAAGCGGTTGTAACATTCGCCCCATTCGGGCGGATCGGGATTGAGCGAGGTGCGCACCAGTCCCTCGACTGCTTCCAGCACCGTCTGCGGGCCGCCGTTCGCCTCGGCTGCGTCAAGCCAGCGGTTGCGCTGGTAATCGATCAGCCGCGCCCCATCGACGATCAGTTCGCGCACCAGGTCTTCCTTGGAGCCGAAGTGATAACCGACCGCCGCGTGATTCTTCTGCCCCGCCGCCTCGGCGATCTGGCGCACGGTAACGCCGTCGATCCCGCGCTCGGCGAACAGCTTGAGCGCAACCGCCTTCAGGTGTTCGGCCGCATCGGAGCGGACGTGGAGGGCGGGTTCGGTCATGCTGCGATTCTTAGTTTGACTCTCACTTACGTCAATTGCATTATCCAAATGGATAAGAAATGGAGAGGAAGTGGCGGTGGACGTTGGAGTCGACCTTGCCGCGCTGACCGCGTGGATGGATGGAAGGGGCCTGGGTTCGGGCCCGCTGGAAGGCGTGGAGCGCCTGTCCGGCGGCACGCAGAACATCCTGCTGCGCTTCAGCCGTTCGGGGCGCGCCTATATCCTGCGCCGTCCCCCGCCGGTGCTGGGCGCCAATTCGAACGAAACCATGCGGCGCGAGGCGCGGGCCTTGGCCGCGCTTGCCGGAACCGCCGTGCCGCACCCCGGCCTCATTGCCGCCTGCCCGGACGAGGATGTGATCGGGGCGGCATTCTACCTGATGGAGCCGATTGACGGGTTCAATGCCACGCAGGGCCTGTCGCAGCCGCACGCCAGCGATGCCGCCATGCGTCGCCGCATGGGCTTTGCCATGGTCGATGCCATCGCCGCGCTGAGCAAGGTCGATTATAATGCGGTGGGCCTTGGTGATTTCGGCAAGCTCGACAACTGGCTGGAGCGCCAGGTCGGGCGCTGGGCCGCGCAGCTGGCCAGCTATGCCGATATGCCCGGCTGGACCGGCCCGGCCTCGATCCCCGGCGTCGACAAGGTGGCGCGCTGGCTCGATGCGCACCGTCCGCCTGTCTGTCAGGGCGGGATCATCCACGGCGATTTCCACTTCGGCAACGTGCTGTTCCGGCGTGACAGCGGGGAACTCGCCGCCGTGGTCGATTGGGAACTGTGCACGCTGGGCGATCCGCTGCTCGATCTGGGCTGGCTGGTCGCTACCTGGCCCGAAGGCGAGCGTCCGCACGAAACCGACGTCGCGATCACCCCGTGGGACGGCTTTGCCACCCCGGCCGAACTCGTCGCGCATTACGGCGCGCAGACCGGACGCGACCTTGCCCATTTCGACTGGTTCGCGGTGCTGGCCTGCTACAAGCTCGGTATCATTCTGGAAGGCACCCACGCCCGCGCCTGCGCGGGCAAGGCCCCGAAGGAGACCGGTGATCGGCTCCACGCCCACACCCTTTACCTGTTCGAACGCGCGCTGCGGCGCATCGGCTAATCTGGCGGAGAAACGCACTTGGCAAACGATACTGATTTTACCGGCAAGAAGGTGCTGGTCGTCGGCGGGTCCAGCGGGATCGGCAACGGCATCGCCCACGGCTTCAAGGAACGCGGCGCGGACGTCCACGTCTGGGGCACGCGCGCCAATGCCTCGGACTATGATCCGGCGGACGGCTCGGACCTTGCGGGGCTTGGCTATACCTGCGTTGATGTCGGCAATCCCGACGCGATTGAAGCCGCCCCGTTGCCATTTGCCAGCCTTGACGTGCTTGTGATGTGCCAGGGCACCGTGGTCTACAAGCGCGGCGAATTCGAACGCGCTGGCTGGGATCACGTGATGGCTGTCAACCTCGACAGCCTGATGCACATCGCCCGGAAATTCAAACCGCAGCTGCTCGAAACGCAGAGCAGCGTGATTGTCGTCAGCTCGATCTCGGGCCTCAAGGCGAACATCGGCAACCCGGCCTATGCCGCATCGAAAGCTGGGGCGATCAGCCTGACCAAGACGCTCGGCCAGGCCTGGGCGCCGGAAGGCATCCGCGTCAACGGCCTCGCGCCGGGCCTGGTCGATACCAAGCTGACCAAGGTCACCACCCAGAACCCGGACCGGCTGGCCGGCGCGCTTGCCAATATTCCGCAGCGCCGCATGGGCCTGCCTGCCGACATGGCGGGCGCCGCCATCTTCCTCGCATCTCCGCTCGCCTCCTACGTCACCGGTCACACCCTGATCGTCGACGGCGGGCTGTCGCTTTGAAAGGACCGATCACATGAACTTCGAACACACCGACAAGGTGAAGGATCTGCTGGCGCGGATCCAGGCCTTCATGGACGAGCATATCTATCCCAACGAGCAGTCGTATTACGACTTCGTCCACGATCAGAACAACCTGTGGCAGGAATGGCCCGGGATGGAAGGGCTCAAGGCCAAGGCCAAGGCGCAGGGGCTGTGGAACCTGTTCCTGCCGCATGAATACGGCGAATTCTCGCCCGGCCTGACCAACCTCGAATACGCTCCGCTGGCCGAACTGTTCGGCCGCGTGCCGTGGTCGAGCCAGGTGTTCAACTGTTCCGCCCCCGATACCGGCAACATGGAGGTGCTGGCCAAGTTCGGGAACAAGCAGCAGCAGGAAAAGTGGCTCAAGCCGCTGCTCGAAGGCGAAATCCGTTCGGCCTATGTGATGACCGAGCCGCAGGTTGCCTCGTCGGATGCGACCAACCTTGAGCTGTCGATCACCCCCGATGGCGACGAATATGTGCTCAATGGGCGCAAGTGGTGGATTTCGAACGCGATGCACCCGCGCTGCGACATCTGGATCGTGATGGGCAAGACCGATTTCAACGCCCCGCGCCACGCGCAGCACTCGCAGATTCTGGTTGAGCCCAACACCCCGGGGATCACCATCGTGCGCCACCTGTCGGTGTTCGGCGGGCACAATTCGCCGGGCGGCGAATGCGAAATCCGCTTTGAAAACGTGCGCGTGCCCAAGGAAAACCTGCTCCTCGGCGAAGGCCGCGGGTTCGAGATCGCGCAGGGCCGCCTCGGGCCGGGCCGCATCCACCACTGCATGCGCTCGATCGGGCAGGCCCAGCGCGCGCTGGAAATCATGGCCCGCCGCGCCGACAGCCGCGTTGCCTTTGGCAAGAAGCTATCGGACCAGTCGAGCATCCGCCAGGACGTCGCCCGCAGCTTCTGCGAGGTCGAAATGGCCCGCCTGCTGACCCTGAAGGCCGCCGACGCGATGGACCGCTATGGCAACAAGGTGGCCAAGGACCTGATCGCCGCGATCAAGGTCGTTGCGCCGACCATGGCGCAGACCGTCTGCGACCGCGCGATCCAAGTCCACGGCGGCATGGGCGTCAGCGGCGACACGCCGATCGCCTCGTTCTTCACGCTGAACCGCTACGTCCGGCTCACCGATGGACCCGAAGAAGTCCACATGAGCCAGCTCGGCAAGCAGAAGATCAAGGAATACGTGGAGATGAACGAACGCTAAGTTGAGGGAGGGGATCGGCATGGGCTGGATCAAGAGCGGCAACCGCACGTACACTGCAGAGGAATTCGATGCCCGCGCCCGCCGCGCGGCGACCGTGATCACCGATTTCGGTGTCAGCAAGGGCGATGGCATCGCGCTCTACCTGCGTAACGACATCGCCTATTTCGAGGCTGTGTTCGGGGCGGGGATGCTCGGGATCTATCCCGTGCCGGTCAACTGGCATTACACCCCGGATGAGGCGAACTACCTCCTCACCGACAGCGGGGTGAAGTTGCTGCTGATCCACGCTGACCTTTACGAGCCGATCAAGTCTGCGATCCCCACCGGACTGCCGGTGGTGATCGTCGAGACCGGCGAGGAAATCCGCGAAGCCTATGGTCTGCCCAATGCGCCGCCGCCCGCCGGTCTGCCGATTTGGCGCGAACTGGTCGATGCCGCCGCGCCGTGGGAAGGGGAAGCGGGGATCGCGCCCAGCTCGATCATCTATACCTCCGGCACCACCGGCCGCCCCAAGGGGGTGAAGCGCGCGGCCTTTACCGAAGAGCAGAACGAGTCGGTCAGCTTCATGCTCGGCTGGTCCTATGGCTATGCCGATGTGCTGGCGGGCAAGCGCGATCCAGGCACCATCACCACGGCGGTGATCGGCCCGGTCTATCACTCCGCGCCCAATGCCCATTCGGCCTTCTCGATCCGGGTCGGCGCGAACGTGGTGATTGCCCCGCGCTTCGATGCGGAGGAACTGCTCGCGCTGATCGAGAAGGAAAGGATCACGCACCTCAACATGGTGCCGATCATGTTCAACCGCCTGCTGCGCCTGCCCGAAGCGGTAAAGTGCAAGTACGATCTTTCCAGCCTCCAGTTCGTCACCCACGCCGCCGCCCCGTGCCCGCCGCCGGTCAAGCGCGCGATGATCGAATGGTGGGGGCCGGTGATCTGGGAATATTACGGCTCGACCGAGATGGGCAACGTCACCTGCCTGTCCTCAGAGGAGTGGCTGGCGCACCCCGGATCGGTCGGCAAGGTCATGCCGGGGGTCACGCTGCGCGTGGTCGATCCGGATGGCAATGACGTGCCGCCCGGCACCGTTGGCGAAGTAATCGGCAAGGGCCGCCACGGCACCGATTTCACCTATCAGAACTCGCCCGAAAAGCGGGCCTCGATGGAGAAGTACGGCCTCGTGACGCCAGGCGACATGGGCTATTTCGACACCGACGGATTCCTCTACCTGTGCGACCGGATCAACGACATGGTGATCTCGGGCGGGGCGAATATCTATCCCGCCGAGATTGAGGCGGAACTGCACAAGCTGCCCGGCGTGGCGGACTGTGCGGTATTCGGAATTCCCGACGAGGAATTCGGCGAAAGCGTGATGGCCGTGGTCCAGCCGATGCCGGGTGCGGCACTGACTGCCGATGGGCTCAAGGCAGAACTGCGCAAGGTGCTCACCAGCTACAAGGTGCCGCGCCGGATCGACTTTGCCGATAGCCTCCCGCGCGAGGATTCAGGCAAGATTTTCAAGCGCAAGCTGCGCGAACCCTTCTGGGAAGGGCGCGAGCGGCGCATCTGAGAGAGGATACGACATGAAGGCCCTGCGATATTACGGCGCGCGCGACGTCCGCTATGAAGGCATGGACGATCCCGATCCGCAATCGGTCCGCGATGCGGTGGTCAAGGTCGAGGCTTGCTCGATCTGCGGCTCGGACCTGCACATCTACCACGGCCACGGCTTTTCCGAGGATGTCGGCTTCTGCGTCGGGCATGAGGCCGTGGGCGAAGTGGTGGAAGTGGGCAGCGGCGTTCACCGGCTGAAAGTGGGCGACAAGGTGATGATCCCGGCGGCGGTGGGCTGCGGCAACTGCCGCGCGTGTCTCGCCGGCGTGGTCAACCTGTGCGAATACGGCATGGGCTCGTGCTATGGCCTCTCCGCCAAGCTGCAAGGCTCGCAGGCCGAGGCCGTGCGGGTTCCCGCCGCTGACGCCAACGCCGTGAAAGTGCCCGAAGGCGTCAGCATGGAACAGGCGCTGATGATGACCGACGCGCTGGCCACCGCCTGGTACGGCGCGCGCAATGCCGACATCGTCCCGGGATCGAGCGTTGCCGTAATCGGGCTGGGGCCAATCGGGCTGATGGCGGTCGACAGCGCCTTCGTGATGGGCGCGCACGTGGTCTATGCGATCGATCCGATCCCCGAACGCCGGGCGCTGGCCGAGGCTGCTGGCGCAATCGCGCTGCACCCGGACGAGGCGATGGAGCGGATCAAGCAGGACACCAAGGGCCGCAAGCTCGACTGCGCGGTCGAAGTGGTCGGCGCCGACGCCACGGTCGATTTCGCGCTACGGCTGGTGCGTCCGCGCGGCACGGTTTCGGTAATCGGCGTGCAGCAATCGCGGCGCTTCGCCTTCCCGCTGGAGCGCGCTTTCGCGGCAGGCCTCACCTTCCGCACCGGCACCTGCTCGGTGCCAGAAGAACTGCCCGCGCTGTTCCCGCTGGTCCAGTCGGGCCGCCTCAAGCCTGAAAAGTATGTCAGCCACCGCCTGCCGCTGAGCGAAGGGGCCGAGGCCTACCGCCTGTTCGAGGCGCGCGAGGCCGGGGCGCTGAAAATGGTGCTGATCCCGGATTGATAAAGGAAAAGCGCCCCTCCTGGTTCCGGGCGGGGCGCTTGATCCTTACTTGGCGCTGGCGGCGTTGGCTGCGCTCAGCACGGCGCGGACACTGGCCGTGGCGATGTCTTCATCGATGCCGACGCCCCAGATGGTCTTGCCTTCAGGGGTGACGCATTCGACGTAGGCTGCCGCGCGCGCATCCGAACCCGCGCCCATGGCGTGCTCGGCATAGTCGCGCACTTCAAGCTTCACACCAAAGGCATCACCCAGCGTGGTGACGACCGAGGAAATGAGGCCGTTGCCGCGTCCGGAAACCGACTGCTCCTTGCCTTCCAGTTCGATCTTGCCGGCGAAGATCCGGGTGCCGTCCGGCCCCTTGGTCTCGTCATAGTCGACCAACTGGAAATGCTGCGGCGTGTTGAGGTGATAGACGCGCTGGAACACAGCCCAGATGTCTTCCGCCACCAGTTCGCGGCCCAGTTCATCAGCCAGTTCCTGCACGTGCTTCGAGAAGTGCGCCTGCATCTTCTTGGGCAGCTTGAGGCCCTGGTCCTGTTCGATCACCCAGGCGAACCCGCCCTTGCCGGACTGCGAGTTGACGCGGATCACCGCTTCGTAGCTGCGGCCAAGGTCGGCCGGGTCAATCGGCAGATAGGGGACCGCCCAGAGCTCGTCGTTGCGGCTTTCCTGTGCGGCAAAGCCCTTCTTGATCGCGTCCTGGTGGCTGCCGGAAAAGGCGGTGAACACCAGTTCGCCGCCATAGGGGTGGCGTTCCGGCACTTTCAGCTGGTTGCAGTATTCGACCGTCTGGATCACTTCGTCGATGTTCGAGAAGTCCAGCTCGGGATTGACGCCCTGCGTGTACATATTGAGCGCGACGGTGACGAGGCAGCAGTTACCGGTGCGTTCGCCATTACCGAACAGGCAGCCCTCGACGCGGTCCGCTCCCGCCATCAGGCCCAGTTCCGCCGCCGCAACGCCGGTGCCCCGGTCGTTGTGCGTGTGGAGCGAGATCACCGCCGCTTCGCGGTTCGGCAGGTTGCGGCAGAAATACTCGATCTGGTCGGCATAGACGTTGGGCGTCGCGCATTCGACCGTCGCGGGCAGGTTGAGGATGATCGGATGATCGACCGTCGGCTGCAGCACTTCCATCACCGCTTCGCAGCATTCGATGCTGAAATCGACTTCGGCGGTGGAGAAGGTTTCGGGGCTGTATTCGAAGTGCCAGTCCGTCTGCGGGAAACGGGCGGCCTGATCGCGCAGGTACATCGCGCCGTGCCGGGCGATTTCCTTGATCTCGGGCTTTTCCATGCCGAACACCACCTGGCGCCACAGCGGCGAGACGGCGTTGTAGACATGGACGATCGCCTGCTTCGCGCCCGCGAGGCTTTCGAACGAGGTCTTGATCAGGTCTTCGCGCGATTGGGTGAGAACCTGCACCAGCACGTCATCCGGGATGCGGCCGCTATCGACCAGCCCGCGGATGAAGTCGAATTCGGTTGCGCCCGCGCTCGGGAAACCGACTTCGATTTCCTTGAGGCCGACCTTCACCAGCAGGTCGAAGAAGCGGCTCTTCTTTTCGGCACCCATCGGGTCGATCAGCGCCTGGTTGCCATCGCGCAGGTCGGTGGAAAGCCAGCGCGGCGCCTTTTCGATCACGCGGCTGGGCCACTGGCGATTGGGCAGGTTGATCTGCGGGAAGGGGCGATACTTGACCCCGGGGTTCTTCAGCATGGTCATCTTGGTATCTCGGAATTGGCAGTGCGACGGGTATTGCGGCGGGGTCTCCCTTGGGTGCCGCTAGCGCACCCGCGAGGCACGCCAGCTCACGCCCAAGGGCGGATAAGTCGCAGGGTAAGGCCGAGCCGGAGAGTCATGGCCTTGCCTATGGGGATTGGCGACGGCCTTGTAAAGGGGGCTAAACCCTTAACGCGGCTTTGCGGGCGACCATTCCAGCGGTTCGACCTTGGGAATCATCACGCCCCAGAAATAAAGCCCGGATGCCGCGATCAGGGTGGCAAACAGGAAGGCCACACGGTAATCCCCCGTCGCATCGATCAGCACGCCCGTCAGCGCGGGGCCGATCACGCCGGAAAGCCCGCCCGCACCGTTTTGCAGGCCGATCCACTTGCCCGCCGCGCGTGGCCCGCCCAGCGTCTGTCCGGCGGTAAAGGTACCGATGGGGCCAAGCCCGATCGACAGCGAATAGCCCAGCAACCCGGCCACGGCGAATGCCGGTTTGCCTGTCGCGCAGGCCCCCATGCACGCCACCGCGATGCTGGACGAAGCAAGGATCACACGCTTGCGCAGCTTGGCAGCATCGCCGCCGTTCGCGATCAACCGGTCGATATAGGGCCCGCCTATCAGGTTCACCAAGGCGCCGAGCAGGTACACCGTGCCGCCCAGCCAGGCCATCGTGGTCAGCGAATAGCCCTGCTGCTTGACGAGGTAGAGCGGCAGCCAGGACAGGACGATGAAGTAGGGATAGTTCGACGTGAACATCCCCAGCATCGCGCCCCAGGTTTCGCGGCGGCTCAGCATCTCGCGGTAACTTGGTGCGGCATGATCCACGGTCGCGGCAGCGGCACCTTGGTCCTTTGGCCCCGAAATCAGCGTCAGCCACGGCACCAGCCAGAGCAGGGAGAGCCCGCCGAACACGAAGAACAGCATGTGCCAGCCGAAGCGCGCAATCAGCATGCCGCCCAGCAGCACGCCGATGCCGTTGCCCAGCATCAGGCCCGCACCGATCAGGCCGTTGGCCGTGCCCAGTTTTTCGTGCGGCAAGGTTTGGGCCAGCAACTTGGAGGCTGCGGGAAAACCTGCGCTTTCGCCGATGCCAAGCAGCAGCCGCAGCGCCAGCATCGCGCCGAAACTGCCGGCCAAGCCCATCAGCAATGTGGCCAGCGACCACGCCGCAAGGCCCAGCGAGAGGGTGCGATAGGCATTGAGCCGTTCCACCAGCCAGCCCGCCAGAACGTGTCCCGGCACGTAGGTCAGGAAAAAGGCGGACAGCAGCCAGCCCATGTGGGTGTTGTCGAGCGCCAGACTGTCATTGATCAGCGGCGCGGCGGTGGGAAAGTTGCCGCGGTCGAGCGCGTGGATGAAGATGGCCAGCGCCAGCAGGAAGACCAGCACCCGTGCTCCGCCCTTTGCCTGATGCGTCAAATGCGTTCCCCCCATCTGCAATCAGCGGGGTGGCTGGGCTTGACCCGCTCGTCAAGTTGTTAGCAGTCCCGATGCGTGCTTGCCCTGTTGCATGGGTGCGGCGATAAAGGTGCGAAAGCGAAACTGAATCAGGGGTGGGACATAGCCACATGAGTGATCTTGCGCGGGCATCCGGACGATTTGACCCAGAGCGGCTGGCGCGGATCGACGCCTTCATCAAGGAACAGTATCTCGACACCGGCAAGTTCGCGAATGCGCAGCTGCTGCTCTCCGACCGGGGCGAGATCGCGCACTTCTCCTCGCAGGGGCCTGCGCGCGAAGGCGGCGCACCGATCGATGAGGCCTCGCTGTTCCGCATCGCCTCGATGACCAAACCGATCACTTCGATCGCTTTCATGATGCTGCTGGAAGAAGGGAAAGTTGCGCTCGATACGCCGGTTCACCACGTCCTGCCCGAATTCAAGGACCTCTGCGTCTACAACGGCGGGGGCGGGGGCGTGCCGTTCCTGACCAAGCGGTGCGAACGGCCGATGCAGATGGTCGACCTGCTGCGCCACACCTCGGGCCTGACCTATGGCTTCCAGAACCGCAGCAACATCGACGCCGCCCACCGCGAGGGCAAGCTGGAGAACTGGCACGGCAACCTTGACCTTGATGGCTTGATTGCCGCGCTAGGCAAGCTGCCGCTGGAATTCTCGCCGGGCGAGGCGTGGAATTACTCCGTGTCGACCGATGTGCTGGGCGCGGTAATCCAGCGCGTTTCCGGCATGGCGCTGCCCGATTTCTTCCGCACCCTCATCTTTGAGCCGCTGGGCATGGTCGATACCTTCTTCGCCGTGCCCGAGGACAAGATCCACCGCCTGACCGATTGCTATACCTTCGTGCCGGGCAAGGGCCGGGTGATGTACGACAAGGGCGCGGAAAGCGCATGGAGCCGGATGCCCAAGCAGGTTTCGGGCGGGGGCGGGCTCGTCTCGACCGCGCTCGACTATCATCGCTTCTGCGCCATGCTGCTGAACGGCGGGGAGCTGAATGGCGAGCGGATCGTCAGCCGCAAGACGCTGCAATTGATGACGCTGAACCACCTGCCGGGCGGATCGGACCTTGCCTCGATGTCGCGCTCGATGTTCAGCGAGGCGACCAATGCCGGGGTTGGCTTTGGCCTGGGCTTTGCGGTCAACATCGACGTTGCGCGCACCATGATCCCGGGATCGGTCGGTGAATTCTACTGGGGCGGGCTGTTTTCGACCGCGTTCTTTGTCGATCCGGTGGAAGAGATCGCGATGGTCTTCATGACCCAGATGTCGCCGTCGAGCACCTACCCGATCCGGCGCGAGCTCAAGACCCTGATCTATTCGGCGCTGGTGTAACCATGAGCGAGAACACCAACGACACGCTGTACGAGACCATGGGCCTTGTCCGGATCGTCGAGATGAACCCCGAAGGGCGCGCCACGCTGGAATACATGGCGGGGACGCACCTGTGCCATTCGGGCGGGGTGGTGCAGGGCGGTTTCGTCACCGGCTGGATCGACGCGGCGATGGCTCACGCCGCGATTGCGCGGCACGGACATGACGTGACGCCGATGACGCTGGAACTGAAGGTCAGCTTCTTTGCCCCGGTCCGCCCTGGCCTGGTGATCGCCGAAGGCTGGGCCGAGCGCGCCGGGCGCAAGACCGCGTTCTATGAAGGCCATCTCAAGGACGCGGCGGGCAATGTGCTGGCCAAGGCTTCGACCACAATGATGCTGGCCGACCGTTCGCGCGTAGAAGCCGCGTCCAAAGCCGCGCTGGCCTGAGCGGCGGGAGCGCGTTCGGGCGCCACCGGTTGCGGCGGTGCCCGATGCTTTGGGTCAAATTCCGAGCATGGAATTGAGCTTGCTCACCACCTCGGGCGTGAGCGTCGTGCCGGTCGAACTGGCCAGCGTGGTCTGCGCTCCGGCCAGGGCCTGCTGGGCGGCTGCCAGGCTGGCCTGATCCTGCGCAAGCTGGTTTTGCGCGGTCAGCAGGTCGGACTGGGCTGCGGCAAGCGCGGTCTTGGCTGCGTCCACGGCGGCCGGATCGACCGGGTTCGCGCCGTTCGCCGTATCGAGATTGGCCTGCGCCGTGGTTACCGCGGCCTCGGCATTTGCAACCACGGTCTGGTCGTTCGCAACCGCGCCGGAATAGGTCGCAATGTCGGCATTCGCCGCCGAGACCGATGCCTTGTAGATCCCAAGGGCGCCGACGACCGAATTCGGCGAGGCCTTGCTGAGCGCCTTGTCACTGGCATGGGCGGCGTTGAGCTTGCCCAGATAGGATGCGCCTCGCTGCAGCGATGGGTCGGACGGGGCATGACTCCCCTCCGGGGTGGCTGCGGCGTGCGCGGCGGCAGCGCCAGCAGGCGCATGGCTGGAGGCGGTGGCCGGCGGACCATGCGGAACGCTTGCGGGCGGCCCGTGGGGCACGCCGGCGGGCGGTCCGGCCGGGATGCTCGCCGGCGGACCATGGGGAATTCCGGCCGGCGGGCCGTGCGGAATCCCGGCCGGCGGGCCAACCGGGACGCCGGCTGGCGGAGCGGCGATGGCCGCCGAGGCCGCCGTCAGAGCGATCGCGGTCAGGGCAAGCGGAAGGTGAAGCTTAGGCATTGTCGTTTCTCCCAAAGTCAGGTGACTTGTCGGTTTTGCCCCCGAACTCCCCCGGTTTCTCGGCTATTGGAACACACTGATCCGGATGCCCGCGCCGATCCGGGGGCTGGCATCGTTAAGGCCGGCCATCCCGTAGAGGGTCAGGCCAAAGCGCCGGTCAAAGCGATAGGTCAGGTAGGGTGAGACTACGGCCTACCCCTTGAGACCGGATGCAACGGGTTCGCGGTAAGCGAAGCTGACGCCGTAGTTCTGGTTCGGGGCAGGGCCGTAATTCAGGCCGCCCGAAGCCGTGATGCCATTTTCGAGTTGATACTGGGCCGGGCTGCCGAGCCAGGAATAGCCCAGCGATCCGAACAGCATGACCCCCGGCGCAAGCGTCTTGTAGGCGCTGGCCGTGATCGAAAAGTCAGTCTCGCCGGTGCCGATGGTGGTCTTGGCGGTGGGGAGCTTTACGCTGCCGCCAAGCTCGATCGCGGGCAGAGCGCCGCGCTCATTGGTGAGCAGGTAGGCCGCCGAAAGACTCACATCGCCAATCCCCGAACGCGAAGTCGTGGTGGTGCTGCCCGGGTTGGAGACAATCACGCCGCCGACGAGTTGGCCCGGCCCGGTCATGAAAACGTAGGGCAGGGTTGCCTGGGCGCGAAACCGGCCCGAGCGGATCTTGAGATCGAGCGGAATGCTCCACACGGTCGAATCCACCAGTTCGCCATAATGCCCGGCCGAATAGTCGGCGCCCGTGGCGAGTTCGATCTCGGTCGCATCGGCCGGTGCGGCAATGGCGGCGGCATCGCTCGTGTCGCGCGTCGTGTTGGAATTCGATTCCGCCATCGCCGTGGTGGAGAGCAGAAGGGCAAAGGGAATCGCAAAGAGGGATCGCTTGGACATGGCTTTTTTTCTCTGTTGTTGACCCGTGCGAGAGGCATTGTTGCCTCGCTGGTTAATGCCGCCTGCTGAGGCGCGTTTAACCGAAATTAAGTATACCCGCGGGGCAGAGGGAGCGAAGCGGGATGCGATCAGCGGTGCATTGCCGAAGACGGGCTTCCCCCCGTGGATTCATCCGCTAGGTTGCCATGATGCAAGAGATTCGCCCCTTTACCCTCGCCATTCCGCAAGCCCAGCTTGACGATCTTCACACCCGCATCGACCTTGCCCGCTGGCCGGAAAAGGAAACCGTGGCGGACTGGTCGCAAGGCACGCCGCTCGAGGCCTTGCAGGATCTCATCGGCTACTGGCGGCGCGGCTATGACTGGCGGCGCTGCGAAGGGCGGCTTAACGCGCTGGGCCAGTTCAAGACCGTGATCGACGGGCTGGAAATCCAATTCCTCCACATCCGTTCGCCCCACACCGGGGCCATGCCGCTCATCATGACCCACGGTTGGCCGGGCTCGGTGATCGAGTTCATGGGCGTGATCGAGGGGCTGACCAACCCTGAAGACCAGGCCCAGGCCTTCGATCTGGTGCTGCCTTCGCTGCCGGGCTTCGGCTTTTCCGGCAAGCCGACCACGACCGGCTGGGGCGTCGAAAAGATCGGCCGCACCTGGGGCGAACTGATGAAGCGCCTGGGCTATGACCGCTGGGTCGCGCAGGGCGGCGACTGGGGCAGCGCGGTGACCACCGCGATCGGTGTGCAGAAGGTGGAAGGCTGCGCGGGCATCCACCTCAACATGCCGATCGGGCGGCCCTTGCCGGAAGATCTGGAAAACCCGTCGCCTGCCGAACTCAAGGCGCTGGGCGCGCTGAAATTCTATCAGGACTGGGATTCGGGCTATTCCACCCAGCAGCGCACCCGTCCGCAGACGGTGGGTTACGGCCTGGTGGATTCGCCGGTTGGCCTGGCGGGCTGGATCTTCGAGAAGATGTGGGCGTGGACCGATAACGGCGGTTCGCCCTTCGATGCGCTGAGCCGCGACCAGATCCTCGATAACCTGATGATGTACTGGCTCCCGGCCACCGGCGCCTCCTCGGCGCGGCTCTATTGGGAGAGCTTCGGCAGCTTTGCGCCGCACGACATCGAACTGCCGGTTGCCGTCAGCGCCTTCCCCAAGGAAATCCTGCCGACCCCGCGCAAGTGGGCCGAGCGCAATTTCAAGAATCTGGTCCACTGGGGCGACATGGACAAGGGCGGCCACTTCGCCGCCTGGGAGCAGCCCGAAGCCTTCGTGCGCGAACTGCGCACCGCCTTCGCCCTGATGCGCTGAGGAGACCGGCATGAACGACCAGATCCCGGCCGAAGACATCGCGGTCGGCGCCTATGGCAAGCCCGCATTGGGCAAGAGCCTTGAGAGCCGCCACATCTCGATGATCGCGATCGGCGGGATCATTGGGGCGGGGCTGTTCGTCGGTTCATCGACCACGATCAGCCTGGTCGGTCCGGCGGCCGTCGTTTCATATGCCATCGCGGGCCTGATCATCATGCTGGTGATGCGGATGATCTCGGAAATGGCGGCGGCGCTGATCGGCGTGCAGGCCTTTCCAGACTTCGCCCGCGCCGGGATCGGACATTGGGCGGGGCACCTCTCGGGCTGGCTCTACTGGTATTTCTGGGTCGTTGTCGTCGCGATCGAGGCCATTGCCGGGGCCAAGATCCTCAACCACTGGTGGCCGGATATTCCGACATGGCAGATCGGGGTGGGGCTGATGGCCTTTCTCACCGGCGTGAACCTGATGTCCACGCGCTCTTACGGCGAGTTCGAGTTCTGGTTTTCGCTGACCAAGGTGGTGGCGATCGTTGCCTTCATCCTTGTCGCAGGATCGTGGGCGCTGGGTTTCACCAGCCCGACCGGCCAGACCTTCGGCAACCTCACGGCCCACGGCGGTTTTGCGCCTGCCGGTTGGGGCGGAGTGCTGGCGGCGGTCGCCTCGACGATCTTCGCGCTGTGCGGAGCCGAAATTTCGACCATTGCCGCGGCCGAAAGCGCCGAACCAGCCAAGGCCGTGGCGCGGCTTTCGCTGTCGGTTACGGTGCGGATCGTGGTGTTCTACATCCTCTCGCTGTTGATGATCGTGGCGGTGGTGCCGTGGCAGGAGATCCAGCCGGGCTATTCGCCCTTCGCCGCGACGCTGGCGGCGATGCACGTGCCGGGGGGCGAGACGATCATGAACCTCGTCGTGCTGGTCGCGGTGCTTTCGTGCCTCAATTCCGGGCTGTACGTCACTTCGCGCACGCTGTTCCACCTCGCCAGCCACGGCGATGCGCCGCAGTGGCTGGTGGCGGTGAACAAGCGGCAGGTGCCGGTGCGCGCGATCCTGATCGCCAGCCTGTTCTCCTATGGCGCGCTCGCGGCAGAGCGGCTTTCGCCAGACACGGTGTTCAGCTTCCTGCTCAATTCCTCGGGCGTCACCATGCTGCTGCTCTACCTGATGGTCGCCGCCGCCCAGCTGCGGCTGCGCGCGAAGTTCGCGCGCGAAGGGCGGGAGTTGCAGCTCAAGATGTGGTTTCACCCCTTTGGCACGCTGTTCGCCGTCGCCGGGATGCTGGCGGTGATCGGCTTCATGGCGCTGACGCCGGATCTGGCCAGCCAGTTCTGGATGAGCCTGCTCGTGGCCGCCGGGTTCCTCGGGTTGTTCCTGGCAACGAAAAAGGCCCGGAGCTAAGCCCCGGGCCTCTTCGCTAAACCGGCTGGCGTCGATCAGTTCTTGGTCTGGTCAACCAGCTTGTTCGCGCCGATCCAGGGCATCATCGCGCGCAGCTTGGCACCGGTTTCCTCGATCGGGTGACGCTTGGCGAGGCCGCGGGCGGCCTTGAGTTCCGGCTGGCCGGCGCGGTTGTCGAGCACGAAGTTCTTCACGAAGCGGCCCGACTGGATGTCTTCCAGAACGCGCTTCATTTCCTTCTTCGTTTCGTCGGTGATGATGCGCGGACCGGTGGTGATGTCACCATATTCGGCCGTGTTCGAGATCGAGTAGCGCATGTTGGCGATGCCGCCTTCATACATCAGGTCGACGATCAGCTTCAGTTCGTGCAGGCATTCGAAATAGGCCATTTCCGGGGCATAGCCGGCTTCGACCAGGGTTTCGAATCCGGCCTGAACCAGGTGGGTCGCGCCGCCGCACAGCACGGCCTGCTCACCGAACAGGTCGGTTTCGCATTCTTCGCGGAAGTTGGTTTCGATGATGCCCGAACGGCCGCCGCCAACGCCCGAGGCATAGGCCAGCGCCACGTCATGGGCATTGCCGGTGACGTCCTGGTGGACAGCGACGAGGCAGGGCACGCCGCCGCCACGCTGGTATTCGCTGCGCACGGTGTGGCCCGGACCCTTCGGCGCGATCATGATCACGTCGATGTCGGCGCGCGCCTCGATCAGGCCGAAGTGGATGTTGAGGCCGTGGGCAAAGGCCAGCGCCGCGCCGGGCTTCATGTTGGCGTGGAGGTCATCGGCATAGATCGCGGCCTGATGTTCGTCGGGCGCGAGGATCATCAGGATGTCGGCCCACTTGGCGGCGTCCTGGTTCGACATGACCTTGAAGCCGGCGGCTTCGGCCTTCTTGGCGCTGGCCGAGCCGGGACGCAGCGCGATGGCCACTTCCTTCACGCCGCTGTCACGCAGGTTCTGCGCGTGGGCGTGGCCCTGGCTGCCATAGCCGAGCACGGCGATCTTCTTGCCCGTGACCAGGTTGAGGTCGCAATCGGCGTCGTAATAAACCTTCATGTCAGTCCCGTTCTCTTGCAGTGTGGCCCGGCCGGGGCCGGACATATGTTGGTATTCGGTTGAATTCTCAGGCGGCGGCAGCGCCGCGCATCATGCCGACCACGCCGGTGCGGCCCACTTCGACCAGGCCCAGTTCGCGCATCAGCGAAACGAAGCGGTCGATCTTGTCGGGCGTGCCGGTCAGTTCGAACACGAAGCTGCTGGTGGT
>NZ_JAYSBK010000044.1:0-25991 GCF_041915465.1 Novosphingobium sp. | reverse complement strand
ACCGAACTCGCCACATTGCCCCCGGCGAGCGAGGTATAGGCGGTGCCTGACTGGACCGTTGAAGGCAGGCAGCCAAGGTAGATGAAACCCATCGCGATCAGCGGGGGCAACAGCCCCTGTCCCACTTGCACGGCCAGCCAGCTGAGCAGCGGCATCACCAGAAAGACCCACGCCGTCAGCGGCCAGAGCAGGCGGTGGTTGGTGATGCCAGTGGCCACTTCATGGCGCGGCAGGCGCACCCCGTTGAGCAGGAACAGCACGAACACCGCCGCGGTCGAAATCGCCTGCACCACATCGCGCACCGCGCCCTGCGCCGGCAGCAGCACCGCCAGCGCGATCGCCGCGATCAGCAGGCGCACCATTGGGTCGATGCGTGAAAACAGTGCCATAAAATGCTCCGGCCGCCGCGAATTGATCGCAGCGGCCGTACTGCGAGCGAAGGCATCAGCCAAGCCCGCTAGTTAGGTGGGGCGCCGCACCAGTCTCAACATGGTTGAGCCGGTGGCAGCGATCCGATCAACGCCCGGCCAGTTTCGGCGCCGGCGCCGGCGTGGCGGAAAAGCGCGGCGCGGGCATCGGCTGAACCATGCCGCCTTCCTCGGTGAAGGTGCCGCGCGCCACGTTGTGGGCGTGCCTGGGCGCTTCGGTCAGGCTGAGCACCGGGGCAAAGCAGATGTCGGTGCCATCCATGATCGCACACCATTCGTCGCGGGTCTTGGTCAGGAACAGCGCGGTGAGGCGCTCCTTCAGTTCGTCCCACTTGGCCGGGTTCATCTGCTGGGCAAAGTCGGGATCGCCCGCAAGACCGGTCTTTTCCATCAGGATCGCATAGAACTGCGGCTCGATCGAGCCGAGCGAGATCCACTTGCCGTCCTTGGTTTCGTAGGTGTCGTAGAAGTGCGTGCCGGAATCGAGCAGGTTGACCCCGCGCTCGTCCTTCCACTGGCCGTTGCCGAGGAAGGTATAGGTCATCGCCGAGAGGATCGCCGCGCCATCGACCATCGCGCAGTCGACCACCTGGCCCTGCCCGCCGCTACGCGCATGGAGCACGCCCGCGACCACGCCGAACGCCAGCATCATGCCGCCGCCGCCGAAATCGCCCACGGCATTGACCGGGAAGCTCGGCTTTTCGCCCTTGCGGCCATAGGTGTGGAGCGCGCCCGACAGCGCGATATAGTTGATGTCATGCCCGGCAAGCGGCGCCATCGGGCCGTCCTGGCCCCAGCCGGTCATGCGGCCGATCACCAGCTTGGGATTGATTGCCAGCAGCACGTCCGGCCCCAGGCCCAGGCGTTCGAGCACGCCGGGACGATAGCCCTCGATCAGCGCGTCGGCGGTCTTCACCAGTTCCTTGATCTCTGCAATCGCGGCCGGATCCTTGAGGTCGAGCTCGATGCGTTCGCGGCTGCGGTTGAGGATGTCGCGGTTGCCGCCATCGCCAAAGCGTCCGGCCTTCGAGGGCCGCTCGACGCGGATCACCCGCGCCCCGTGATCGGCCAGCATCATGCCGCAAAACGGCCCAGGCCCGATCCCGGCCAATTCGATAACGGTCACACCCTGAAGAACGCCTGCCATTTTTCCCTCTCCGCAAAAATTTAATCGCGCGATGAAATTGCCTTTACGGCAGTTGCGCGCGGTGTCGAGAGGGAATGGTCAGAGGGGCAAGAGTTTGGGCGTCAGGATCCCGAATCGAGCTTGTGCCGGGCCTCGACCAGCAGCGGATTGTCGCCGCCGATCCGCCGCGCCTTGGTCAGCAACTGGCGCGCCAGTGCCGGCTCGCGGCCAAGCTGCGCCAGTGCCATGCCCCAGGCCTGCGCCACCACCCCGCTTGACGGCATCAGCGCATAGGCGGTCTGCGCCGTCGCCAATGCGGCCTCGGCATCGCCGTCGCGCAGCTGCGCCAGGCTGAGGTCCGCCAGCAGGCGCACGTCGCCATCGCCGCCCCGCAGGCGCAGCGATTCGAGCAGCAATCGTGCGGTGTGCCAGTCGCCCAGCCCGGCGCTGTGCCCGGCCGCAAGCCGCGCGGCGAGCCGGCTGCCCGGCCAGCCGGTCAGGTAGCGCGCCGCGATCGGCTGCATTTCGCCCCCGCGCCCGGCCCGGTCGAATGCCTCGCCCATGCGCAGCAGCAGGTTGTCTGGGAAGCGCACCTGCGCCGAATCGATATAGTGGCTAAGGGCACCACCGGGATTGCCTGCCGCCAGCTCGACATCGCCGGCCAGCGCCAGGGCATCGGCTGAACCGGGATGGAGCGACAGGAACCGCTCCGCCACCTGCCGCGCCGCCGCGAAGTTGCCCGCGCCCAGCAGGGCCCGCGCATAGGGCACTGCCGATCCCGGGCTGCCCGGATCATCGCCGAAGCGGCCCGCCAGAACGCCGGACGGCGCTCCTTCGGGGATCGGCATCAGCGCCGGCACGGTAGCAGCCGATGCGCGGTCCAGTAGCGGTGCGGCGGCAGCGCGGTTGCCCAGGTCCTCGTAAGCCCGGCCCAGCAGGGTCAACAGATAGGCCGGAGCATCGGCCCGCGCCGCATAGCCGCCAAAGCGGCGCAGCAATTCGTCGTACTGCCCTGCCTCGTAAAGCGCGCGGGCGAGCAGCAACTGCACGCGCGGATTGGCGGCCTGACGGTCGCTCAGCCGTTCGAACTGGCCGACCGCGATGTTGGCGTTCCCGGCCTCCAGTTCCAGCACGCCGGACAGCAGCATTCCCGCCGGATCGTCGCGCATGGCCGTGCCGGTATGCGCCAGCAGCTTCCGGGCCAGATCCACGTCTCCGACCCGCGCGGCAAGCGTTGCCTGCAGGAACCATGCATAGGGATGCTTGGGCGCAAGCTCGATCATGTGCCGGGTCACGGTCAGCATCTCGCTGCCCCGGCCCAATTCGCCAAGGCAGGCGGCATAGCCGCCGAGCAACGACAGGTCGTCCGGTGCGCGTTCGAGCGCGCGCTCGTAAATCGGCAGAGCCGCTTCCCAGCCTTGCGCATCGCGCACCAACTGCGCGCGAAATTCAAGCGCCCGGATATTGTCGGGCCCGTATTCGAGCGCCTTCAGCGAGGCATCGATTGCCTGGAGCTGCTCGCCCCCGGCATAGCGCAGCCGCCCGATCTCGACCCACAGCAGCGCGTCTTTGGGGGCAAAGCTCAGCGCCCGGTCCAGTGCCTGGCCCGCCGCGGGAAGGTTGCCGTCGAGCCGTTCCAGCCGCCCCAATGTGCGCCAGCCGAATGCTTCCTGCCCTTTGGCGAACTGGCCGGGCCCAAGCCATTCGCGCGCGCGGGCATTCTCGCCTTGGGCAAGCAGCGCCTCGCCCATTGCCGCGGCGACATCCTCGCGCGATGCGCCTGCGGTCTGCGCCTTTTCCAGTTCGGCCTCGGCCGCAATCCCGTCACCGTGTGCAAGCGCGGCATAGGCCGCCTTCATCGGCGCCTCGGCTGCACCCGGCAGCGCCAGCCCCGGCGCGGCCAGCGCCAGCGTCAGACCCGTCAGCAAGCCGGTTGCGGCAAGTTTCAAAAGGCGGTCAGGCCTGCAGATCATACTGCTTGAGCAGGTCATAGAGCGTCGGCCGACTGATCCCGAGCAGCTTGGCCGTGTTCGAGATATTGCCTTCGCTGCGCGCCAGGGCATGGCGGATCACCCGCCGGTCGGCCTCCTCGCGCGCGGACTTGAGGTTGAGCACGTCGCCGCCTTCCCCTTCCGGCGCACCCAGATCGAGATCGGCCGCGCCGACCAGCTTGCCTTCGGCCATGATGACCGCGCGCTTCACGCGGTTTTCCAGCTCACGCACGTTGCCCGGCCAGCCCCAGGCGTCGATTGCGGCCAGCGCATCGGGGGCAAAGCCCTTCACCGCCGGGTTCATTTCCTTGGCAAAGCGCGCGAGCAGCGCCTTGGCCAGCAGCGCGGCATCACCGGGGCGTTCCGCAAGGCTCGGGATCTTCACCACGATTTCGGCGAGGCGATAGAACAGGTCTTCGCGGAAGCGCCCATCCGCGATCATCGCCTCAAGGTCCTGGTGGGTGGCGCAGACGATCCGGGTATCGACCGGGATCGACTTGCGCGAGCCGATCCGCTCGATCACGCGTTCCTGCAGGAAGCGCAGCAGCTTGACTTGCAGGGGAAGCGGAATGTCGCCCACTTCGTCGAGGAACAGGGTTCCGCCCTGGGCCTGCTCGATCTTGCCTTCGGTAGTCTTGACCGCGCCGGTAAAGGCTCCCTTCTCGTGCCCAAAAAGCTCGCTTTCGAGCAGGTTTTCGGGGATCGCGGCGCAGTTGATCGCAACGAAGGCCCCGCCCGCCCGGCCGCTCGCCTCGTGCAGGCCGCGCGCCAGCAGTTCCTTGCCGGTGCCGCTGGCCCCCAGCAGCATGACCGAGACGTTGGTGTTGGCAACGCGCTCGATCGTGCGCGCCACCTTCACCATTTCCGGAGCGGCCGTGATCAGGCGGCCCAGCACGCGGTTGTCCTCACCCGAACGCGCGGCAAGCTGACGGTTTTCGGCCTCGATCCGGTGGAGTTGCAGCGCGCGACGCACGATCAGGCCCAGTGCCTCGATATCGACCGGCTTCTGGTAGAAATCGTAAGCCCCCTTGGCGATCGCCTGCAGCGCGCTTTCGCGCGCGCCGTGGCCCGAGGCGACGATCACCTTGGTATCGGGCTTGATCGCCATGATCTCGTCGAGCACGGCAAAGCCCTCGCTCGTCCCGTCGGGATCGGGCGGCAGGCCAAGATCGAGCGTGACCACCGCCGGCTCCTCGCTGCGCAGCGCGGCCAGCGCGCTTGTCCGGTCGCCCGCGATCACCACGTCGAAATCGGGCCAGGCCCACTTGAGCTGGGCCTGAAGCCCCGCATCGTCCTCGACGATCAGCAGCTTGGGTTTGGTGTCGGCCATTTATGCAACCTTCTTGCCGGTCTTCGCGGTCTTGCTGGAATAGGTTTCGAGGAGCTGCGCCGCCTCGGCGAGCGGCAGGCGGATCGCAAAGCGCGAGCCCAGTCCTTCGCGGGATTCGACATCGAGCCGCCCGTTCATCGCCCGGACCAGTTCGCGCGCCTCGTAAGCGCCGATCCCGAAACCGCCGGACTTGGTCGAATCGAATGGGCGGAACAGGCGATTGCGGACGAACTCCGCGCTCATTCCGGTGCCGGAATCGACCACCTCGATCACGCCATTGAGGCCATCGACGGTCACCCGCAGGAACACGGGCAGCGCAGCATCGCTGGCGTCGACCGCGTTCTGGACGAGGTGCAGCAGCACCTGTTCAAGCGATTCGCGTTTGGCCGAGACCGTGCACGGCTGGGTTTCGACCACGACAACATCGTGCCGCCCCTTGAACTGGGCCGCGATGGCTGCGGCTACTTCATCGGCGCGGACCGGTTCCAGGGCTTCGACCGAGGTCGGGCCATAACGCGACAGGCGCGCCAGCATGGCGTTGAGCTTGTCGGTCGAATTGCGCAGCGTAACCAGCATGTCGGCCCGGAACGCGGGGTTCTCGGCATGCAGTTCGGCATTGCGCGACAGCAGGCTAAGCTGGCTGGCGAGGTTCTTGATATCGTGCATCACGAACGCGATGCGGCGATGGAAATCGTCGAACCGGGCGGCTTCGGCCAGGGCTTCCTGACCCGCGTTCTCCGCCAGATAGCTCGCCAACTGCTGACCGGCGACGCGCAGCAGGTCAAAGTCTTCCCAGTCGAGCGCACGGGTCTGGGCGGGCCGCGCGAGCACCACCAGGCCGACCAGCCGCTCAAAGTGCAGCAGCGGCACCAGTGCCCAGGCGCGCGGCTCGGCGATCAGCCAGGCCGGCAACATGAAATTCGGCACGTTGAGCGCCTTGCCGGCGCGCAGTTGATCAAGATCGGTGATATAGCCGCTCGCTTCGAGCGCGCGCACGCTGGCAAGGTCAAAGGCCTCGCCCGGCACTTCGGCCGTCGGCCACTGCCAGCGCGCTGCCAGTTCCAGTTGTCCGCCCTCGCCCGGCGTCAGCAGCAAGCCCGCCGGGCTGTCGGCAATATCGGCCACGGCGCGGATCACGCGCTCTTCCAGCGAGGCCCCGGCATCGCCACCTGAGCGCCCGATCGTGCGGGTAAAGCGCAGCCATTCGGCGCGGTAGTCATAGCGGTGCTGAAACAGGTGCTTGGTCAGCACAACCTTGAGCAAGCCGCGCAGTCGGCGCGAGGGCAGGATCATAACCGAAGTGGCGCTGGCGAGCGCAATAAAGGCAATCTGGGCAAGCTGCGAAAAGTCGCCGCCGGCAAAGTTGAGCCACTGCGCAACGCCGACCATCGCGATAAGATAGCCGCCGATCAGCAGCAGCGAGGCCGACTGGAACGCGACCGAGCGCGAGGGGCGGAAGCGCAGGTGTTCGCTGCCCTTTGCCGCGCCAAAGGCCAGCAATCCGCCAACTCCCAGACCGACCAGCCCGCGCAGCGCGGCAAGCGCGCCGGGGTTATCGTCGGCAAGGTAGGCGATGGTATAGTAATTCAGGTCGTAACCCCACAGCGCCGCCAGCGCGAGCGCCGGCCAGCGCAGCACCAGCCGTCCCTGGGTCGATGCGCCGCCATAAAGGTTGTGGACCAGCACCAGCCCGCCAGTGGTGACCAGCAGGTGCAGCATCATCGCGGTATGAAACACGCTGTCGGTGACCTGCGCATTGGCGATATTGGCAAAGGCGGCCTGGGTCGCGATCTGCAGCAGTTCAACGAAGGCCAGGGCTGCGATCATCGGGCGGATCGGCCGCATCGAGGCATGCCGCCCATCGACCGCGAACAGCCGGTAGAGCGCGAAGATCCAGGCGAGGTTGCGGCCCGCCTCGGCCAATTCGAGCAAGGGGTTGGCGACCCCGATGACCAGCCCGGCCAGCCCCCACAGCGCCGTCATCGCCAGCGCCGCGCCAACCGCATGGCGCGCCGTGCCATAACGTTCGCGGCGGCTCTCCAGCCACAACGCGCTCAGCGCGCAGGCCAGGGTGCCGGCACTCCATGCCAGCACGCCCAGAACGCTCCAGATGCCGGACAGGCCCTGCACCTAGCGCGCTCCCTCGTGCCACAGCACCACGCGCAGGGTCTGGAGCAGGATCAGCAGGTCAAGGAACGGCGTATAGTTCTTGGCGTAGTAGAGATCGAATTCGAGCTTGTGACGCGAATCCTCGATCGAGGCGCCATAGGGGTAATTGATCTGCGCCCAGCCGGTGATGCCCGGCTTCACCATGTGGCGTTCGGCATAATAGGGCAGCTGCTGTTCCAGCTCGGCCACGAATTCGGGACGTTCCGGGCGCGGGCCGACAAAGCTCATCTCGCCCTTCAGCACAGACCAGGTCTGCGGCAGTTCGTCGATCCGCACCTTGCGGATGAACTTGCCCAGCCGCGTGACGCGCGGATCGTCCTTTTGTGCCCATTGCGCCCCCGCCGCCTCGGCATCGGTCCGCATCGAGCGCAGCTTGATCACATCGAACGTCTGCCCATAGAGCCCGACGCGGGTCTGACGGAAAAAGGCTGGCCCCTTGCTGTCCAGCTTCACGAGTAGTGCGAACAGCACGATTACCGGCGCGCTCAGCACCAGCAGCAGCGAACTGGCAGCAATATCGAACAGACGTTTGGCCGCGCTTGAAATCGCGCGGCCGGACGAAAACCCATCGGAAAAGATCAGCCAGCTCGGATTGACCGTATCAAGATCGACCCGTCCGGTTTCCCGCTCGATGAAGCTCGAGAAATCGTTGACGTGAACACCCGTGGTCTTGATCCGCAACAAGTCCCCTAGCGGCAGGGCATTGCGCCGCTCTTCCAGCGCCAGCACCACTTCGCTCACGCTCAGGTTCTCGACATAGCGGGTGAGGTTGGAAATCGCCGATCGGGCGATCGATTCCTCGATGTCCGGGGTCATGTCGGTCATCGCGATATAACCGACGATGCAAAAGCCGCTCTCGGGGCGATCCGCCAGTGCCCGCAGCCGCGCCGCGCGCTGGCCCGCGCCAAGCACCAGGACCCGGCGGCGGAAAGCCGATGCTCCCAGCACACCACCGGCAACCAGCCGGTTGAGCACGAGCAGGGCAATCGCGCCGACCATGCTGTAGGCCAGCGTCGAGCGCCAGAAATTCTGGCCGCCAAACAGGAAATCGACGAAGGCCAGGGCGATGACGCCCAGCGAGATCGCGACCAGCAGGCGCGCCGTGGCGAAGCGCATCGAACGCAGGGCGTCCGCACCATAGACGCCGACCGCAATCATCGCGGTCAGGATGATTCCCGCAAAGCCGGCGAGCTGCCAACCGCGCGCCGCAATCGCGCCCGGATCCATTCCGATCTGGCTTGCCCGCAGCCGCCAGGCAAAATCGCCCGCAAACACCAGCAGCGCCAGATCGATCAGGCCGAGCAGGATCACCGCATGGGGAATATAGTGCTTGAACAGCCGGATCATGGAAGCGCGGCAACCTTCTCTGCAGTACCGAAGCGGCAAGCCTAAGGCGCAGAGGTGAAATGTCGGTAAACTTTACAGACTTTGGTTAAAGCCGGTTTGCGAAGCGGAGCGGCATTACCCGGCAAAGGAAAACGGGGTCAGCCCGCGGCTGCGCTCGTCGAATTGCAGCGCCGCGCCGCGCGGCGGGAGCGAGCGCTGGCGGCAATTGGGATTGAGGCAGCGCGCGCAGCCGGGGCCGATCCGTACGGCCTGCTCCGGACCGAGCGGCATGCCCCGAGCCTGCGCCAGCTGTCCGGCCAGCCTGGCCTCCAATCCCAGCACAATGACGAACTGCGCCGCCTCGCCGCCCGGCGCGCCGCTTCCTTCAACCGCGCTCGAAAGGGTAAGCCAGCGGCTGGCCTGACCTGCTCCTTCGGCGAATTCGACCAGCTGCGGCACGATCCTTCCGGCGCTCTCGAAGGCGCGGTGCGCGGCCCAAAGCGGGCAGCTCGTCTCGCTTTCGAGCAGCGTCGTCCCGCTCGCCCCGGCATGGCGTTTGGAAAACTGTCCGGCCCGGTCGATCCGCGCCATGAAGAACGGCAGCCCCCGCTGGCCAACCCGTTGCAGGGTGGTCAGGCGGTGCGCCAGTTGTTCAAAGCCGACGTTGAAGCGCCGTTGCAGCAAGGCCAGATCATAACCGGTCGCATCACAGGCGCGCATGAAGCGGCCATAGGGCATCAGCAGCGCAGCGGCGAAATAGTTGGCGAGGTGCCGGCGCAGCATCCGCCAGGCCGCACGGTCCTCAAACTGCGCGACATTGGCCAGCGCGGTGATCGCCTCGCGCTGCTCGAGATGGGCCAGTTGCACGGCGATCTGAAAATTGCGCTGCGGGCCGTCGAGCAGTTCCGAAAGCTGCAATTGCCGCGCGTGCAGGTCGAGCCGGCGCAGCGCATCGGGCATGACGTCGATCGGCAGGATCCGGACCGAGATCTGGTGCTGCTGGCGCAGCCGCTCGGCCAGCGCCGCGCCCATATCGGCGTTCGAGAGGCGCAGTTCGTCCGACAAGGTCTCTGCCGCAGCATCAAGATCGGCGAAGAAATTGCGCCACCGCTCGATCTCGCGGCGCACCAGGTCGACCGGATCGCTGGCGGTGGCACCGCCCGCTTTGCCGCTGGTGTCGTAGAGCCGGGCAAAGGCCAGCGCGGCCTGCGGCGCGGCGGTCAGCCACTCGGCGATCTCGTCACGATCGATGCCAAGATCGGCGAACCGTTCATCGGCAAGGCGGCGGCGCAGGCCTTCGACCCCACCGACCGCCTCGTCCTGGCGCAGGCTGCGCGGATCGAAGTCGAACTGTTCGGCAAGCTGCACCACCAGGCGCGCCGACAGCGGGCGCTGGTTGCGTTCGATCAGGTTGAGATAGCTGGGAGAAATCGCCAACCGAGCGGCCATCCCAGCCTGGGTCAACCCTTCGCGGCGGCGTAGGCGGCGGATTGCGGAACCGGCAAGGATAGTGGCATCGCTCATCTGAACTATCTGTAATTTTATTGACAGTTTTACAAGTCCTATCGCGCATATCGCTTCACCAAGACAATTATTTTGTAAGTTTTCACACTTCCCCGCCCCGGTTTCGCGCTATCCATCGGGCAACGGCCAAGCGCCCTATGTCGCCACGCCGAGCAACCTTCAGGAGTACGAGCCATGACCCAGACCACGCAAACCGAACCGCGCCAGCCCACTCGCGCTCGGGCCCTGCTCTCGAACAACGATTTCCGCCTGCTGCGCGCCGCGCTCGCCACCCACGCGCAGGCCAGCGAGGATCCGGAAGAAATCTCGCGTATCGCGGCGCTCTATCATCGCCTTGGCTGTTACGCCTGAGACCAGAGCGATAGGATCGACGACCGCCCGGCGCTTCCCGCCCCGGGAATTCGCGAGGGCGGCCGTCAATTACTCGCTAACCATAAGGTCAAACCCGGCGGTTAACCTTCGCGCGCTATAGCGCAGGCCATGCGCCGCCAAGCCCCCGCCCTGCCGCTTTCACCAAAGATGCTGCGCCACTTTGCCGTGGCCACGGTTTTGCTGACCGTTGCGATCGCGCTGTTCGCGGACGAAAATCAGCGCGCCCCGATCGAGGAAGCGATCGCCAAGCGCGAAGCCCAGAACAAGCTCGAAGCCAAGGATGCCGAGCATTTTGGCAACCATAAGCTCGCCGCGAAGGCGTCTGGCCCCGACACCTCGGCAGGTTTTGGCGCGGACGAGCCAATGCCGCAGCCCGATATTCCCACCGGCGGATCGGTGCGCGGCCCGATGGCGCCGGGACCGATGAGCCAGCCGCCTGCCGCCATGCTGCCCCCGCCGAACCTGCCGATGACGCACGGCGCTTCCGTTACGGTGCGTAACGTCTCGGGCGACTATCTGCCGACGGCGCAAGGCACGACCGCGAAGAAGACGACACCCTTCCGGCCCAACCAGAAGCAGATCGAAGACATCCACCGGGCCTCGCGCGAGCGCAGCGGCAACCCCAACGACAACGATTGATCCGGGGCGGGCCTAGGCAGCGTGGACAAATTCCGCGTGGATCACGGTTAGGCTGTCAGCGGCCCCGGCGAGGCGCGAGGGCGCTGGGAAAGTGGGCCTTTCTCAAGGCCGAGCAACGCTGCCGGGGCCGCTGATAGCCTAACCCCTGCGGGGCTGGATCAAAAATCGCCATTTCGGTGTCGGCTCGGCTCGAAATATCGACATATTCCTTCACCTCGCCTCCTTGAACTGGCGATTTTTGCTTCCAGCCGTGACCGCGCGGAATTTGTCCACGCTGCCTAGCGCTTCTTGGGCATGAGCCTGATCGCAGAAACCACCAGCGCCTCGGCCCCGGTTCCGATCACCTTGTCCGCTTCGGGCGCCCAGAACGGGCTGTGGAGGCCGGGCAGGACCTTGCCGGCACGCTTCGCCTCGTCGATCACGCTGGCCGGACGGCCGCCAACCCAGAAAATCAGCGACTTGGTGTGATCGCGGTCGGAGCGCGAGAACTCGCCGAAATCCTCGCCCGCCATAACCGGGCCGGTCTCGACCGCCCGGTCCTTGCCGAAACGCGCCTGGAAGAAGCCCAGCATGTCCATGCTGAACGCCGGGGTGTTCCAGGTTGCCTTGGTGTAGTTCGGCTCGACCGTCACCACGGGCATCAGTTCCTCGGGCAGGCCCGAAGCCTCACCCTCGGCATGGGCGATCCGTTTGATCCCATCGATCAGCAGGCTGCGCGATTCGTCGGAATAGCTGCGCACGGTAAGCTGCAGGTGCGCGCTGTCGGAAATGATGTTGTGCTTGGCCCCGGCGTGGAAGCTGCCGACCGTTACGACCGACGGGTCGAACGGGCTCGCCTCACGGCTGACCAGCGTTTGCAGGCGCATCACGATCGCGCTGGCCAGCACGATCGGGTCCTTGGTAAGGTTGGGATAGGCCCCGTGCCCGCCCACGCCGTGCACTTCGATGTCAACCGAATCGACGTTCGCCAGGGCAAAGCCGGGCCGCACCCCGATTGTGCCCGAAGCGAGATCCGCCGAGTCGTGGAAGGCCAGAGTGTAATCGGGCTTGGGCCAGCGCTTGAACAGGCCGTCTTCCAGCATCGCGGAGGCGCCAAGACCGACTTCTTCGGCCGGCTGGCCGATCATGATCAGCGTGCCCGACCACTTGTCCTTGTTCGCGGCCATGACCCGTGCGGTTTCGATCCAGGCGGTCATGTGGGTATCGTGCCCGCAGGCGTGCATGATCCCGCTTTCGACCCCGGCGGTCGAAACCCCGCGCGCCTTCGAGGCATAGGGCAGGCCGGTCTGTTCGACCACCGGCAGGGCGTCCATGTCGGCGCGGATGAGCACGACGGGGCCGGGGCCGTTGCGCAGGATCGCCACCACCCCGGTCTTGCCCACGCCCTCGGTCACGTCGAACCCGGCCGCGCGGGCGGCGTCGGCCATGATCTTGGCCGAGCGGTGTTCCTGGAACGACAGTTCGGGGTTCTGGTGAAGGTCCTTGTAGATCTCCATCAGCCCGGGAAGGTCGGCCTGGATCCGGTCATGGATCGCATCGGCACGGGCAGGAGCGGCGGAAAACGCGACAAGCGCGGCGGCGGCAAGGAGATGGTGCTTCATGGGCGGCCACGATAAGCCGCACCCGGCAAAGCGCAATGGCTCACAGCGCTTGCGAATGGTGCCCCTGGCCCGACTCGAACGGGCACGTCTTGCGACAACCGATTTTGAGTCGGTCGCGTCTACCATTCCGCCACAGGGGCATTGCCGCAAAGGCAATGGGAGGAGAGCGGCGCTTAGCCGCCCTTCCCGTTTCATTCAAGCTGTCAGGCCCTGAGGGCGCCAACAAGCTGCTTGTGCAGGCGCGAATGGAGCGCGTCGTTGCCGGCCAGTACCTGCGCGTCGCACACGGGGTGCGAAATGCCGCGCCAGTCTGTCACGAAGCCGCCGGCCTCGCGCACCAGCAGACAGCCAGCCGCCGTATCCCACGGCGCAAGGCCGCTTTCCCAGAAGCCTTCGTAGCGCCCCGCCGCAACCCACGCGAGGTCGAGCGAAGCTGCACCAAAGCGGCGGATGCCCGCTACCTGCGGCGCCAGCGCGCCATAGATCTTGGTCCATTCGACGCTGTCCCCGCGCCCGGCAAAGGGAATGCCGGTGGCGATCAGGCTTTCATCGAGGTGGCGGCGCGCCGAAACGCGCAGGCGGCGATCGTGCAGCCAGGCGCCGCGGGTCTTTTCGGCCCAGAAGCTTTCGTCGGTGATCGGCTGGTAAACCAGCCCCGCGACGATATCGCCCCAACCGCTGCCATCCAGCTTCGGCTCCTGCACCGCGATCGAGATCGCGAAGTGCGGGATGCCGTGGAGGAAGTTGCTGGTGCCATCGAGCGGGTCGATGATCCAGCGCGGCTTGTTCGGATCGCCATGGATCTCGCCGCCCTCTTCCAGCAGGAAGCCCCAATCGGGGCGCGCCGCGAGCAGCTCGTCATAGAGCGTGCGCTCGGCGCGCTGGTCGGCCTTCGAAACGAAGTCGGCGGGCCCCTTGCGGGAAACCTGCAGGTGCTCGACCTCGCCGAAGTCGCGGCGGAGACGCTGCCCGGCCTTGCGGGCGGCCTTCTCCATCACGCGGATCATGCCGGAAACGACGGCCATGATCAGTCGGCCTTGCGGACGTAGGTGCGCTCGTAAACGTCGACGACGATGCGCGTGCCGCTTTCGATGTGCGGCGGCACCATCACGCGCACCCCGTTGTCGAGGATCGCGGGCTTGTAGCTCGACGAGGCGGTCTGCCCCTTCACCACGGCGTCGGCTTCGACGATGGTAGCTTCAACCTGTTCGGGCAGCTGCACCGAAATCGGACGCTCGTCATACATTTCGAGCAGAACGGTCATGCCGTCCTGCAGGAACGCATCGGCACCGCCCAGCAGGTCCTTGGGCAAATTGATCTGCTCGTAGGTTTCGACATCCATGAACACCAGGTCATCGCCCTCGGCATAGAGGAACTGGAAGTCCTTGGTGTCGAGGCGGACCTTTTCGACCGTGTCGGCGCTACGGAAGCGCACGTTGGTCTTGCGGCCGTCGATCAGGTTCTTCATCTCGACCTGCATGAAGGCGCCGCCCTTGCCCGGCTGGGTGTGCTGGGTCTTCGCGACCTTCCAGATGCCTTTTTCGTATTCGAGGATGTTGCCGGGACGGATGTCCACGCCGCTGATCTTCGCCATGGGGATGCCTTCAAAGTTGAGAAAGAACCGGTCGCCCAAAGGTTCGGGTTGGACCGGGGAAGGCGCGCCCTTAGCGCGGCACGCGCCGTGGGGCAAGGTCTGGTGCCAATCGATATGGCGGGCACGTTCAGTACCTGCTAATCGCCGCGGCATCATGAGCCGCGCGATGACCAGAGCACTTCTTCCCGCCGTTGCAGCCCTTGGCGCTGCGGTAGCCACTGCGGCCGGCGCCGCGCCAGGGGGGCAGATCGGCCGCCTGCCGCTGGGCAGCTATGTCTGCGAAGTGCCCGGAAATGCCACGGGCGCGGCGGGGATCCGGGTGCCCGAACAGGGCTTTACCGTGATCAACGCCACGACCTACACCTCGCAGGCCGGGCGCGGCACCTATCTGCTTACCGGTGACCTGCTGACGATGACCAGCGGGCCGAAGCGCGGCCAGAAGTTCCACGTCCTCTCGCTCAACTTCCTGCGCGAAATCGGGCCAGACGGGAAAGACGGCACGCTGCGCTGCGTGCGCCGGGTCATCAATAACGGCTAGTCGGCTGCATCAGGCATCGCGGGCCGCGCGCACCATCCGGGCATAGGCCAACCACACCATCGCGCTGAACGCGACGAGGCCAAGCGGCAGGGCAAAGGCGTTGTCCTTGATGACCGCCAGTACATCCGCATTATCCGTTGCGGCGACCGCGAAAGCATAGCCGACGTTGAACAGGCTATCGCCGACGATCAGCCCGGTTGCGGTCAGCACCCCGATCCGTTCGGCAAATTCGGGATTGGACTGGCGCGCGGCCCAGCGGTTGTAAACGTGGCCCAGCACCGCGCCGACCACGACCAGCGCGGTCGAATCGGTCGGCAGGTACATCCCCATCCCCACCGCGAGCGGCGGCAAAGCACCGCGTCCGCCCTTGCGCAGCACTTCGTCGACCACCACGGCGGCGACGCCGATCAGCGCGCCGAGCCGGATCAGGCTCCAGTCCAGATCGCCGCCCAGCACGCCCTGCGCGATGGTCGAGATCAGCGCGGCCTGCGGCGCGGCGAGCGCATTCGGCCCGGCCCCCGGTGCACCGAGGAAGCCGAAGGTGGAATTGAGCAGCGCAAGGATCGGCGGGATCACGAGCGCACCAAAGGCCACCCCCAGGATCAGCGCGACCTGCTGGCGCCACGGTGTCGCACCCACCAGTTGCCCGGTCTTGAGGTCCTGCAGGTTGTCGTTGGAAATCGTCGCCACGCCGAACACGATGGCGGTAACGAACAGCGCAAAGGCGACCAGGGCCTTGGTCCCGTCCGCATCAAGTCCGCGCCCGAACAGCGCCAGCAGCAGCAGCGAAATGCCGAGGCTGGAAAGGATCCCCACCCCCGAAATCGGGCTGTTCGAGGCCCCGATCAGGCCCGCCATATAGCCGCAGACCGAGGCGATCAGGATGCCCGCCACCGCAATGTAGGCCACCGATGCCGCCAGCGTCAGCCCCAGCGCGCCCGCCACCGGACCGCCCGCAGCAAAGTCTGCCAAGAGCAGCGCAATCGGCACCAGCAGCGCCAGGATCGTGCCGCCGACGATGCCGATGGGCAGGTCGCGCTCGGTCAGTTCCAGACCTGCGAAACTGCCCGAGGCCTTGCGCGCGCGGTCCGCCGCGATGGCGCCCGCAATGCCCTTCACGATCGGGCCGATGACCTTGAGCAAGGTCCAGATCGCCGCCACGCCAATCGCGCCCGCGCCCACAAGGCGCACCTTGGCGCGAAACACCGTGTGAGCCAGTTCGCCAATGTCGGCTGCCCCGGCCATGCCCGGCGCGGTGAGGTGCGGCAGGATGAAGCCATAGCTCAGCACGATGCCGACCAGCATCGCGATGCCAACGGTCAGCCCGACAAGGTGCCCCACCCCCAGCAAGGCCATCGAGAACGTGGCCGAGGCGAAAGTCGCCCCGCCACCCAGCCGGAACACCTTCTCACTCGCCTCTGCGACCAGCTTCATCTTGGCGAGCAGCGGATAGAGCGCGGAAATCACCGTGCCGAGCACCACGGCGGCGAGGCCCTTGCGGTTTTCCTCCGCCCCGCCAACGCCCGCGCCCACTTTCAGCACTTCGGCCGCCGCGACGCCTTCGGGGTACGGCAGGTCCGATCCCGTCACCAGCGCGCGGCGCAGCGGGACCGAATACATCACCCCCAACACGCCGCCGATCGCGATCACCGCGACCGACTGCCAGTAAGGAAAGCCGTTCCACCACCCGACCATGACCAGACCCGGCAGCACGAAGACGATGGCCGACAGTGTCCCCGCCGAACTGGCGATGGTCTGGACGATGTTGTTTTCCTGGATCGTCACGCCCGAAAACGAGCGCAGCACCGCCATCGAGATCACCGCAGCCGGGATCGAAGTGGCAAAGGTCAGCCCGACCTTGAGCCCCAGATAGACGTTCGCGGCAGTGAAAATCACCGTCAGCACCGCGCCCAGCACGATGCCGCGCAGCGTCAGTTCACGCGGAGAAATAGGATCCAGCATCGCCGTGCCTCTTCAAAGCCTTAGGCCTGACAAGCTGGCAGGTTTGCGCGCGAAAGGGAACCGGGGCGCTCAGGCCCCGGCAATCGCCTTGTGGAAAGCCTTGATCGTCGCGGCCTCGTCGCCGTTCCACACCGCGCCCGACACGGCGAGGAAATCGGCCCCGGCGGCCACCAACGGCGCGCAGTTTTCGGGCGTGATCCCGCCGATGGCAACGCAGGGGATCTCCATCAGTTCCTGCCACCAGGTTAGCAATTCAGGCTCGGCGCGGTGTTCGGTGTCCTTGGTCGAGCTGGGGAAGAATGCCCCAAAGGCCACGTAATCGGCCCCCGCCTCGCCCGCTTCCATCGCGAGGTGGCGGCTATTGTGACAGGTAACGCCGATCTGCGCATCGCGGCCCAGCCGCGCGCGGGCATCGGCCACTTCGCCGTCGGACTGGCCAAGATGGACCCCGTCCGCGCCCAGCCGCTTGGCGAGGCTGATCGAATCGTTGACGATAAAGGCCACGTCGCGCGCCGCGCAGATCGCCTGCAGCGGCTCGGCCAGCTTGGCGGCCTTGTGCTCGTCGATGTCTTTAACGCGGAACTGGAACGCGGCGACTTCGCCCGCATCGAGCGCGCGGGCCAGGCGATCGGGAAAGGTGCCGGAAACGTCAAGCGGCGAGATCAGGTAAAGCTGGCAATCGGTCATGCGCGCCTCCCTATCCTGCACGAAGGCGAAGGCCAAGCATTCTGCTGCGGTTCAGATGACGGGGCGATAATCGCGGGCATGAAGAGAATTGCTCTTGCCTCGTTCGCCCTACTGGCCACTACAGCCTGCGCCACGGTGCCGGGTGGCCAACGCGACAATGTCAACACGCGCCTTGGCCGCACCGTCAATGTGGACGGCGTGCGGGTAACCCCACTCAAGGTGCTGGAAGACAGCCGCTGCCCGATGGAGGCGCGCTGTGTCTGGGCCGGGCGGGTACGGCTGAGTGTGAAGGTGCGCCATCACGGGCACGACGAAGTACGCGAGATCGCGAGTGACCGGCCGGTATCCGTCGGCGATGGCACCTTGCTGCTGACCGGCGTCCTGCCGCCGCGCAGCACCCAGCACGAGATCGCACCGCGCGAATACCGGTTCTCGTTCCGGCTAGAACGCGGGCTCTGAACGCGAAACGGGGGCGAAGCGCCATGCGCCCGCCCCCGTCTTCACACGGTGACTGGCAGACTCAGGCCTTGACGGTCGAACCCTTGTAGATTTCGTCGATCGCGGCGCCGAGCGAGGCGTCGAATTCGTCGTCGCTCATCTGCGCGCGCAGGTCTTCGAGCAGCGCGCGGCTGAAGCTGGCGATGATGCCCTTGTTCTTCGACAGCTCGACGCAGGCTTCGGGGCGCCTGTAACCGCCCGAGAGCGCGACGACGCGCAGCACCTTGGGGTGGTTCACAAGCGGATCGAAAGTGCCCGGCACGACCGGCAGTGACAGCTTAAGCATGACCTGCTGACCTTCGGGCAGCGCATCAAGGTTCTTCAGGATTTCGGCGAGCAGGATCTTGTCGCATTCGGCGCGGGTCGCGCTCTTGATGTTCACTTCCGGCTCGATCATCGGCATCATGCCGTGGCTGAGGACCTGCGCGCCGACTTCGAACTGCTGCTTGACTGCGGCGGCGATCCCTTCGGCATTGGCCGAGTTGATCACCGAGCGTTCCTTGGTGCCATAGACGCCCAGCGCCTTCGACTTCACCAGCAGCGCATCGAGTTCAGGCATCGGCTTCATCAGCTGCACGCCGTTGACTTCGTCTTCCAGGCCCTTGTCGATCTTGATGAAGGGGACAACGCCCTTGGCGATCAGCGCCGCCGGGGTCGAAACGCCATCGACCGTGCCGTCCATGGTGCGTTCGAACAGGATCGCGCCGATCACCTTGGAACCGTCGAACGCCTTGGAGCGGATAATGCGGCTGCGCATTTCGTGGATCAGGCCGAACATTTCCTCTTCGGTCTTCCATGCATCTTCCGACACGCCGTAACCGGCCAGCGCCTTGGGCGTCGACCCGCCCGACTGGTCCAGCGCCGCGATAAAGCCATTACCTTCAGCCATCTTTGCAGTCATTTCAGTGGTGTTCATCGTGTCGGTCCCTGTGATTTGCATACGTATGTGAAAGAGGTCGATAAACAGCGCGGCGCAAAGCTGCAACCGCGCTAACTATTCAGGTTCAGGCTTGTTCGAGCGCCTTGACGCCCGGCAGTTCCTTGCCTTCCATCCATTCGAGGAACGCGCCCCCGGCGGTGGAAATGTAGGTAAAGTCGTCGGCCACCCCGGCGTGGTTCAGCGCGGCGACGGTATCGCCCCCGCCCGCGACCGAAACCAGCGCGCCTTCCTTGGTCAGCGCCGCAGCGCTGCGCGCCAGCGCCACGGTGGCGGCATCGAAGGGCTGGGTTTCGAACGCGCCCATCGGCCCGTTCCACACCAATGTGCGGCAGGTCTTGAGCACGTCGGCCAGCGCTTCGACCGCGGCCGGACCAACGTCGAGAATCATTTCGTCGGCGGCAACTTCGTGGACGTTGCAGGTGCGCAAGGACGCCGGATTGGCGGCAAATTCCTTCGCCACCACGACGTCATAGGGCAGGTGCACGGTGCAACCAGACTTTTCGGCAGCTTCAAGAATTGCCTCAGCAGTCGGCGCCAAGTCATGCTCGCAAAGCGATTTTCCGACATTCACCCCGCGCGCGGCGAGGAACGTGTTGGCCATGCCGCCGCCGATGATCAGGTGATCGACCTTGGTGACGAGGTGGGTCAGCACGTCGAGCTTGGAGGAAACCTTGGCCCCGCCGACCACGGCGGCAACCGGCTTCACCGGCGCGTCGAGCGCCTTGCCCAGGGCTTCGAGTTCGGCCTGCATCGAGCGCCCGGCATAGGCGGGCAGCACGTGGGCCAGGCCCTCGGTCGTCGCGTGGGCGCGGTGCGCGGCGGAAAAGGCGTCGTTGACGTAGAAATCGCCATTTGCGGCAATCGCCTTGGCGAGATCCGGATCGTTCTCTTCCTCACCCTTCCAGAAGCGGGTGTTCTCAAGAATCGCGATGTCGCCCGCGCGCAGGATGCCCACGGCCTGTTCGACCACGGGACCGGCCACTTCCGGCACGAACATCACTTCCTTGCCCAGCACGTCTTGCACCGCATCGACCACCATCGAGAGCGACTGGGTCGACACGCGCTCGCCCTTGGGGCGGCCGAAGTGTGCGAGCAGCAGCACCTTGGCGCCCTTTTCGGCGAGCTGGAGAATGGTGGGCGCCGAAGCCCGCACGCGCGTATCGTCGGTCACGGCCCCGTCCTGCATCGGCAGATTGAGGTCAACGCGAACCAGCGCGACCTTGCCGGTCACATCGCCAAGATCATCGAGCGTGCGGAACTTCGTCATGTTGCCCAGTCCTTACAGAAGCTTGCCCATCGCGCCGGCCGTGTCGACCATGCGGTTGGAGAAGCCCCATTCGTTGTCGTACCAGCTCAGCACGCGCACCAGTTTGCCGTCGATCACGGCCGTTTCGAGGCTGTCGATGGTCGAGCTGTTCGGGCAGTGGTTGTAGTCGATCGAGACCAGCGGCTCGTCCGAGAAGCCCAGCACGCCCTTGAGCGCGCCTTCCGAGGCAGCCTTGAGCAGCGCGTTGACTTCTTCCTTGGTGGTGTCGCGCTTGGGCTGGAAGGTCAGGTCGACGACCGAGACGTTCGGGGTCGGCACGCGGATGGCCGAACCGTCCAGCTTGCCCTTCAGTTCGGGCAGCACTTCACCCACGGCGCGGGCGGCGCCGGTGGTGGTCGGGATCATCGACATCGCGGCAGCGCGGGCGCGGCGCGGATCTTCGTGGATCTGGTCGAGGATCTTCTGGTCGTTGGTATAGGCGTGGACCGTGGTCATCAGGCCGCGTTCGATGCCGATGGCATCGTTCAGCACCTTGGCGAAGGGCGCCAGGCAGTTGGTGGTGCACGACGCGTTCGAGACGATCACGTGATCGGCGGTCAGCTTGTCATGGTTCACGCCGAACACGACCGTGAGGTCCACGTTCTTGCCCGGGGCCGAGATCAGCACGCGCTTGGCACCGGCGGCCAGGTGCTTTTCGCACGAAGCGCGGTCGGTGAAGAAGCCGGTGCATTCCAGCGCGATATCGACGCCGTTGGCGGCGTGCGGCAGGTTGGCGGGATCGCGTTCGGCGGTCACGTGGATGCGCTTGCCGTTGATGATCAGGTCATTGCCGTCGACTTCGACGGTGCCCGAGAAGGGACCGTGGACGCTGTCACGCTGGAACAGCATGGCATTGGCCTTGGCCGAGGCGAGATCGTTGATCGAGACGAGTTCGATATCGTGGTCGGTGCGTTCGAGAATCGCGCGCGCCACATTGCGCCCGATGCGTCCGAAACCGTTGATCGCAACCTTGATCGCCATGTGCGTAACTCCTGCTCTTGTTAGAGGCCCAGCTTGGCCTTGATTTGCGGAACGATGGCATCAGCCGAGATGCCGAAATGCTTGTAGAGAACGTCAGCCGGGGCCGAGGCGCCGAAGCTGTCGATCCCGATGTTGAGGCCGTCGAGGCCGGTGAAACGTTCCCAGCCCATGGTAACGCCAGCTTCGACCGAGACCTTCAGCACGCCCTCGGGCAGCACATCGGCGCGGTAGGCCGCGTCCTGGGCCACGAACAATTCGGCGCAGGGCATCGAGACGACATCCGCTCCGATCCCATCGGCTTCGAGCGCAGCGGCGGCGGCCAGCGCGATTTCAACTTCCGAGCCGGTCGCGACCAGCACGACCTTGCGCGCGCCTTCGGCTGCCTTGAGGCGGTAAGCCCCCTTGGCGCAGCGGTTGGCGGCGCGGGTCCAGCCTGCATCGCCTTCCCCGCGCAGCTGCGGCAGGTTCTGGCGCGACAGCGCGAGGACCGAAGGCGTACCGGTGGTTTCAAGCGCCAGCGCCCAGCATTCCGCCGTTTCGATGACGTCGGCCGGGCGATAGACGTTGAGGTTCGGGATCATGCGCAGCGACATGACGTGTTCGACCGGCTGGTGGGTCGGGCCGTCTTCGCCAAGACCGATCGAATCGTGGGTCAGGACATAGACGACCTGCGCGTGCTGCAGCGCCGACATGCGGATCGCGTTGCGGCAATAGTCCGAGAAGACCAGGAAGGTGCCGCCATAGGGCACGACGCCGCCGTGCAGCGCCATGCCGTTCATCGCGGCGGCCATGCCGAATTCACGGATGCCGTAATAGACGTGGCGGCCGCCATAATTGTCCGCGCCGAACGGTTCGGTGAACTTGGTCTTGGTCAGGTTCGAGCCGGTGAGGTCGGCGCTGCCGCCAACGAGGTGCGGGAGCTGTTCGGTCAGCGGACCCAGCGCCATTTCCGAAGCCTTGCGGGTCGCAACCTTCTGCGGCGCGGCGACAAGACCGGCGATGTAGCTTTCCAGCGCGGGCGAGGCGAGCGCGGCGGTTCCGGCCAAGCGGGCTTCAAAATCAGCGCGCGAGGCCGAAGCGGCCAGGCGGCCTTCCCATGCGGCGCGGGCGGCGGCGCCCTTGGCGCCCAGCGCGCGCCAATCGGCCATGATCTCGGCGGGAACTTCGAACGGAGCGGCGGTCCAGCCGAGGTATTCGCGCGCGGCGGCCACTTCATCGGCACCCAGCGGGCTGCCGTGGACATTGTGACCGCCCTGCTTGTTGGGCGCACCCTTGCCAATGATCGTCTTGCAGGCGACCAGCGAGGGGCGCGGATCGGCCTCCGCTTCGGCCAGCGCGCGGGCGATGTCGGCAAAGTCATGCCCGTTGCAGCGCACGGTGTGCCAGCCGGTGGCGGCATAGCGCGCCAGGATGTCTTCGCAGGTCGAGAGCGAGGTATCGCCGTCGATGGTGATGTTGTTGTCATCCCACAGCACGTTGAGGCGGCCGAGCTTGTTGACGCCGGCAAGGCCAATCGCTTCGTGGTTGATGCCTTCCATCAGGCAGCCATCGCCCGCGATCACCCAGGTCTTGTGATCGACCAACGCATCGCCGAACGCGGCGTTGAGGTGGCGTTCGGCCATGGCCATGCCCACTGCCATCGCCAGGCCCTGGCCAAGCGGACCGCCGGTGCATTCGACGCCGTCCAGTTCGTGGTTTTCGGGGTGGCCCGCACAGGGGCTGCCCAGCTGGCGGAAATTGCGGATGTCCGCCATGGTCGGCGCGGCGTAACCGGTCAGGTGCAGCAGCGAATAGATCAGCATCGAGCCGTGACCGGCCGACAGCACGAAGCGGTCGCGGTCGGCCCACTTGGGCGCGGCGGGATCGAATTTGAGGAACTGGGAGAACAATACGGTCGCCACATCGGCCATGCCCATCGGCATCCCGGGGTGGCCGCTGTTGGCCTGCTGGACCGCGTCCATCGAAAGCGCGCGGATGGCGTTGGCCATGGGCGCAAGGCGGGACGGATCAAGCTGCATAGGTATTCACTCCCGGAATCGCAGGATTTACGCGGGCGATTCGCGCGGGGCTTCCTTTGCGGAGGCACCGCCCCCCGTCAAGCGCGGCGGCGCCGCTACGGCTCGAACCTGTGGCAAATCCCGCGGGCAAGGCTTTGCCCCTGCGCCGATTTGCGTTAGCCACGCCGAAATAACGGGACACGCCAGATGGATCAGGGCCAAATGGAACAGGAACGCAGCAGCCAGGCCCGGGCGCGGATCGAAGCCGCGCTGCGGAGGATCGAGGCCGCGGCAAAGACCGCCGCAGAGCGACCGGGAGCGGCGGAATTGCAGCGCCTGCAAGCGCGGCACGACCGGCTCCGCGCCGCCGTGCAGGACAGTCTTGGGCAGCTCGACCTGCTTATCGAGGGGGGACAGGCATGAGCAACGTTACCCTGCGGATTGGCGGCCGCGATTACACGATGGCCTGCGCCGAGGGCGAGGAAGCCCACGTTGCCGAACTGGGCCGGATGATCGACGACAAGGTGCAGAGCATGGGCAGCGCGGCGCAAAGCGAAGCGCGCCAGCTGCTGTTCGCCGCGCTGCTGCTGGCCGATGAATTGCACGAGGCGCGGGCCAGGCTGGCTTGCGCTCCCTCGTCGGCTTCGCAGGCCGACCTGCTCGAATCGATCGCCGCCCGCCTTGAAACTTGCGCCGCCGCCCTTGAGGCTTGAGCGCGCAGCGCCTAGATAGGGCTTCGACGGGTACTGCCCGGTGCGAACCGATCGAAAATCCCTGAGGCTATAAGCAATCCTTGGGGGCTGTCCCTGGCTGGATCCTGGTCCGGCACATATGGTCCCCACCTGACGTCGAGGCGTCAGAGGATTTCCCCGGTCCGGCCCATGGTGGTCCCGTCACCCTTGCTTCCTCCCCTTCCCCTTCGGAGCGCCGCGTGATCGACAAGCAGGCCCTGCGCCGCGAACTCAAGGCCCGGCGCCGCGCGCACGTGGAAGCAATTCCCGAAATGCAGCGCGCGCTGCTGTTTCGCCGCCCGCCGGGTGCGCTGGTCGATCTGATCCCGGAAGGCGCGGTGATTTCCGCTTACCACGAAATGCCGGGAGAAGTTCCCGCCAGCCGCTATGCCCGCTGGTTCTTCGAGGCCGGGCACCGGATCGCCCTGCCCTGGTTCGCGGACCGCGCCGCGCCAATGGCGTTTCGCGAGTGGACCAACCCCTTCGTCGAGGACCTGCTGGTGCCCGATCCGTTCCAGGCGCTCCAGCCCGATGCCGACGCAGCGGAACTCGTGCCGCAGGTGGCGCTGGTCCCGCTGCTGGGCTTTACCGAGCGGGGTGAGCGGATCGGCTATGGCGGCGGGCATTACGACCGCTGGCTGGAGGCCCATCCCGGGACGCTGGCGATCGGGCTTGCGTGGGACTGCCAACTGGTCGAGAGCCTGCCGACCGAGCCGCACGACATCCACCTGGCTGCCGTCATTACCCCTACCCGCTTCTATGGACCGTTCTGATGCGCAAGGAACCAACGCTCCGCATACCCTTTGGCGTTCTTGCGCTTCTTACCGCGCTGTTCGTCTATGGCGGCGCGATCGCGCGCTACCTTGCGCCGCTGATTGCCGGATGGCCGGCCTTGGCGCAGACTCCGGTCTATATCCTGCTCGGCGTGGTCTGGCTGCTGCCGTTGAAGCGCTTCCTGATCTGGATGGAGACAGGACGCTGGCGCGCACCCGAAGAGTAAGTTAGCCTTCCCGCAAAACAGAATGCGGGAGACCCCCTGATGAAGCGCAAATTTGCTCTGCTGCTGGCCGGAATCGTGCTGGTGCTCGGCCTTGTCCTGCTGTTTGGGCGCGGCTGGATCGCCCAGCGCGCATTCGAAGCGGCACTCGATCGCAACGTCGGGATCGACCAGTCGGCCAAGCTTGGCGACGGGCTTCACGCCTATTTCTGCGGCTCGGGCAGCCCGATGCCCGATGCGGACCGGGCAGGGCCCTGCATCGCCGTGCTGGCCGGCAACCAGGCCTTCGTCTTCGATGCGGGTTCGGGCTCGATCCGCAAGCTGATGCGGATGGGCTTCCCGATGGAAAAGATCCAGGCGGCCTTCCTGACCCATCTCCATTCCGACCATATCGATGGCCTTGGCGAACTGATGCTGCAAGCATGGATCGCCGCCGGGCGTTCGGCACCGCTGCCGATCTATGGCCCCGAAGGGACTGACAAGGTTGTCGCCGGATTCGACCAGGCCTACACCATCGACAGCACTTACCGGATTGCCCACCACGGGCCGAACATCGCCCACCCCACGGGATTCGGCGGCAGCGCCAGCCTGATAACGCTGCCGGACGGGACCGACAGCAAGGTCGTCTATGACAAGGACGGTGTGCGCATCACGGTGATCCGGGTCAATCATGCGCCGGTCGCGCCCGCGTTTGGCTATCGCATCGACTACAAGGGCCGCGCCATCGCCATCAGCGGCGACACTGTCTATTCGCCCGCCTTCACCACTGCCGCCAAGGGTAGCGACGTGATGTTCCACGAAGCGCTGAACAAACCGATGGTCGCAGCGCTGGGCAACAAGCTGGCCGAACGCGGACACGCCGCCAATGCGCAGATCATGCACGACATCCAGGGCTATCATGCCAGCCCCGAAGATGCCGCGCGCAGCGCCAAGGAGGCGGGGGTGAAGGCGCTGGTGCTTTATCACCTTGTCCCGCCGCTGCCCTCGGGCCTGATCGAGCCGCTGTTCCTGGGCGATGCGCCCAAGGTGTTCGGCGGTACACTGAAGGTCGGGCGCGACGGAATGATCGTCAGCCTGCCGGCTGGCGGCAAGGACGTGAAGTTCAGCAAAGCTTTTTAAGGAAAACATCCCAAGTGGCGCGAGTGACGGGGCTCGAACCCGCGACCTCCGGCGTGACAGGCCGGCACTCTAACCAACTGAGCTACACCCGCGCAGCCACTTGGGAGCCGCGCCACTAGGGCAGCACGGCGGGGC
>NZ_JAYSBK010000043.1:0-26088 GCF_041915465.1 Novosphingobium sp. | reverse complement strand
GTCAGCGGCTGGCCCTTGCGGTCCATCGTCTTGCCGGCCTGAACGCGCACCCAGCCTTCGGAAATGCAGTATTCCTCGATGTTGGTGCGCACCACGCCCTTGAAGCGAATGCCCACGCCGCGCATCAGCACGTCTTCGTTGAAGAACTCGCTGCGCGGGTTGATGGCAAGGTGATCGGGCGGCACGTCAAGGCCGGTCGTGGTCGAGGGTGTCTGGGTTTCGTCGGTCATGAAATGGCCTCTAGATGCTGATCGGCGCTTGTCAATTCGTGCCAGCCTGTCTAAGGGCGCCGTCTCCGCACGGAAGTGGGCGCGTAGCTCAGCGGTAGAGCACACCCTTCACACGGGTGGGGTCACAGGTTCAATCCCTGTCGCGCCCACCACTTCCTCCTCTCTGACATGGTTGAAAGCTGGTGCCCAAGCGGGCATAGGCCGCGCCATGCATGACATTCGCCAGATCCGTGAGAATCCCGAAAAGTTTGACGCCGCCCTCGCCCGTCGGGGGGTGGAGCCCGTTTCGGCTGCAATCCTTGCGCTCGATAGCCAGCGCCGCGCGGTCGCGACCCGGATGCAGGAGGCGCAGAGCCGCCGCAACGATGCCTCCAAGGCAATCGGCGCGGCGATGGGCCGGGGCGACAAGGACGAGGCGGAGCGGCTGAAAGCCGAAGTCGCCAGCCTGAAGGACACGCTCCCCGCACTGGAAGCCGAAGACCGCGACCTGCTGGCGCGGCTCAACGACGAGCTGGCCCGCCATCCCAACCTGCCGGATACCGCCGTGCCCGATGGCGAGGATGAGACGCAGAACGTCGAAGTGGCGAAGTGGGGCACGCCGCGCACCTTCGCTTTCACGCCCAAGGAACACGCCGATCTTGGCCCGGCGCTGGGCCTCGATTTCGAAACCGGCGCGAAGATTTCGGGCGCGCGGTTCACCTTCCTGCGCGGGCAGATGGCGCGGCTGCAGCGCGCGCTCGGCCAGTTCATGCTCGATCACCAGACCAGCGTGAACGGCTATACCGAATGCGCCACGCCGCTGCTGGTCAAGGACGATGCCGTGTTCGGCACCGGCCAGCTGCCCAAGTTTTCCGAAGACCTGTTCCAGACCACCGATGGGCGCTGGCTGATCCCCACCGCCGAAGTGTCGCTGACCAATTCGGTGCGCGAGGAAATCCTGGCCGAAGCGGCCCTGCCCCTGCGCATGACCGCGCTGACCCCGTGCTTCCGCAGCGAAGCGGGCGCGGCGGGCAAGGATACGCGCGGCTATATCCGCCAGCACCAGTTCGAGAAGGTCGAACTGGTCACGATCTGCAAGCCCGAAGACAGCGAAGCCGAGCATGAGCGGATGACGGCAGCGGCCGAATCGATCTTGCAGGCACTGGACCTGCCCTATCGCAAGGTCATCCTCTGCGCGGGCGACATGGGCTTTACCGCGAAGAAGACCTATGACCTCGAGGTCTGGCTGCCGGGGCAGAACGCCTACCGCGAGATTTCGTCGTGCTCGAACTGCGGCGATTTCCAGGCGCGGCGAATGAACGCGCGCTATCGCCCCGAGGGGCAGAAGGGCACGGAATTCGTCCACACGCTCAACGGCTCGGGCCTCGCGGTCGGCCGCACGCTGGTCGCGGTGCTGGAAAACTACCAGCAGGAAGACGGATCGGTGACGATCCCGGCCGCGCTGAAGCCTTATATGGGCGGGATCGACGCGCTGGTGCCCCTCTGATGCGGATCCTCCTCACCAACGACGACGGCATCTTCGCCCCGGGCCTCACCGTGCTGGAGCGGATCGCGCGGCAGTTTTCGGACGACGTGTGGATCTGCGCACCCGCAGAGGAACAGTCCGGCGCGGGCCACTCCCTCACCCTCAGCCGCCCGGTGCGGCTGCGCCAGCATGACGAGCGGCGCTTTTCCGTATCGGGCACGCCCACTGATTCGGTGATGATGGCGCTGCGCGAAGTCATGCCCGGCAAGCCCGACCTGATCCTGTCGGGCATCAACCGCGGCGCCAACCTGGGCGATGACGTGACCTATTCGGGCACTGTTTCCGCCGCGATCGAAGGCGCGCTGGCAGGGATCCGCTCGATCGCGCTCAGCCAGGTCTACGCCAAGGAAGGCATGGGCGACGAAGTTCCCTTTGCCGCCGCCGAAGCCTGGGGCGCGAAAGTGATCGAGCCGCTGCTGGGCCAGCCCTTTGCCGAGCGCACCCTGGTCAACGTCAACTTCCCGCCGATAGCGGCCGATGCGGTTCAGGGAATTCGCGTGGTTCGCCAAGGATTTCATGACTATGCGCGTGGATCCGTAGTTGAAGGAACCGACCCAAGGGGGTATCGTTACTTCTGGTTCGGGCTCCACGGGATCGAGCATACCCCGGGGCACGCGACCGACCTTGAAGCGATTCAGGATGGATATGTCTCGGTGACGCCGCTGCAACTCGATCTGACGCACAACGCATCGCTGGCCGCACTGGCGGAACGCTTTTCCGGATGAAGCGGCTGGCGTCCTTCTCGGCGGCTTTCGCGGCACTGGTCGCGGCGCCGCTTTTGGCGAAGGACGAAGCCTCTGATCCGCTGACCGAAACGGTCCACGTCGTCAAACCGGGCGAGACGCTCGGCGGCATCGCCCAGCGCGCGCAGGTGCCGCGCGTACTGATCATCGAGGCGAACGCCCTGAAGCCGCCATACACGATCCGCGCCGGGCAAAAGCTCACCATCCCGCGCCGTCGCACCCACACCGTTGCCGCAGGCGAAACCGGTTTTTCGATCGCGATGGACTACGGCATTCCCTGGGCCGGCATCGCGGCGGCCAGCGGGATCGACCCCAAGGCCCCGCTCAAGACCGGCCAGAAACTGACCATTCCGACGATGATCATGGCCAAGCCCGAACCGCAGGGTGCCGCCGTGGTTGCGGCCCCGACGCAGGCGGACACTCCGCCATCTCCCGCCAAGGCCGCCAAGCTACCGCCCGACACCAAGGCACCGCGCTTCGTCTGGCCGCTAAAAGGCAAGATCCGCCGCGACTTCAGCGGCCGCACCGGCAAGAGCGGCTATCACGACGGAATCGACATCACCGCCACCAAGGGCGAGGCCGTGCGAGCCTCTGCCGACGGCAAGGTGATCTTTGCCGGGCAGGGGCCGAAGGAATATGGCCTGACCGTTATCATCTATCACACTGGCCGCTGGACCACGACCTATGCCTTTCTGGACAAGGTCACCGTCAAGAAGGGTGACAAGGTGAAGAAGGGCGAACGCGTTGGCCTGGTGGGCGAAACGGGCCTCGCCAAAGGGCCTGAACTGCACTTCGAAGTCCGCCGCAACCGGATCGCGCGGGATCCCATCGACTATCTGCCTGAGCTGGACGACTAAACCAGATAAAATGCCAGCCCCATCGCAAGGTAAGCCAGCAGCCACATCCCCGCATCGCGCGCCACTGCCTTGCCAACGCCGTGGCGGGTCAGGCTGACCCATAGCGCGGGGATCACGAAGGCGATGGCGAGGCCGCCCGATTGCATGAAGTAGAGCCACCACTTCACCGCCAGCTTTTCCGGCCCGATCCGCGCGAGGGCGTGGCCCAGCATCGCGGAGGAGATCAGCATCGCGGCGAAGATGCCCGCGATATGCAGCGGGCTGCCGCGCCGCCGAAAGGTTAGCAACACGGCCGTAGCCGCCAGCGCCGCGGCCACCACGCCAATCCAGTCAACCGGCCCCATCAGTCATCCTTCCATTCAAGCCGCGCGACATGGCCCTCGCCCGCCGCGATCCATTCCTTGGCAAAAGCGCCCAGTTCCGTGCGAATCCGCCCCAGTGCACCGTCCGCGATTTCGGGCAGCGGCACGTGCGAGCTTTCGCAGGCCGTTGCCGCAAGCGCCAGCAGATCCGCGTCGTCCCCGCCGCCGCTCCACAGGTCGGCCTCGAAACATTCGACGATCCGTTCGGCCTGCAGCAGTTCGACGATGCTGTCATCGGGAATGCCTGCCCGCTTGGCGCTGGCATGGCCCGCCGCCTTGGCGATTTCCACCAGTTCCTCTGGATGATGCCCCGCCGCGACCATGCCCCAAAAGCCGCGCGAGAGGCCTAGTTCCCGCTCCACGAACCAGTGCACCACATCGTGCGGCACCGGGCCTTTCTTGGGAAAGATTGTCTCAGCCCGGGTGCTGTCAGCGCGCGTGATCGCGATCGCATCGTGGCGGCCCAGCTTGGTGATCGCGATCTCCATGCCAAGCCTATAGCGCGTTGCACTTGCCCCGCAAATATCGGCTATCGCCGCGCGAATATGATGCCTAAGCTGTTCCAATCAGGGGCTAAAAATCAGGGGCAAAACATGACAACGCGCATCGTCGGCATCGACGGGATGACTTTGGGGCAGCTCAATCAGGAAGTCGCCAATGGCGGGCACTTCGTGTTTTACCAATATACCATTTCTGTAATCGTCATGACATTCCGCAGAAGTTCGGCGATCTACTATATCCCGCCGGGCCAAAGCCGGATGGCGAAAGCGTGGCCCTTCCTGCTCATCACGCTGTTGCTGGGCTGGTGGGGCATTCCCTGGGGCCCGATCTATTCGATCGGTTCGCTGGTGACCAATTTCGGCGGCGGCAAGATCGTCACCGAAGACGTGCTGGCACATCTGTTTTCCGCGCCGGGTCAGGAAGTTATCCCCGCGACCCGGATCGAACACGCGGAGACCGGATACGTTCCGCCAGAGCAAAGGTAGAACTTCCTCGCTACTCGGTGTAGGGGGCCTGCCCCATGGCACTTGAAATTCCCGCGCAGCGCAAGGTCGGCATGGTCAGCCTCGGCTGCCCCAAGGCACTGGTCGACAGCGAACGCATCCTCACCCGGCTGCGCGCGGATGGCTATGCCATGTCCGCCGACTATGCCGGGGCCGATGTGGTGCTGGTCAACACCTGCGGCTTCCTTGACAGCGCCAAGGAGGAAAGCCTGGCCGCGATCGGCGAGGCGATTGCCGAAAACGGCCGCGTCATTGTGACCGGCTGCATGGGCAACGAGGCCGAAGCGATCCGCGCCAAGTTCCCGGACGTCCTCGCCGTCACCGGCGCGCACCAGTACGAAGCCGTGGTCGATGCCGTCCATGAAGCCGCCCCCGCCAGCCAGGGCCCCTATGTCGACCTCATCCCCCAGCCGTCCGACGACGAGATCAAGCTGACCCCGCGCCATTACAGCTATCTCAAGATTTCCGAGGGCTGCAACCACGCCTGCGCGTTCTGCATCATCCCCCAACTGCGCGGAAAACTGGCCAGCCGCCGGGTCGATGCCGTTCTGCGCGAGGCGGAAAAGCTGGTCGCCGCCGGGACCAAGGAATTGCTGGTCATCAGCCAGGATACCTCGGCCTATGGCGTCGATATCCGGCACGAGGAGCGCATGTGGAAGGGTCACCCCGTCCGCGCCCACATGACCGACCTTGCCCGCGAACTCGGCCAGCTGCGCACGCCGCAAGGCGAAACGCCTTGGGTGCGGCTGCACTACGTCTACCCATACCCCCACGTCGACGCGGTGATCCCGCTGATGGCCGAGGGATTGGTGACGCCCTACCTCGACATTCCCTTCCAGCACGCCGCGCCCTCGGTTCTGAAGGCCATGAAGCGCCCCGCGAACGAGGCCAAGGTGCTGGAACGCCTGCGCGCGTGGCGCGAAATCTGCCCCGACATCGCGATCCGATCGAGCTTCGTGGTCGGCTTCCCCGGTGAGACCGAGGCCGATTTCCAGTACCTGCTCGACTGGCTGGACGAGGCCCAGCTCGACCGCGTCGGCGCGTTCCGGTTCGAACCCGTCGCCGGCGCTGCCGCCAACGATCTGCCGGGCCAGGTGCCCGAAGCGGTCAAGGAAGAACGCTACGCCCGGATCATGGAAAAGACCGAGGCGATCAGCGCCGCCAAGCTGGCCGCGAAGGTCGGGCGCACGATCAAGGTGATTATCGACGAGGTCGGCGAAGCGGACGAGGACGGCGACATCGGCGCCACCGGGCGCAGCCAGGCCGACGCGCCCGAAATCGACGGCGCGGTCTATCTCCGCAACGTTCCCGCCAGCCTGAAGCCGGGCGATTTCGTCAACGTGACCGTCGAAGAGGCCGATGCCCACGACCTGTTCGGGGTAATCGCCTGAGCGCCAAGCCAACGCGGCAAAGTTCACGAACTTCACGAACTTCACGGCCCGGTGAAGTTCGTTTTTGGCACTTTATCGTTATTTAACAATATTTTACCCGAAAATTCACTGGCCGATTGCGCAAAAATGATAAAACTTTTCGCGCAGGCGCCGGGCGCGGACGCAACCTAGGGTATCGACGATGGCAAAGAGCGGACCGCCAGCCTAGCAGCGCGGCGCCGAGTAGGAAAACCGCCGCACCCTTGCCAAGTCATTCAGAACTGACAATGAATGGGCCAAGGGAGCTTCGCCTTGAGCCGTCAGCTGATCAACGAATACCGGGCCGATCTTGATCGGCTCAAGGCCGTTTCCGGCAGCCGCCGCGAATCCGTGCTGCGCGAAGCCTTCAAGGACCTGCTCAAGCGGTGGGGCCGGTCGCTCGATCTGCACTTTGTTCCCGAACACGATATCGTCACCGCCCAGAAGAACCGCATCTATCTGGACGGCGCACTGCTCCACGCCCTGCGCGTTCCCTTTGGCTATTGGGAGGCCAAGGACGCTGACGACGATCTTGATGCCGAAATCGCCGCCAAGACCCGCAAGGGCTACCCGCGTAACAACATCATCTATTCCGACGATCACACCGCCGTCCTGATCCAGAACGGGGCAGAGGTCGCCCGCGTGGCGATGGACGATACCGACCATCTCTATGGCCTGCTGACCCGGTTCTTCGCGCACGAGCGGCAGGAAATTGCCGATTTCAACAAGGCGGTAAAGCAGTTCGCGGCTGACCTTCCCGCCGTACTGGAAGCGCTGCGCCGGATCATCGCGGACAAGCGCAAGGCATCGAAAGACTATGCCAGGGCCGAAACCGCGTTCCTGAAACACGCGCAAGAGGCGATCAACCCTGCGGTCAGCCTGGACGACGTGCAGGAAATGCTGATCCAGCACGTGCTGACCGAAGACATCTTCGCCAAGGTCTTCGACAATCCGGACTTCCACCGCCAAAACAACGTGGCGAGCGAGCTTTACAAGCTGGAAGGCGTCCTGTTCGGTTATGGCGAGAAGCAGGCGCTGCTGCGCTCGCTCCAGCCCTATTACGCCGGGATCAGCCAGACGGCGGCGGTGATCCAGAGCCATTCGGAAAAGCAGGGCTTCCTGAAAGGCCTCTACGAGAACTTCTACAAGGTCTATAACCCCAAGGCGGCAGACAAGCTGGGCGTGGTCTATACCCCCGGCGAGATTGTCCGCTTCATGATCCGCTCGGCCGATTGGCTGTGCGAAAAACACTTTGGCAAGAACCTGATCGACCGGGGGGTGGAAATCCTTGATCCGGCCACCGGCACCGGAACCTACATCGTCGAGCTGCTGGAATACTTCCGGGGCCACGGCGACAAGCTGCGGCACAAGTACAAGGAAGAGCTGCACGCCAACGAAATCGCGATCCTGCCCTATTACGTCGCCAACCTGAATATCGAGGCGACCTATCAGGCGATCACCGGCCAGTTCGCCGAATATGAAAACCTGTGTCTGGTCGATACGCTGGATAACGTCGATGCGCTGGGCATCCACGCGGGCCACCAGTTCGATCTGCTGGGGTCACTCAGCGACGAAAACATCGAACGGATCAAGCGCCAGAACCGCCGCAAGATCAGCGTCATCATCGGCAATCCGCCCTACAACGCCAACCAGCAGAACGAGAACGATAACAACAAGAACCGGACGTATGCGCACATCGATGCGCGGATCAAGAACACCTACATCAAGGCCAGCACGGCGCAGAAGACCAAGCTGTATGATATGTACGCGCGGTTTTACCGCTGGGCGAGTGACCGGCTGGGGGATGAGGGCGTAGTCGCGTTCGTTAGCAATCGAAGTTTTGTTGAGAGCAGAACTTTTGACGGCTTTCGAAAGATGGTGACGCAGGATTTCAGCGAGATTTGGATAATTGATCTCGGCGGCGACGTTCGCGTGAATCCCAAGCTTTCTGGAACAAAGCATAATGTGTTTGGCATTCAGACAGGTGTGGCGATCTGTTTTCTGGTTCGGAAGAAGGGCGTGGATGGATGCACCATCCGTTATGTCCGGCGGCCTGAGGAGGAGACTGCTGAGGAAAAGTTAAGCTGGTTAGGTACGGCTTCAATCGCGACTACGCAAATGTCATTACAGAAGCCGAATGCACGGCATGATTGGCTCAACACTGATGACGTCAGTGGCTGGGATCAGATGCTCAAAATTGCGGATTCAAGCACCAAATCCGTTCGTGAGAAGTCAAAGGAAAGGGCAATCTTTAAGCTCTATTCCTTGGGAGTCGCGACTAATCGAGACGATTGGGTTTATGGCCTTGATTTACAGGACGTTCTGAATAAGGTCACATTTCTCGCGGAACAGTTCAACGAAGCTCTACCACTTGGTGATCCCGAACAATTTAAAAATACAACATTCAAATGGACACGATCTCTAAAGCGAAGATTTGTTCGAAAGCTGCCGATTGAGATCGATTCTGCGCGGATCATACCAGCCAACTATAGGCCCTTCGCGAAACATTTTCTTTATTTTGATGATGCGCTCAATGAGATGCATAATCGTACCAACGAAATTTTCAAAATAGGGGAAAAAACAGTTCGATCACAATAATGGGGGATTCCAGCGGGAAGTCTTATTTCACGCTGGGCATCGACCAAATTCCTGATTTGAATTTCGTGAGCCCAGCGTCAGGAGGAAGTCAGACATTTCCTCGACATCGCTTCACCAAGTCCGGCGAACGCGTCGACAACATCACCGACTGGGGCCTGAACAAGTTCGTCGCCCGCTATGGCAAGAAGGGCATGAGCAAAGACGCGATCTTTGCCTATTGCTACGCCGTGCTGCACGATCCGGTGTACCGGGAAACCTATGCGCTGAACCTCAAGCGCGAATTTCCGCGCATCCCGTTCTATCCCGATTTCGCGCAGTGGGCGGCCTGGGGTGAAGCGCTGATGGCCCTGCATATCGGGTATGAAGCGGTGGAACCGTTTGCGCTGGAGCGGATCGACACGCTCGGAAAGCGGGCCGAGGGAACGCACCCCAAGCCGGTGCTGAAAAGCAATCCCGAAACCGGCAACGTGGTGGTCGATGCCGATACCCAGCTGACCGGCATTCCCCGCAGCGCCTGGGATTACCGGCTGGGCAACCGCAGCGCCATCGACTGGGTGCTGGATCAGCACAAGGAAAAGAAGCCGCGCGATCCCACCATTGCGGCCAAGTTCAACACCTATCGCTTTGCCGATTACAAGGAGAGCTGCATCGACCTGTTGGCGCGGGTGGTGACGGTGAGCCTTGAAACGGTGAAGATCACCGCCGCGATGCAGGCGCTGGACCGGACCGGCTGGGAATAGGCCCCTTCGTGCGATCCGGCCCCCCCAGCCCCTCCCGCATGCGGGAGGGGAGCGAGACTTGCCGGGCCGCAGGCGCGGCTAGTCGCAGCGGGGTGGGTTATCCCGCTTGCGGGAGGGGCTGGGGGTGGGCCTTTCGTCCTCACGCAATTTCCTTGCTTTTTCCCGCAATGCAGCATAAAGGCCGCTTTGCAATCGGCGCGCGAACCTTGTTTCGACGCAGTCCCGGCAGCGTGACGTCGGCGCTTTCCAGCGCAGGACTTGCCCGGACTTACGATCGCCGTAACCGCTGAAGCCCCCCTTTTCACGCAGGGTCGCATCGAACGACACCTTGCTTCGCCATGGCGCACGTCTGCGTCATGCGCGCCGCTTCATTTTGTGAGTATTTTCATGTCCTATTTTTCCGACCTTGGTCTGGCCGAGCCCCTGCTGCGCGCGCTCGAAACCAAGGGCTATTCCGATCCCACGCCGATCCAGCAACAGGCGATCCCCGCGCTGCTGCAGGGCCGCGACATCCTGGGCATCGCCCAGACCGGCACCGGCAAGACCGCCGCGTTCTCGCTGCCCTCGCTCCACCGCCTGGCTGCCGATCCCAAGGCGCGCAGCAATGCCTCGTGCCGGATGCTGGTACTCTCGCCCACGCGTGAACTCGCGGCGCAAATCGCCGAGAACATGCGCGGCTATGCCAAGTACCTGAACCTGTCGGTGCAGTGCGTGTTCGGCGGTATTCCCGTCGGCAAGCAGGCCCGCGCGCTGGTGCCGGGCTGCGATGTGCTGGTGGCAACGCCGGGCCGCCTGCTCGACCTGATCGACCAGCGCGCGCTGACGTTGCGCAATGTCGAGATCTTCGTGCTCGACGAAGCCGACCAGATGATGGACCTGGGCTTTATCGTGCCCTTGAAGCGCATCGCCAACCTGCTGCCCAAGGAGCGGCAGAGCCTGTTCTTCTCGGCCACCATGCCCAAGGCGATTGCTGACCTTGGCAAGCAGTTCATCCAGAACCCGGTGCGCGTCGAAGTGGCGCCGCAATCGACCACGGCGGAACGCGTTGACCAGTTCGTCACGCATCTCAACCAGGCTGAAAAGCAGGCGCTGCTCACGATCAAGCTGCGCGACGGGCTGGCCCAGCAGGAAGGCCAGGGCGCGATCGACCGCGCGCTGGTGTTCACCCGCACCAAGCACGGCGCGGACCGCGTGGTGCGCCACCTCAACGCCGCCGGAGTCAACGCCGCGGCGATCCACGGCAACAAGAGCCAGGCCCAGCGCACCGCCGCACTGCTCGCCTTCCGCAAGGGTTCGACCCCGGTGCTGGTCGCCACCGACATCGCCGCGCGCGGGATCGACGTGACCGGCGTGAGCCACGTGTTCAACTATGAAATGCCCAACGTGCCTGAACAGTACGTGCACCGCATTGGCCGCACCGCGCGCGCCGGGGCGGACGGGATCGCGATCAGCTTTGTCGCACCCGACGAAAAGCCGTACCTGCGCGATATCGAACGGCTGACCGGCGTGAAGCTGATGCCGATGTCCTTGCCCGACGATTTCCAGAAGGAAGCTGCGCGTCTGCCCGCCCCCACCCGCAAGCCGGCCGAAGCCGAGCAGGACGCCCGCCGCGAAGCACGCGATGCGCGTGGACGGGGTGGTCCGGCTGGTGGCCGTGGCGGTGCCGGAGGCGGCCGTGGTGGCCAGAACAAGAATCGCGCGCCGGGCGGCCAGGGCCGTGATGGCCGCAGCCGTGACGCGCACCTGCGGATGGACCGTGGCGGAGCCGCGACGCGCGGGCCGGTGTTCAACCCGCTTGCCGCCGAGGAACGCGAAGCCCGCGCCTTTGGTCATATGCCGAGCCGCGAAGCCCGCCCCGAGCCGCGCCGCGACGAACGCCGCCCCGAACCGCGCGGCGAGCGCCGTGACGGGCCGCGCGGCGAACGCCGTGATGGCCAGGGCGCTCCCCGTCGTGACGGACAGGGCGCTCCCCGCCGCGATGGCCAGCCGCAGGGTCAGCGCCGCGATGGCCGCCCCGGCGGCTCGCATGGCGGTGGGCGCCGCGATGGCGGCAACAATGCCCAGCGCCGCCAGGGCGGCCCGCGCGGCTGAAGCGCGGGCGGCGGTAGCCAGCCTTTGCAGTCTCGGTTAGGCTGGCGGTCATGACGATCGCCAGCCCCGTGACTGCTTATGACTCAATCGGTTGAACCAGAGGCTCCCGCCAGGCGCTTCGACAAGCTGCGAACTCGGCTGATGCGCTGGCGGATCAGGGTGGCGCAATTGCTGCTGCTGCCCGAATTGACCTCGGACAGTGCACAGGACCTGCGCGAACAAGTGCAGGTCGATGGCAAGCTGACCCAAGGCTATGTGCTGATGTGCGCGCTGTCGGCGGGGATTGCCGCGCTCGGCCTGCTGCAATCGTCGACCGCCGTGGTGATCGGCGCGATGCTGATCTCCCCGCTGATGCAGCCCATCGCGGCGCTTGGCTTTGCCTTCGCATCGCTGGACGGACACCGCATCCGCGATGCCGCGCGGGTCGTATTGATCGGCGCGGCCATCGGCATCCTGACCGGGATCCTTCTGACCTGGCTAAGCCCGATCCGCAATGCGACCCCGGAAATCCTTGCCCGCACGCAGCCGACCTTGCTGGACTTTGGCGTGGCGCTGCTGTCGGGCTTTGCAGGCGGCTATGCCACGGTGATCGGCAAGGGCGGGACAGCGATCGGCGTTGCCATCGCCACAGCGCTGATGCCGCCGCTCGCCACAGTCGGTTATGGGATCGGCGTGCTGCAGGCGAGTTTTGCCTTTGGCGCGCTGTTGCTGTTCCTGACCAACCTTTCCGCCATCGCCTTTTCCTTTGCGCTGATCGCGCGGCTCAGCGGGGCTGCGCGGCCGCTTCACCGGGTAGAGTGGGAGCCGCGTTATATCATTGCCGGTCTGGCCGCATTTGCCGCCTTGGCAACGCCGCTTGCGGCAACTCTGCTGCGCGTGGTGCACGAGGCTTCGCTGCGCGGCGCGGCCTCGGACGCGATTCTGGCCCAAACCGGCAAAGGCAGCACCATCGCCCAGCTTGATGCCAGCTGGCCGCTGCTCGGTTCGCCCGAGGTGACGGCCGTGGTCATCACCCCCAATTACGTGGCGCGCGCGAGCGAACAGGTGGCAAGCGCGCTTGATTCAAGGTTCGGCACGCCCGTCAGCCTCAACCTGCAACAGGTGCTGGCCGCCGACTTGCCTGGCCAGACCCGCGCGATGGTCGACGCGGCGATGGAGCGCACGGTTACCGGCATCAACTCGGATGTTCCCCCATTCGGCGCAATTCGCGCCAGCATCGCCCTGCCGACGCGCGGAATCTGGACCAACCGTGCGGAGCGGATCGTCAACGTCGAACCCTTCCCTGCGCCCGGCTGGGAACTGGCTGACTACCGCGCCGCAGAGCAGCGCGCTGGCAAGGTTGCCGATGGCTGGACGGTGCGGATCCTGCCGCCGGTCAGCGCAGAACTGCGCGTGAACCTCGACCCGGCAAACCCCGCGTCAGAGGGCATCGGGGCAACTGACGCGGCCTGGGCCATCGCTCGCTGGGGGCTTAACGCCGTGGATGTTCGGCTGCGCGATGGCGCTGCGACCGACAACCTCAAGCCTGCCTTCGATCAGCAGGGCATCAGCCTGCGCATCAGCACTAATGAAGAGGCGCCTCAAGGCGTTGCCGTGATTACAGTCCTGCCGCCACCGCCGCCGCGCAATTAGGAGAGCAGCGCCCGGATCGCGCGCGCGGCATCCTGCATGACCGCGCGCGCATCCATGTCGGGCTCGTCGAACACCAGCTCGATCGCGGCATAGCCCAGATCGACCGCCAGGCGCGCACGGCGTTCGAGCGCGAGGCGATCCAGCGCGGGATCAGCGGCCAATGCCCGCGCCACCAGGTCCTCGGTCAATGCCCGGTGCGAGGCGAGCCGCACCTCGGCCAACTGCGGCACCGCGCGCAGCATCCGCATGATCCACGGTCCACCGGGCATCGCCTTGGTCAGCGCGATATGCGCGAACAGCACCTCGGCAATCGCGGCTTCATCCTGCGCCGGGTCGAGCTCGACCAGCGCGTTCTGCGCCGCCATCAGACGTTCGCCCAGCGCGGCCAGCAGCGCGTATTTGTCGGCGAAGTAATGGTACAGCGTCGGCGGACTGACCCCGGCGCGCGCCGCGACCAGATTGGTGCTGATCCGCTCCACCCCCACTTCCGCCAGCAGTTCGCCGCCTGCGTCGAGCAGCCGCTCATAGGTTGCCAGCGCGCGCTTTTGCGTGGGTTTGCGGATCACTTTGCTGCCTCCTTGACAGAAATATAGTTATAGCTAGATTTTGGCGTAACGGAAGGGGAGAGTCATGCGCCGCCTGTTCATTCTTTTGCCCATCGCGCTCGCCGCGTGCGGGTCCCCGCCGCAGCCGCTCACCCCTGAGCAAAGCGCCGCGCTGAAGCCCGCCGACGCGCGGCTGGCTGCGCTCTACGATGGCTCGTGCCGCGCCTGTCACACCGTGGCGGATTCGGGCGCGCCGCTGACCGGCGACCGCACCTTGTGGGACCCGCGCTGGGCCAAGGGCGAAGACGTGCTGCTGACCAACGCGCAGGTCGGCTTTGCGGCCATGCCGGCCGGCGGCCAGTGCTTCACCTGTTCGCCCGATGACCTCAAGGCGCTGATCCGCTTCATGGCAGGACGCGGCCAATGACGAGCCGGCGCAAGGTGCTGCTCGGCGGCGTGGGCGTGCTGGCGCTGGGCGCAGGGGGCCTGGCCGGGCGGCGGATCTGGCTGGACCGTGAGCCTGCCGCCCTGCCCGCCACCGATGCCAAGGGCCATGTCGTGTGGCAGAACTGGTCGGGGCTGGAACATTCCTACCCCGCGCGCCGCGCCGCGCCCGCCAGCGAGGCGGAGCTGGCCGAGGTGCTGCGCACCGGCCCCGTCCCGATCCGCCCGGTCGGCGCGGGCCACAGTTTTACCGCGCTGGTGCCGACCGATGGCACGCTGCTGTCGCTCGATGCGATGACCGGCCTCGTCAGCCACGATGCGGCAAGCCTCTCGGCCACCGTACGCTGCGGCACGCGGCTGTCCGCACTCGGCCCGGCACTCGCCGCGATCGGGCAGGAAATGCCCAACCTGCCGGACATCAACAAGCAGACGCTGGGCGGCGCGATGGCCACGGCCACCCACGGCACCGGCAAGGGCTTTACCGCGCTGCACGGGCAAGTGACCGCGATGAAGCTCGTCACCCCATCGGGCGAAGTGGTGGAATGCAGCCGTGACACCCGCCCCGAAGTGTTCCACGCCGCCCGCGTCGGCCTTGGCGCCTTCGGGGTGCTGAGCGAAGTGACGCTGACCAACCAGCCGCTCACCCGCGTGCGCAAGGAAGTGCGGCTGGTCGATACCGAAGCCCTGCTCAAGGACTGGCCGGCGCTTGCGGAGCGGCATCGCAACGCCGAGTTCCTGGTCCTGCCCTTCACCGGCAAGTCGGCCCTCATTACCCACGATGTGACGGACGAACCTGTCCGCCCACGCGGAGCCGATCAGGACGCCGACACGCTGATGAGCCTAAAAACGCTGCGGGACGTGTTCGAATTCGCCCCCGGCATCCGCAAGCGCCTGGCCAGCGCCGCGCTGGCCGACATCCCGCCCGAAATCGCGGTGGACGAGGGCTGGAAGCTCCTCTCCAACGAGCGTCCGGTCCGCTTCAAGGAAATGGAATATCACCTGCCGATTGCCGAGCAGGTCGGTGCGCTCACCGAAATCATCGCCCGGATCGAACGCGATGCGACGGACGTGTTTTTCCCGATCGAGGCGCGGATCATTGCGCCCGACGATGCCTGGCTTTCCCCATTTTTCGAACGGGAAAGCGGCTCGATCGCGGTCCATGCTTATTACAAGGAAGCGCATGACTGGATGGCGCGGCTGGTCGAACCGGTGCTGCGCGAGGCGGGCGGACGGCCGCACTGGGGCAAGCTCCATTCGCTCGGTGCGAAGGAACTCGCCGCGCTCTATCCCCACTTTGCCGAGGCGAACGCGGTGCGTCGCAGTGTTGATCCCCAGGGGCGGATGATGAACCCGTTCCTCAGGAAGATTTTCGGATGAAGCGGCGCAGTATCCTGATCGGCGGCGCGGCGCTGGCTAGCGCGGGGTTGATTACGCTGCGCCCGGCGGAAGGAGGCGGAATGCACGATGCCTATTTCAGCGGGCTGTCAGCGGCCCTGAAGCGCGCGGGACTGATGCACCCGGTGCTGGTGGTGGACCGCAAGCGCCTTGCCGCAAACATCAACGCGATCCGATCGCGCGTCGAAGCGGGCAAACTGCCCTTGCGTGTCGTCGCCAAATCCCTCCCCTCGCCGAGCCTGCTTGGCGCGGTGATGGAGGGTATGGGCACCCAGCGGCTGATGGTGTTCAGCGCTGAAATGCTGCTGCAGCTGCTGCCGCTCCACCCTGAGGCCGACTACCTGATGGGCAAGCCGCTCCCCGCAGCCGAATTCGCGCGGGTGATCGACAAGGCGGGCGCGCAGGCTGCCGCGCGGATCCAATGGCTGATCGACACGCCCAAGCGGCTTGCCGCCTATGGCGAAGTGGCCCGCGCGCGCGGCATGGCCTGGCGCGCCAGCCTGGAAATCGACGTTGGTCTGCACCGGGGCGGGTTCGCCGATCCTGCCACGCTCAAGGCTGCCGCCGCATCCGCCACCAGCCACGGCGCGAGCGTGGCCGGGCTGATGGGCTATGACCCCCACGTGCCCAAGATGCCCAGCCCCGACAAGGCCTTTGCCGCCGCGCAAGATGTCTACCGCGCGATGATCGGCGCGCTGCGCGAGGCCGGGGCCGATCCCGCCGCGCTGACGCTCAACACCGCGGGCAGCCCCACCTTTTCGCGCCATTGCAAGGGCACCGTGGCAAACGAGGTCTCGGTCGGCTCAGCCTTCGTCAAGCCGGGGGACTTCGACTATGATGATCTGAGCGCGCTTCAGCCCGCCGCCTTCATCGCCACGCCGGTCATCAAGGCCAGCCAGGACCAGCAATTGCCCGGCGTCGAGGCGCTATCCGGCGCGATGCACTGGTGGGACCGCAACACCCAGCGCGGGTTCTTCATCCACGGCGGGCACTGGCTGGCCAAACCCGTATCGCCGCCGGGGCTGGAATATTCCAAGCTGTTCGGCCGCTCCTCCAACCAGGAACTGCTGACCGGATCGCGGCGGGTAGACCTGAAGGTCGACGACCACGTCTTCCTGCGCCCCGACCAGAGCGAAGCCCTGTTCCTGCAATTCGGCGACATCGTGCTGTACGATGTCGGCGAGATCAGCGGGACATGGCCGACCTTGCCGGTGAGCGCCTAGAACGCCTGAGCCTCAGAACATCCGCGTGATGACATAGAACACCGCGCCCACCGCCGCGCTTGCGGGGATGGTGATGAACCACGCGGTCACCACCCGGCCCGCCACGCCCCAGCGCACGGCGCTCGCCTTGCGCGCAGCGCCGGTGCCGATCACCGAGCCGGTGATGGCATGGGTGGTGGATACCGGGATCCCCATCGCGCTCGCCCCGAACACCACGATCGAACCCGCCGTGCTGGCGCAGAAGCCGGTGTGGTGGTTGAGCTTGGTAATGCCGGTGCCCATCGTCTTGATGATCCGCCACCCGCCCGACAGCGTGCCCAGCGAAATCGCCGTGTAACAGGCGATCACCACCCATTCCGGCGGCTTGAACTCGCCGGTCAGGTTGCCGGTGGAATAGAGCAGGACGGTGATGAGGCCCATCGTCTTTTGCGCGTCGTTGCCGCCGTGGCTGATCGAATAGGCGGCCGACGAAAACAGGTGCAGCGTCTTGAACACGTTTTCCGCGCGGCGCGGCTGGAAGCCCCGGAACAGCCAGCTGGTCAGGAGGACCATCAGCATCGCGAGGACAAAGCCGATCATCGGGGAAAGGAAGATCGCGATGACCGTCTCGATCGTCTTCTTGCTTTCCACCGCGTCCAGCCCGGCGTGCGCAATCCCCGCGCCGAGCAGGCCGCCCAGCAACGCGTGGCTGGAGGACGAGGGGATACCCTTCACCCAAGTCACCACGTTCCAGAACATCGCCCCGACCAGAGCGCCGAAGACCACGCCAGGGGTCACCATGTCCTTGTTGATGATGCCCTTGCCGATCGTGTCGGCCACGTGCAGCCCCATGATCCAGTAGGCCGCGAAGTTGCCGAAGGCGGCAAAGACCACGGCCCAGATCGGCGACAGCAGCCGGGTTGAAACCACGGTTGCGATGGAATTGGCCGCATCGTGCAGGCCGTTGAGAAAGTCGAACGCCAGGGCGACCAGGATCAGGCCAACCAGCAGCGGATAGGCAAGCTCGTGCATTGCCGTGTTCCTTTATCCAGCGCGCCGTTCAGGCGTGATCGATCACCAGGCTGTCGATTTCGTTGGCGACATCCTCGAAGGCATCGGCGATGCGTTCGAGGTGCTTGTAGATTTCGCGGCTGACCATGAAGGCCAGCGGATCGGGCTTGGCCTTCTGCGCGAGGAAGGCGGCCTTCATGCCCGCATCGTGCAGCCCGTCGACCTGGCCTTCGAGCTGGACGATCCGGCCGGTCAGCTCGTGCAGGCGGTGGCCGTTGCGTTCCACGTCGCGCAGCAGCGGCAAAGCTTCGGCGATCAGGCGGCTGGCGTCGCGGGTAAGCAGCGCGATATCGCGCATCTGCGGATCGAAACTGGCGACTTCGAACAGGTCGATCGCGGTGGCGGTCGAGTTCATTTCATCGACGGTGTCGTCCATCGCCCCGATCAGCGACGTGATCGCGCCGCGGTCGAACGGGGCGAGGAAGGTCTGGCGCACCTCGTGCAGGGTTTCGCGGATCACTTCGTCGCAGGCGTGCTCGCGGTCGTGAATGGTGCGCAGGTGCGCGGCGCGATCGCCCTCTCCCGCGGTGAGCGCGACCAGCGCATCGGCCGCTTCGCCCATCTTTGCGGCGTGGCGTTCGAACAAGGCGAAGAAATCGCCCGATTTGGGCAGCAGGCGCTGAAACCATCCGAACATCTGGAATTCCCCCTCTGGAATGTGATGGCGATATGACACTCGCGCCGCAGATTCGCCATGCCCGCGCCCCGCAACGCAAAGTTTAGTCCACAAGCGCGAATGCCTTTCGCCCACTTGATCGAAGGCACCAAGGGTATAGCATCGCGCGCCATGAAACGTCTGATCCTTGCGCTCTCGGCCCTGTCGCTCGTCGCGGCCCCGCTCCACGCCCAGCCGCTCCAGCCGGACGAGGCTGCGGCAATCGATGCCGTGGTCACGCGGGTAATGAAGGAAACCGGGGTCCCCTCGGTTGAAATCGCGGTGGTGCGCGATGGCGAGGTCGTGCTCGACCGGGCCTGGGGCAAGCCCTCCGAAACGATTGCCACGGCCGATCCCACCCTGCCCTATCAGATCGCGTCGAATTCCAAGCAGTTCCTTGCCGCGCTGCTCCTGATGCTGGAGGACGAGGGCAAGCTGAGCCTGGACGATCCGGTGGCGAAATGGGTGCCGGGCGTGACCGATTCCGACAAGATGACCGTGCGCCAGCTGCTCTCGCACACCTCGGGGCTGCAGGATTTCTGGCCGCAGGACTATGCCTTCAAGGCGATGGAAACCCCGGTCGATCCGGTCGGCATTGTCTCGCGCTGGGGAACCAAGCCGCTCGACTATGCGCCGGGTACGCGCTGGCAATATTCGAACACCGGTTATGTCGTGGCCGGGATGATCGCCGAAAAGGCCGGCGGCGCACCGCTGTGGCAGCAGTTAGAGGAGCGGATCTTCAAGCCGCTGGGGATCCATCCCTACAAGCTTGACGACACCAACGGCCCCGGCTTTCCGCAGGGCTATCACCGCTATGCGCTCGGCCCCGCGCGCGTCGCCACGCCGCCTGCGCCGGGCTGGCTGTGGGCCGCGGGCGAAATTTCGATGAGCGCTGCCGAACTGGCCGAATGGGACATCGCGCGGATCAACCGCACCCTGCTGCCCGCGTCGGACTGGGATGAAATGGAACGCCCGGTGCGCCTTAGCGACGGCACCACCAACGGCTATGGCCTCGGCGTCTACAGCCGCACGCTGGGCGGACGCAAGGTGATCGACCATGGCGGGGAATCGGTCGGCTTCCTCTCGCAGAACACGATCTGGCCGGATGACAAGGTCGCGATCGTGGTGCTGACCAATGCCGACTTTTCGGGCGCGACCTCAACCCTGACCGGAGAAATCGCCAGCATCGTCCTGCCCAAGGGCCCGGCGGCGAACGACAACGAAGCCCCGCGCACCGAAGACGCCTACAAGACCGTCAGCGGCCTGCTCAAGGGCGTGGCCGATCCCGCGCTGTTCACCGAGAACGGACGCTATTACTTCACGCCGCAGGTGCTGAAGGATTATCGCACCAGCCTTGCCCCGCTCGGGCCGCTCAAGAAGGTGGATCTGGTCCGCACGCCCCGGCTGCGCGGCGGGTTCGTCAACCGGGTGTTCCTGCTGACCTTCGCCAAGGGCAAGATGACGCTGAGCACCTATGCGGAACCGGGCGAGCACGGCCGCTGGGAACAGTTCATGATCAGCCAGTGAGGCTTCGCGGAGCGGGCGAAGGCACCGGAACTTCCCGAACTTCACCAAGTTCACCAACTTCGCCCTGTTCACGCATGGCGAAGTTATGAACTTTCCCATTTGATCAGCCTGTTAACCCGCAAGAATTCCCGCCGGGGCACGTACGATCTTTCCAACACGATCAAAGAGCTTGGGCATCACGGCCCAGCGCGGATTTTGACAGCTTGGGGCGGTGTAGGAAAGCGGGGGGTATCGGCGTCTCTGCTTTCGATTGCGTGTGCCGTCCTTGGAATTCCCCGGAATTCCCATGCCCCAGTCATCTGCCGGGCTTGGGGATTGTTGCGACTGTTAACTCAGCTCGCAAGCAGACCAAGGGAAGCCTTCGAGGCAAAGCACGGGGACATGCTATTGCGTGTCCCCGTCCGACGTCCACATTTACCCATAATCCCCCCGCCTAGGTCGGCCTGGCCTGCGCGGGGCAAGCTGCTTGCCGGTCTGCGTCTCCATGTCCTCAAGCCATTGCGGCGAGCCCACTGGCCGGCCGATGCTTTCTGCCTTGCGGAGTGCGGCAAAGCTGACCTGCTCGTCGAAATCCGCGCCGAGAAACACCCCGAAATCGCCCACCCGCTCCAAGGCCGGGGCGACCCGTACGACGTGATCGTCCCGCCCGGCGAGGTGCGCCCCGGTGCTTGACCAGCGCCATTCTTCAGGCCGCTGAACCAGCCGCGCGCGCACCGGATTGAGCGCAACATAGCGCAGCGCGCAGACCAGGTGCGCCTCATCCATCGCAACCGAGCTGAACCGCCCCTGCCACAAGTGCCCCGTCACCCGCATCCGCGCGTTGATATAGCCGGTATAGGTGCGGTGCACGTTGGAGAAGGTCCGCCACAGCCCGTCCTGATCCTGCGGCACGGCCACGATGTGAACGTGGTTGGGCATCAGGCAGTAAGACCAGATCTCAACCCCCGCCCTGTCCGCCGATGCCGCCAGAAGATCGAGGTAGAGCGCATAGTCACCCTCCTCAAAGAACGTCCGCTCGCGCCGGTTCCCCCGCTGCGTAATATGATGCGGATGGCCCGGCAGCACAAAGCGGGGAAGGCGAGACATCCGATCACGCTATCGAGCGATCAGATGCGCGTCAATATATGGGTAAATGTGGACGTGTCACCGTAATTCACCGTAATTCACCGTAATTCAAATTGCTTTGCGAAATCCTACATGACCGTACAATGTACGCCTCTATCGGCCCGAATCACCGGCCTATCTGGGAAATGTCGGTTTAGAACTCATTGAGGCCCAAACCTATGAAAACGCTCGTGTGTGTGATGATTTCGATGGCGATCGCGGCCCCGGCGCTGGCGACAAGCGTAACTGTAACCGATGGCAAAAACATGGCGGCGGAATGGATGCTGTGCGACATGAAGGCCCCAAGCCGCTACGCCATGACATATTATTACGCGCCAATCGTGCCATTCACTGAAGAAAACGAATCTTTATATGGCGTGAAATTAATGAACATGTGGCAAAACACCCCTGTTGAAAATAATCATATGATCTATGAATCGCCAACTTGCCGAAAATATAATACAAAAGCTGAAGCTGAGTCGATACGCGATGGTTGGAAGGCCAAGTACGCAGGTTCCACAGAGGTGCAGTGATATAGAATTATTGCATCAAGGAATATAAAATGTTCGCTGCGCCTGAAACCCGATCCTGGCTCCAGTCAATAAGCAGGGAACGGGCTGCAGATCGTGCCTCCATGCGCGAATTCCACTTGGCCGGCGATTGCCTCGCCGGCTGCGCGCAACCATAATGCTCTACACCTGACCGTTCAGCAGAGATCTCTTCCCATGACCACGCCCGGCCCCCGCATACTTGGCGCCGCGCTCGCGGGCGGGCATTCGCGGTTAAAACCAGTGCTCTTCAGCCGGAATTACGGAATTACGGATTTACGGTGACACGTCCACATTCACCCATAATTCTCCCGCTTTGGTCCGCTCTCACCATAATCGCCGGAACTCCCGGCACCGCATGCTTAACCCCCATCACAACCACCCGATCCGCCGGAAGCGCCGGTACAATCCGCCGCAGATCGCGATGATCACGCACCACACCGCCGGATAGCCCCACTTTTGGTGCAGTTCGGGCATATAGTCGAAGTTCATGCCATAGATCCCCGCAATCGCGGTCGGCACGGCGAGGATCGCGGCCCAGGCGGCGAGCTGGCGGGTCATGTCGCCCTGGCGGTGCTGTTCGAGCAGGGCGGCGGTTTCGACGATGCTCGCAAGGGTTTCCATCAGCCCGGTAACCCGCGCCAGGGTGCGGCGCACATGGTCCAGCACGTCGCGGAACCACACCCGTGCGCTGGGGTCGATCCCCGGCAGGTCGGTGATCGAGAGCCGCTCGCACACTTCGTGCATCGGCCCGATGATCCGCTGAAAGCGGCGGAACTGGCGGCGCAGGCGAAAGATCCGGCGGATGGTGGACGGCTGCGGGAATTCGTCGATCGCGCTTTCCTCAATCCCCTGCACCGCCACTTCGAGCCGCTCGAGGATCGGCTGATAGCCATCGACCACGAAATCGAGGATCGCGTGGGCGACATAATCCGGCCCTTCGGCCATGTGCTCGGTATCGGCTTCGAGCCGTTCGCGCAGGGCGCTGTGGGCGCGGGTGGAGCCCATCCGCACGGTGACGATGAAATCGTGGCCGAGGAAAATCGCGGTCTGGCCATATTCGATGATCTCGCCCCCGTTCATCGCGGCGGTGCGCGCAACGATGAACACCTGCTGTCCATAGACATCGATCTTGGGCATCTGCTGGGGGTTGAGCGCGTCTTCCACGGCCAGCGGGTGGAGGCAGAACTGGGCTGCGACCATGCGCATTTCCGCCTCGGTCGGATCGGCAAGGCCCACCCAGTCGAACGCGCGTTCGGGCATCAGGGTTCGCGCCTGACCGTCAACCGGCAGATTGCGATCGAGGGGCTGACCGCCCGAATAGCGACGCGAGGCAATGATCGGCATTGCAACCCAGTGCCAAACCCGCATGATGCTGGCAATCCCGCACGGAATCGCTTAGGTTTCCGTGCGCAACTTACAAGAATGTCAGATTTGGGGAGAACAAGGGCATGAACGCTCTGGCGCCAGTGGAAGAAACCGTCGACGTCGTCATCGTGGGCGCGGGCATTTCGGGTATCGGCATGGCCGTTCACCTGACGCAGGATTGCCCGAACAAGAGCTTTGCGATCCTTGACCGGCGTGAGCAGCTTGGCGGCACCTGGGACCTGTTTCGCTATCCCGGCATCCGGTCCGACAGCGACATGCACACGCTGGGCTTTTCCTTCGCGCCGTGGAAGCACGAAAAGTCGATCGCGGACGGCCCGGCGATCCTCGAATACCTCGACGAAATCACCGACGAGTACGACCTGCGGGGCAAGATGCGCCTGGGCCGCAAGGTGGTGAGCGCCGACTGGGACAGCGCCACTGCACGCTGGGTGGTCGAAACCGAACAGGCCGACGGCACCCGCCAGCGGATCCTTGGCCGCTTCCTGTTCCTGGGTTCGGGCTATTACGACTACGACGATCCCTATGACGCGGGCTTTGCGGGCCGTGACAAGTTCAAGGGCAAGATCATCCACCCGCAGTTCTGGCCGCAGGATTTCGACTATACCGGCAAGAAGGTGGTGGTGATCGGCTCGGGCGCGACGGCGGTTACCATCGTTCCCGCGATGGCCAAGGGCGGCGCGGCTCATGTCACCATGCTGCAGCGCACGCCGACCTGGATGGTCAGCCGCCCGGCCAAGGACGCGTTTGCCAACACTCTACGCAAGTTTCTGCCCGAAAAGCTGGCCTATGGCCTGACCCGCGCGAAGAACATCTTCATGCAGGACCTGGTGTTCAAGCGCGCCCGCACCCAGCCGGAAAAGGTCAAGCAGTTCCTCGAAGGGCAGCTGCGCGAACACCTTGGCCCGAACTATTCCGAAGCCGATTTCACCCCGCCCTACAACCCGTGGGAGCAGCGCCTGTGCCTGGTGCCCGATGCGGACTTCTTCACCGCGATCAGGGAGGGCAAGGCCTCGGTCGTGACCGACCAGATCGACAGCTTCGATGAAACCGGGATCAAGCTCAAGTCCGGGGGCCACATCGACGCCGACGTGATCGTCACCGCCACCGGCCTGAAAATGGTCTTCGCCGGCAAGATCGCGGTCAGCGTGGATGGCAAGCCGGTCGATTTCGGCCAGACCTATTTCTACCGCAACTGCATGTTCTCCAACGTACCCAACATGGCGGGCGTGTTCGGCTATCTCAACGCCAGCTGGACGCTGCGCGTGGACATCATCGCCGAATACCTGACGCGGATGTTCAACCAGATGGATGCCGGGGGCAAGCAGGTGGCAACGCCGGTGATGAAGCCGGGCGAGGAACCCGAAGTCGACGATATCTTCGACTTTTCCTCGGGCTATATCCAGCGCGGCAAGCACCTGATGCCGAGGAACGCGGCCAGCCTGCCGTGGCGGCTCAACCAGGACTACCGCCGCGACAAGCAGGACATGCGCCAGGCCCCGATCGACGACGGCGTGATGCAGTTCACCAGCGTGCGGGAAAAGGTGGAAGCGTAACAGCGCCTTCCACCCGGCCCCGCCAGCGGCTATCGCTTCGCCCATGACTGATTCACCGCGCATCTGGAAAGCCGCCCTGATCGTCGTCGGCGACGAGATCCTCTCGGGCCGCACGCAGGACAAGAACATCGCCCAGGTCGCCACCTGGCTGGGCGTGCAGGGCATTCGCCTCGCCGAAGTGCGCGTCGTTCCCGACGTGACCGAGGCGATTGTCGAGGCGGTGAACACCCTGCGCGCGCGCAACGATTACCTGTTCACCACCGGCGGGATCGGCCCGACGCATGACGACATCACCGTCGATGCCGTGGCCGAGGCGCTGGGCGTGGGCGTGGTGATCCACCCCGAAGCGCGCGCGATCCTTGAGCGGTACTACGAAACGCGCGGCGGCCTGAACGAGGCGCGGCTGCGCATGGCCCGCGTGCCCGAAGGGGCAGAGCTGATCCCCAACCGCATGTCGGGCGCGCCGGGCATCCAGATCGGCAATGTCTTCCTGATGGCGGGCGTGCCCTCGATCACGGCGGGGATGCTCGATGCGCTGACCGGCACGCTCGAAGGCGGGCTGCCGCTGCTGTCGCAGACGGTCGGCAGCTGGGTTGCCGAAAGCGAGATCGCCGACCTGCTGCGCGAAACCGAACGCGCCTATGCCAATTGCGCAATCGGGTCCTACCCGTTCTTCCGCGAAGGCAAGGTCGGCGCGAACTTCGTGATCCGCTCGACCGATCCCGCCGTGCTCGACAGCGTGGCCGAAGACCTGACCACCGGCCTGAGGGCGCTGGGGCGCGAGGCCATTGCGGGCGGGATATAGCGGCGCGATCCTGCTGGCGGGTGCGCTGGCGCTGGGCGGCTGCGCAAGTTCGAAGCTACCGGAGTTCGAAGCGACGCTTGCCGCCGATCCCAGCGCCACCGCGGCGCTCGGGCAATGGTGCGGGATGCGGCAAATTGCCGATCCGCCGCGCATTGCCGCAACTCCGGTCGTCGGCGTCATGCAGGCCCAGCCGGCGGACGCGCGGGCGCTGCTGGGCATTCCCGCGTCCGAGCCGCTCGGCTATCGCCACGTGCAGCTGTCGTGCGGCGATGCGGTGCTGTCTGAAGCGCACAACTGGTACGTGCCCGCGCTGCTGACACCAGAGATGAACGCCGCGCTTGCTACTACCGACACGCCCTTCGGCAAGGTCGCCGCGCCGCTGCATTTCAGCCGCGAGCGCCTGACAAGCCAACGGGGGCGCGGAGCGGGTTGCCCCACCGGAACGGTGCTCACCCACCGCGCCCTGCTGCGCCTGCCCGATGGCAGGCCGCTAGCGCTGGTAGTGGAATGCTACACCCGCGCCAACCTGCGCTGACCGGCGCTTAGCGCGAGGTCCGGACGATGAAGTCCGCCACCGTATCGTGCAGCCCCTTCAGCGATGCCTCGTTGAGGTAGACCATGTGGCCCGAGGGGAAATACTTGTGCTCGATATTGCCGCG
>NZ_JAYSBK010000042.1:0-26102 GCF_041915465.1 Novosphingobium sp. | reverse complement strand
GGGCGTCGTGGCGAACGAAGTGGACACGGTCGCTGATACTGTTGAAAGACCGCCGTGACTGCAAGCCTTTCCCCATCACACTGGACACAGTTTACATGGACAGTTGCGGTATCGCTATTAACATAATGTAAATTATCAAATCGAAGTCTCTATTTTTGGAATTACGGCCCTTTTCATTTTAAGCCAAACTTGGCCTTAGGCATAACGTTCAAGGGCGTCTCATCATGCTCTTCGACTTCTATGTGTAGTGCTGAGCTGCACCGAGACCTCACGAGCACACTTAAATCGCACGTGTCGGTCATTTCAAAGGAATCAATGCCGCCAGGCCACTGTGATCATCGAATTGTCCCCTGCCACGACGAGGTAGACGCTCCGGTAGCGCTCAAGGCCTGCGATTGCTGGTCCCATATAGCAGGCGTATTTTTTCCAGGTTGCTTTGGTGAAGCTGTATGATCTGCATTCGCCTCCGAGAAACCGCTCCTCGCCAAAGTCGATCAGCGCATCGATGATGAACTGCGGGACACAGCGCTCAGTCTGTCGTAGCTGGCCGTGCCGGGTCGACTGAGCCGCGCCGCGACCGGTGAGAGAGCCCGCGCCAAATGGATTCCTGTTCATGGCGCCCCTCCTTATTCGGTTGCATCGATAAGGAGATCACCGAGGAGCTCTGCAATCTTCTCATCGTGCAGAGCTTTTTGCTCACGCATCCAGCCCAATCTTGCCTCCGCGGCATCTGCACCGCGCAGGTTTTTCGGTAGCCGAGCTAGTTGGACAGCACCTGTCAAGATCGACCTCGCCAGTTCTATATCGCCCTGCGCGAGGACCAATGCCTCCCCATTTCCAACGTCGTAACTCGGGCTGCGCCATACTGGCCACACGTCGAGCGAAGGTGCGTCGTCGCCATCCTGCCGCACCTTCTCCATGCGCCGCTTCAGATGGTCCACGAAGGGGTTGTCGCATTCCTCGTCAAAATCCTGCGGCACGAAGGCATCCTCGATCATGGTACTCTCGAGGACATAGGAGGCGCGAAGATCCCGCTTGCGGATCGAGATCTCCTCCTGGGTCTCTACTTCTTCCGCCTCGCAGTCGTGCAAAAACCTGCCGCCCAAGTGCGAGAAATGGTGGCTCATTTCACCAACGGCGTCACGCCGGGCGCTGAGTTCCGCGAGCCGATTGCTGCGTTCGAGGAGGCTCTCGCGCGCGACAAGGTCGAACAGCAGCGGCGCCAGTTCGAGGATCGTTTCGCGGGTCTCATTGTAGCGCATGGCGACAAGCTCCAGGGCATTCTGCGCTGCGCTCGAGATGCTGAGGTCGAGGGGCGCACGATCATTGAGCAGGCTGCGCGCCTGATCACGCTCGGGAGGTGTGAAAAGGTCTACAGGCTGGCACTTCAGAGTGCTTGCCAGTCTTTTGGCCGTCTCGGTTCGGGTGGCGCCTGCTTTCCCGTTTTCAATTCGGGTGATGGTAGCGCGGCCGACGTGGGCCGCATCGGCCAATGCTTCGGCGGTCAGTCCAGCTTCCTTACGCAGGAAGATCAATTTATCCGGGTTGATGGTGCTCATAACGTCCTCCTGCCTCAATAATGAGCCATTCCGACGCCATAACAACAATCATCTATGCCTCATTTTTGCGGAAAGCAGGGTTACCGCCCCCGAGTCAGCCTGCAGATGGATCACGCAATGAGCCAAAAGATTGGCTTCTTGATCTATTGGGTGATCATATCTCTTCCGCGATTGATCCAATGGCTCATCAGGCGTCAGTCGGTCACATCACGCCAAACTTTCACCGCCAGAAGCCGTCCCGCCTCTGCCCGTACCGGTTGTCATAGTCTTCGCGCTGGTCGTAGGCGCTCTTGCGAATACCCACCTCGACCCGCTGACCGCCGGCATTGCGGATGTGGAGATCGCGCAGATCAATCTTGTTGCGCAGCGCCCAGTCTTTCGCCTCGCGCTCGCTGCCGAAGGTTCCGGCATCTTCGTAATCGAATGCCATTTCATGCTCTCCTTGATGTGGTGATTGACAGTCTGGAAGATTGGATGCGCAGGATCATGCCGATTGCCTCTGGGGCTTGGTCGATCGGGTAGTGGCTGATTGGCGAGCACTGACCCGTGAAGGGTGCAGCTGCGCTGTTTTCCGGAAGACTGTTGCGCACGCAGCCGAAAGCGATCCGGCAACCACTGAGGCCAGGATGGCCAAACCGAGCGCAACCCATTCCGGTCCGGGGAAAGGGCCAGGCTGGACCCCAACCGGCTCAGCGACGCCGGGAGCACCAACCCCTGTTGCCTTGGTGAACCCTTCCGTTACCGGATGCGAAACGAGAGAAATTGGCTCACTTGCAGAACCTGATTCCGCACCGGACATCGCTGGATCTCGTCGTAGCATGACTCTTCTCCTATCGGCTGCGTTCGATGCTGCGTTCGGGCAGGTCGATCTGAGGTACTGACCGCAGGCTGTCCCTTGCCACATTGGGAAGCGGCGCGAGGCTGTCGCCACCGGCGCGCAGGTGTTCGGGGATCTTCGGGCTGAATTCAGCGGACGTGCGCTTCCCCTTGCCCTCATCGACCTGCTTCTCGCCAAGGGTCTCAAGCGCGCTGGTCTTGTCGCCGGGGTTGCGCTCGATCTGACTGAGCAGACGGTCCTTGTCGTTGGTGACGATCGTGATGTCGTCACGCACGCGGGTCATCATCACAAGTGCAAGGCGCTGGTTGGAAAGGTTGCGAGCGGCCGAGTGCATCTCGCCGATCGCCATGTCGCGGGTATCGCCCTGCGCCTGATGCATGTTCAGCGCATAGGCGAGACCCATGCGCTCGAGCATCCGGTCGTTCTGCTTGAGCTCGATGGTGTCGCCTTGGCGGTTCTCGACCATCACGACCCCGTCCTTGATCATCAGAATCCGGGCCTCTTCGGACTTCATCAGGCCGCGAGCGGTGTCCTTTTCGTTCCAGCGGACCTTGTCACCTTCGTAGATCGTCTCCCGGTGCTTCTCTGAAAGTCGCAGGGCATCGCGCTTGTCAGCCGGGTCGATGCTGGAAGGGTCGAAGCGCTTCAGCTTGCCCTGTGCATCGCGTAGCACCACCCTCCCCCGACCATCGGTGCCTTCAACGTCATAGCGCCCGCACGCCAGCCCCCCCGGAGCGTTGGCACGCATGACCTCGAGAACCTGGCCCTTGTCGTAGGTGCTCGCATAGCGCAGCTCTTCGCGTGTCGCGTGGGCCGGTAGCAGTGTCGTCAGCTGCATGCCCTCGCCCTTCAGCGCGCCTTCGGCTTTCAGCCCCTCCTGCACCATCCGGTTGAGCGCGCCGCGTGCATCGCGCCCTGCAGAGTATATCGCGGTGCGCGCCCGATCTTCCGGCGACAGCGCCAGCCAGGTTTGCGCCGTGACCCGAAGATGATCATGCCCCGCCTCGATCACGCGCTCGCCAAGCGAGGCAAAGCTCTCCCTGAACTGGCCAGCCCTCGCAAGGCCAGCGGCTTCCTGCATGTGGGGGGTCCGCTGGCGCAGGCTGGTATCGAGCCGGGCCATGGCCGGATTGTTGGCCTGGATGAGCGCAAACGCTTTGCCCGCCTCGATCGAGAGCAGCTGCGCCTTGTCGCCCACCATGATGACTTTCTCGGCGCCAAGCCGGTTGGCGATGGTGAGAAGGTCATTCATCGGCTTGTTGGCAACGAGCGAGGCTTCATCAAGGATGAGAACCTTGCCTGCGACCGCGTTGCGCGATGCCTCGAACTGCGGCCCTGACCCATGGAGTGCGCCGCGCAAGTGCTGATTGATGAAGGATGAGACCGTCTGCGCTGCGATCCCCGCTTGCAGCACTTCGCCGCCGCGGCCGCGAAGCTGGGTATCGTTCCGGAGGTCGCTTACCATCTTGTTGGCAAAGGCAAGGCCGATCACCTCCCTGCCCTCCTGATGGGAGACGCTGGCGATGGCGGAAATGAGAGTCGTCTTGCCGGCGCCCGCGACCCCCTGGATCACCACCGTGCGGTCGTCACTCCCGAGCGCCAAGGTGCCCGCGGCGATCTGCTCGGCTTTGAGTGGCTTGTCGCCGGCAGCCTCTCGCAGGCGTGCCGGGGCCTCGCCCATCGCAATCATGCCTAGACTGGCCCCCTTCCCTCGCGCCACGTTGTCGAGTGTCGAGCGCTCGATCATCCGGTGTTCGGGCGTGGTATACCGATCAGGTACGCCATCGATCCGGGTGCTTTTGCCTGCGAGCACCTGGCCACTCTCAACGAGCTGCTGCATTCGGGCTTCGACACCTTCGGCGGTCACGCCCTTGAGACCAAGGTCGAGCGCGCTTTTCACGAGCTCGGCTCGCGTCCACGAGGTTTCCCGCTCGCCAATCATGCGGATGGCCGAAGCGGTTGCCATCTCAGTGCGCAGCTGTGTTGGGGTCAGCAGGGTCCGCGCCAGGCCATTAGTCGTGAGTTCGTCAGCCGGACGCGTATAGATTCGGGCATTCGCGCGAATGTCGTTGATCGCCTCGCGCACGCGCTCGGCGGTGCCAAGCTTGGCTTCGGCCGACAGCTGCGAGCGCGACATAGCCTGTTCGGCAAGGGCCTTGGCGTCGAAACCAAGACCTTCCGCGCGCCGCGCCCATTCTGCCTTGAGCGCCTGCTTGTCGTCGGGATTGAGCTTGGGATCGCGGGTCCGCTTGGTGATCTCGCGCATCGCTTCGGTTTCGGTCGGACTGCGACCCAACCTCTCCGCAGTTGCCAGAATGTCCTGACGCCTCTGGCTGAAGGCATCGATGACATCGCGCGGCACACCCTTGATCTCGAACTGGCCGTGCTTGCCGGTAATCTCTGTCTGGTATCCCAGCTTCTCGAGGTTGCTGCGCAGGGCCGCGTTATAGATTGAGCCTAGGACCGAATTGTTCTTCCAGATTTCGCCGTTCCAGAGCGCCTTCCACTTGCCCGCCTTGTCCTGCGTCATCGCGGCTATCACGGCATGGGTGTGGTTCTGCGGGTCGAGTTTGCGGCTCGTATCGTGCTGGAAGAGCGCGTAGACGAGGTTGCCGGTCCTGACCGGTTCGCCATTGCCATTCCGGGAATAGTCCCGCGCTTCTGCGAAGTGCTTTTCCAGATAGGCCATGACAGATTTGACCGCACTGGCTTGCGCCTCCAGAACGCGCTTGTCGCCCCCCAACTGGATCATCAGACTAGCCGACTTCGGCATCGAGAAAGTCAGGTCGATCCCGGCGCGGCGGTTGGCATTGGTATTGACGATGCTCCCGTCGGGAAGCTTGCCGTCGAGCAGCTTCTCGAAGTCGTCCTTCGAGACCTGCCCCTTGAGCCCGAGAGCCTCGGCACCCTTCCCGCCCCACTCGCTGAGCTCAGCCGGGCCATCGCCAACATAGTAGTCATCCTTGGCGAAATAGTTGGCTGCGCCTCCTGCCGATCCCACTGATGCGACCGAGAGCATGTCAGGCCCCTTCCCGAGGCGTTGACTGGAACATCGGACGAGCGGCATCGCCCAGCAGAAGCCAGGCTGGATCGACAGTGAATTTGATGCAGACAAGCGCGACGAGAGTGGCTGGCGGATCCCTGTGACCGCCTTCATAATTCTTGACCGTCTTCACCGCGATTCCAAGGTCCGAGGCGAACTCGCCCTGCGTCTTGGAAAGCGCCGTTCGCAGCGTGCGAAGTCGCAGGCCGAAGGCAACGCAGAATGCCGGTGCCGGCTTCCGGAAAGTGGCGTGAACCGTCATCGTTCCGGCTCCTGATCGTCATCAATCGAAGGCTCTGCGCGGCGCTTGTCCTCGGCGCCGAAGCCATGAATGTTTTCACGCTGGACCTCGCTCTCCTGGCCCGCGTCCCGCGCATCCTTGTCGCGCTGCTGATCGGTGCGATTCTGCGCCCGAGCGGAACGCTCCTCGACATCCTTCAAAGCGAATTGCTGCTTCTCGCGTCTGTCCTTCTCGCCAGACTTGCTGAACTTGAAGGCGCTGTGGGGGTCGTGATCGCGCGTCGGTGGCCCAGCGCTCTCTTCCTCCTTGCGCTGTTCGCGCAAAACTCGTTCAGCCTCTTCGACGGTTCGTTCGACCGATCGCTCGATCTCCTCGCGCAGCCTTTCCGCTTCCTGCTCGGCATCGGTGCGCTCCGCATCGACGGGCTTTTCAGACCGCTGCGGCTGCCTGTCCGGACCGCTCTCCTCACCTGCCCTCATCAGCATCTCTGCGGCTTCCTCGGGCGTTGGAACATAGTCTGCCGCGCGCATATCCGTGACACGCACGAAGCCGGGCGCGCGCGCCTTGTAGTCTTTCCAACTGAGCTCGATCCGGGCTGCCGGAAATCCGTCCGGGAACTTCACAAAGCCGTGCATCGACGGAAGGTTGGAAATGTCGTCCGGGAAGACGAGTTCGGCCACCTGGGTGCGCGGGGTGATCGTCGAAGCGTCCCGGTTGCTGTTGTACCCGTAGGAATAGGCCTCATCCATCTGCCTGACCTCGCGCCGGCCAATAAATTCCGAGCAGCGCTGGGCAGTGGCCGGATCGGCCAGTTTAAGGATCAGCTTGGTGCCAGCGAGAGACGTGAGATGCGTCGCGCCATTCTCCCCGTAAGTGTCCTGCAAGGCACCGAAGGAATGCATTCCCAGAATAAAGGCGCCGCCGACCCCTCTGGCGGTCTGAAGCCCATTCTCGATGGCGGGCAGACGATGGAGCGCATGGACTTCGTCAATGAGAAACCACGTGCGCAGATTGCGGGTCCGACCCATACGAAACAGGGCGTTGACGGCAATGTCCATCCACAAGGTCAGCAGCGGCCGATTGAGCACAAGGTCTGGGTGGGTCGAGGTGATGAAAAGGATCGATCCTTCCTTCACATCCTCGGTCATCCACTTGTTGATGGAGAAGCCGGGTCTGCCCTTCGGTGGCTCGGGCAGGAAGCGGAACACGTTGGCGTTCGCATTGAAGGTTGCCCGGATGGCTTCAGCCATCTTTGCGGCTGATGGCGACATCAACGGCGCCGCGATCGTTCCTTCGAGATAGCGGCTGATTGTCTTGAGGTCGGCGTGCATCAGGAAGTAGGCAAGCCCGCCGTTCGAGCGGATGCCGAGCTTGATCATCTTCATGCACATCTCGACAAAGATTGTGCGAGCCGATTTCTGCCAGAAATCATCGTCCGCATTGCGTCCGCTTGGCACCAGCGCGCTGGCCGCACTCATGAACTCGGCATAGTTTTCGCAATCGTTGAAGATCGACCATGGCTGGCAACGCTGATCCATCGGATTGAGAATGAAGTCTGTGGTCTCGTCGTAGAAGCTCTCGACGAAGGTCCCGGTGAGGTCGAAGATGACACAGCGGTGGCCCCGCGCCCGCGCCTGTGTGACGATTTTCTTGAGCTCGGTTGTCTTGCCTGCGCCAGTGGTGCCGATGAACATCGCGTGGCTCTGCTCGAGGCGCCAAGGGAACGGGACACCAGCCAGCCTGTAGGGTTGGTGAAGTCCGCGGCGAGTGCGGCTCTTGAGGCTCTCCTTAAGAACTGCATCGGGATCCTCTGCCGGAACCCGGGCAAGGCATTCCTTCTGGTGCTCGTTCCAGTTGTACTGCTTGATCGCCGCAATGAGCACATCACGCTCGACCTTGACCGCACCGCGCTCATGGCGCTCGGTGAGAATCTCTGACCCGCGGCGTCGCGAGTAGTCAAAGAACCAGATCGTCAGCGGCACGCAAATGAAGACCGATCCCAGCATGGCTGAGACGGTCACCTGAATGGCCTTTCCCCATGCCGCCATCACGGCGGGATGAAAGGGCACCATATGCATCCGGCCCTGCACCATATCGCCCGACGGGAGGGTCAGGTTGACGGACTTCATGGGGTTCAGTCCGACCCAGTTCCAGAACTCCGCAAGGACCCGCATCAGAACAAGGTTCACCTCATGGTCCTTGAAGGTGATCGCAACGAGCAGGGACAGCAGACAGAGCGTTGTCCCGGCCCATGTGTAAAGAGGGATACGCACCCCTGCCCAGGTCATCAGAATCTGATGGTGAAACAGCTGCGAACCGCGAGTGAAATTGCCGGCATTTCGCTTCACTTTTCCGCGCGCGGAGTCGTGAGTTAGCGTGACGGCTTTCTTGCTGAAACGGATGTCCTCACGCATGGTATTCACGCACGTTGCGCAGAGCCATATCGATGAGCTCGTTGACGTCCTCGGGGTATTGCCGTTCAACCAGAAGCGACAGCGCGAGCTGAGTATGCTCGAGGATCGTCAGAGCGCGTTCGGCATTGAGCGCGATGCCAAGGTTGAGGAGGGGGAGGCCAACGGCAATCGAAGCCCGGATCGCTTCAGCCCGCGAAACACCCTTGCTGGTGGCAAATGCATCCAGCTCACGCAGCACCTCCTCGGACAGACCGATGCCGATGCCTTTGAAGACTTTACCCATGCAAACCTCACAAGGTTATGCATGGCTTGGATACCGCAGCAGTTCTTATACCGTAGCCGAAACGCCATGAAAAGCGCTTTGCGATCCGAAACATATTGCGGCGCTATATGTCTGATTTCACGACCTTTAGACTTTGCCCGTCGGTGCCCGAAACATGTTTCACCGCTCCCCAGGGTTGCTAATTTCCGCCTAAACTCCTGCAATTACACGAGAGTCGTTCCGAAACGCCTTACGGTCAAACCGTGTTCGGTGTGCTTTCTGAGGGACTTGGCGGCTATGTGCTGAGATCAAAGGTTTGGGGGGAGTCGCATGTCGGAGGTGGCATTCCGGAAGGAAGCCAGGCCAAAGGCCAGCGTCACCCGATAGCGGAGACTGCACTGCATCGACGACGATCGGCAGTGCCCGTCTCGAAGCCTCAGTTGCGGGGTGTCATCACGATTGTCCACGAGGGCGCAGAAGCATCAGACAAAAAAACGTCTCGATTTGACCCCACAGATGACTATCATCTGCCAGTCAAACGAGACGCGAGGAATAGGCCTTATGGTGTCAAAGGTTGAACGCGAGCGCGCTGCTTTGGAAGCCGCTGAAAAGGAGCTGGCAGAGCGGAAGAAGAAGCTCGCGGAACTCGAACAGGAAGAGGCGGAAAAGCAGCTGGCCAGGCTGGTGCGAAAGGTGGGGCAGGATCGTGCAATCCAGCTCCTCGAGCTCGCCGTGAAAGTGAAGCCCAAAGCAGCGGTTGATGCTCTGGCAAAGCTGGCGTGAGACGGGCGTAAGAACAGGGGCGTTTGGGTGCGGATTGCCGCACCCGTGAGGCTCAGTATTCGTCGTCCATCTTCCCGGCTGCGGTGTAGACGATGTCGTCGATCAGATGCAGCGGAAGCTCACCATAGTCCCCTTCCTCGATCAGCAGATATGAGCCGTCTCCGACCCGGACCACGTGCACATCGAAGAAGGTGTGATAGGAGCGCCGTTCTGCCTGCATGATCTTCTCATCGAGTGCGATGATGTCGGTATCGATCTGACGGATCGTGGCGGTGTCAGCTTCATAGGCTTCTGCGGTGTAGCACATCGTTGCCTCCTGTCATTGGCGGCTCGTCCGCCATGCCATGAAGCAGCGCTCCGGATGTGCTCGGGTCACCGGAGCGAAGCGGAGGCTTGACCGCAAACTGGTCGAGTGGTGCGGAAGTCCGCTTGCGGACATCCCGGTCGGCCTGTTTGTGGTTGACCCGGGCATGTCCGGAGTGCTCATGGCGATGGTGGTGGACGGGCCATTGGCATGAGGCTGAAGTCGGATTTACACCGCGCCTTGGGAGCGTTGCCACCCTCGCGCAGAGCGCTAGTCCCATGGCATGAGAAAAGGGCACCACGGCTTGAGGCCGGGCACCCTTTCCCCTTGCCGAACGAACGGGAGGCTGTTCGTCGATCGACCTGAAACTGGTTAGCGCTGTGTATTCAGAGACGGGAGCAAGATTGCCATTCAGCGGATGAGCAGTGCTTCACCTGAGAACGCGCTCAGGACGCCCATTCCATTGTTGGAAACTGTTCGCCGCAATCGGTGTATGCAAGGACCGACAGGCTTTCGAAGACGGTCTCGATCTGGGCAATTCGAAAGGCCTCAGCGGTATGCTGATCGCTAAGCAGGGCACGTAGCGCATCCAGCGGGATTTCCCCCTCTGAACCATCGCCCTGCCCCAGTGCCCGCACGACCTTGGCGGCAAGTTCTGATGGCAGCAGGATGTCGCGCGCAAGGGCGATATACTCGGAGACCATGATGGTGATCGGGGAGGGTCCGCCGGGGCAGTGGACACGCAGCGTTCGCCCAAGAAACTGCGCCTCCTCGACAATCGCAATTACCTCGGCTCGCCAGTCAAAGCAGGCGGCAAAGCTTGCGAGGGAAAGAGAGTTCGCGTTGACTTCGAAGTTGAGCGGTGCAGCCGAGAATTCGTGGCTCTCGGTTTCGATGTCGGCATGGCCCGCGTGCAGCCGCCGCATCAAACTTGCGAGCTCGAGCGCGGAGATTTCCGCAGGTTCAGAATGGAGCCGAGTTGTCTTGTCCTTGACCCTGAAAGTGACGAGCATCTTTGCCTCCTGCTGCTGCTCGCCATCTTGCTTTCCCCCTCCTCTTTAGGGGTGAGGACCGGATACTGAGCGGGGCCATTCCCACCGATCTCGGGCCGCCCCTTTGCATGTTCCAATCAGCGCTTAGCATCAGGCACCAGCGGGCTTCCTCCATGACGGGCAAGGGGGGTTCGATGCCCCCTGAGCCCGTGCTCGCACGAAAGAAGAATGGAAGGCCCCGGTCAGAGCCGGAGCCTTCCATAAAGCGCTCATGCGAGGCTGCGTGAGCCTGGCTTGCGCTGATCACTGATGCGCCGGATGTGAAGCGGCACTCCCGCCTGGCGGAGGCGCTGTGCCAAGTTGGACTGGATGCCGGAACCTTCACCGATAATCGCCTCGACCGGCCCCAGCTTCACGATGTCCTCATTGCGCAAGAACGGGGCACGGTTGCCGTGGCGACGATCGGGCATGAAGAGGATGGTTTGCACTCCGTTCCGCTGTGCCCAGGCATTTGCCATGGCATCGACACCCTTGCGCATTCCGGTCGTCCCCAGAACCATCGTTGGGATGCGGGCCTTGATGTCATCGAGGATCTCCCAGATCATCTCGAAGTCATGCCAGTCCTGCTGGCCGCCAGAGACGATCACTAGCGGACCATCGGGCTGGAACTGTGCCCGCCGATCTCTCGCCCGAGCGGCAAGGTAATCCTGTGCCTGGACCTGCGAGGCGGTCACACCATTCTTGCTGACCTGCGACCCGCGCGTGGCTGTGAATACCCGGCCTGTTTCGACCCGGTAGACGTCGGCAGCATGGTCCCGCATTGCCTCGAGGGCTTCTCGGCATCCTTGCAGGGTCTGGCAGAGCGCTTGTGTCTCCTCGAGTTCCACGGCGTAGATCTCCGAAGGATCAAAGTGACGAGCGAGCTCACCCAGCTTCTTGGCGGCATCATCTTCGCGCCCCTCGGCCAGACGGGCGGTCATGTGAAACGAGTTGACCATCCCCCAGGCAAGTTGCTGCGCGAACTCCTCCATGCGCGTGTCTTTGAGGACATCGAAGATCGTTCCGATAGCCATCTCCACGGCGCGGCGCGCCATGTCGGGATCGGGCATTTCAGCTGCGATCGGTTCATCGATGATGCTCAGCTTGGCAAGATCGCTGTGCTCGACAAAGGCACCGTCGTAGGATTCGACGATACCGTCACGGCTGTCGGCGAGTTCGATGCGCGCATTGGCGAGATCAGCGAAGCTGTTGAATTTCTGCATGGGTAGCCTCCGATTGTTGAAATCGTCCCCACATCGGGAACGGCCGACAACCCATCGGTTCGGAGGCGTGCAGTCAGGGACGGCGAGCCATGCTCGCCGCCGCCATGGCGGGCGTGGGGGTGCCGATTTTCTGCGCACTTGCCGCAAGCGCAGCGCAGCAGGCACGTGTGTGGAAAATTGGGGGAACCGCGATCCTTGACGAGCGCCGGAGACCGATATGTTTCGGCAGGTGTTCCCGTGTGTGGAAGAGACGTTCCCGCCCCCGAGCAAGAGACGAAGGCAGGACCGGTCAGGCGCCTCGGCGCCACGCCGGGCCGCCCCTTCGGCCCTGCGCAGGGGTTACAGCGGGAACACCGCCATTCCATTGTGCGCGGATGCAGTGGCAAAGCCGATCGGCCTGAGCAGCCAGCGCTGCTTGATTGCGCTAACCGGCTGCGCGCTTCGTATGAGATGATCCCGAGAGGGATGCAGTTTCGCCGGACTTTTCAACTTGAAGTCGGCCCAGCGACTGTTGTCACGATTCGCCTGTTCGTCTAAAAGATAGCGCGCTCCCGGCAGGAGCATGACGCCCGTCTCCAAGCCAAGCTGTTGATCAGCACTGCCGCGATATCTCACGATCCCTTGCAACATGTTGTTCGGGCTTGAGTGCTGGTGGTTGACGGGCGACGCTACATTTCAAGCCGCGGAGAACAATCATGTCGATTGCTAACGTGCGGCCGTCCAGTCTGGCCAATATCAAACGCCTCGCGAACCAGCGCAAAAAGCGAGATGGCATTCCCTACCGACAGGCCCTCAACTCAGCCGCGCAAAGCGCAGGTTTTGAGAACTACGAGCACGCGCGCATTAGGATGTGCGACAAGTCGTTCCAAGTATTCCTGACCGGTTACTGGGAAGACCAGGAGACGTTCGAGCGGGGTCGGGAATCTCTGCCCGTCAACCTATCGCGGCCGCTCTTGGAACTGGTTTCGAAAGCCGAGCTCAAGCTTGTCGGCGGTCTCGCATCCATGCGCGTGGCTGCATCCGACCATCTCGTGAAAGACATGGTCGGGCCAACACGCGAGTATGTTCGCGACAGCTTGTGCAAGGCAGCGCGAGCTCTGCGGTTCATGGAAATGACCGGTCTACGTCCTTGCGACTACCTCGAAGCTAGCCGCGCCATGGCTGATCTCGATGAGGAATTGCCCGGCAACGACCATTCCAGCTATTGGAAGCTGCCGACCAGCGGACAGTTCATACTCATCGATGAGCCCTATTCGGGGCCGATGGTGAGCGATGAACGGGCAGCGTGGGCAAAGCGAAATGATTGGGATCTCGTCGCTGCAGACTGGCCTGGTCTGTACTTTCCGTATCGCTGCACCCTCTTCGTCGCTTCCAAGCGTACTGAGGACTTCGATTTCCATGCCTTGGTGAGGACCATCAACGCACTGCCCGCTCCAGAAACACCAGAGCACTGGGCCGGGTCATCGATGCCCAATCACGACGTCTTTATCTCGCCGCAAGCGGCAACGCCGCAGGACAAGCGCCGTGCAAAGGCAAAGGGCACCATCGTTGCGCGTCCCTCCCGGCAAACGCGCCCCTATCACCGCGACATGATCGGATACGATCGCAAGCCGAATGGCAGCATGACGCTGGTTCAGCATCAGCTAGCAGGACGTTTGCTGCGTGCGATCTTGCAATCGAACAGCAAGCCCGGAGCGGTGAACTGGCGCGTCGACAAGCTCATGCGCGTACTCGTCGATTGGCTCTACGCCGACGTGCCGCATCAACAACTCAACGCCCTGGATGACCCCATCGACCTCTATTATGGCGACATGTCTCCAGACGATCCGCTGTTCAGCCGTGCCAATTCGCGTAGCGGTGTGGAAAGCCTCCTGATCGAGCTGAAGGGGCTCCTCGAAGGCGCCTATCCGCAATGCGCTCCTCTGCGGAAGCTAACCGGAAGAATCGACACTGCCTTGAAAATCACGCGATCGGGCGTAGGACGAAAAGCCTGAGAGCGCCGCCGCCAGACAGGGTTGGGTCCGCGCGTGCCGAGACGGCGGCATTTGCCGCCGACAAGCGCGCCGCGACCCAACCCGTCAGCGATCGTCACCCGTCTGGGCCGAGACCCTGAAAGGGACTCGGTGGAGCCGGACCGTCGTTGGCTGCCGGACGAAGTCCCGGCGCCAAGGGCGGTTGGCGGAGTAGAGCGCGATCCCGGCCGAAGGCCAGGGGGACGGCAAGCACCTGCTCGTATTTTTCCTGCCCGCCCCCTGTCTTCCTTGACTCCCAATGTTCTTATATTGTTCTAACCAACCATGAGCAGCAAACGTCTGGATACCGTGGCCGATCTGGTTCGCCATGGCCTCAACGCGCAGGTAGAATGTCTCGGCTGCTACCGCGTTGTGATCGTTCCGGCAGCCAAACTACGAGATCAATGCTTTGCCAAATCCATCCCGATGAAGCTGGAAATCGTCGCGCGGCACTTGCGCTGCAACTGCGGTCACCGCGGGACGAAGCTGGACGCCACCGGTGTCCAGCTGTCGCCCCCCTGAAAGGGCTCGGGCGACGCCTGCGCGCCGCCCTGCCGGTCAGATAAACTCGACGTTCTCGGCGATGATCTCGCAGCCATAGCGGTCGTTGCCTTCGGCGTCCTGCCAGCGCGAGTAGTGGATGCGGCCCGTCACGGCGAGCTGGTCACCCTTGGCCTTGTGCTGGCGCAGCGGGAGACCGAGGCCGTTGAAGACGGTGATCTTGTGGAATTCGGCATCCTTGACCGGGTAGCCGGTTTCCGGATCCTTCTGGACCTTGCCGTCGCGGATCACCGGACGTTCAGTCACGAGGATCAGTTCGGTGATGCGGGTGTCGCTGCGGTCGCGGGCAACGGGATCCTTGGCGAGACGGCCGACGAGGTTGACGATGTTCATTGCAAGAGCCTCCTTGGTACCGACGGCTCGTCCGCCGGTGCCCTTGTCGAGCCTCGGCGGGAGAGCTGGGACACCGCGCGCTTCCGCGCGCGGGGAACCTCGGAAATCGAGGTGGTGCGGGCAGCCCGGCTTGCCGGGCAACACGGCTCGCATTTCTGCAGGTTGGCCCTAAGCTCGACCAAAGAGGCATGGGCACTGGTCGGCGGACGTGCTGTTGGCACAGGAGCTTATCGCACGCCTGGACATCAACTTCGCCGCGTACCGGCTTGTTATTGACGATGATGATCACGGGATAATTCGCCCGCCCTTGCCGATCCCGGTGAGCGAGAGGTCCCTCTGCGGCACTGATCCGGAATACCCGACCTCGGCCACCTCCGGCGCCAATCCACAACGCCGGCGTGACTGGCCTGACGTTGATGCACGATCAGACAAGGCTCCAAGGAGCAGGCTGCCTCGGCGTTCCGGAAATCAATCGCGATCGACGGCAGCGGCGCCCCAGGCTCCGATGGCATCGATGATCTTTGCTGTGAACCGCGGTGGGAGTCGTCCGGCAATGTACCCGGGCTGCTTCATCAGGGGTCTGATGTCGAACCCGGGCCAGGTGAACCGGTTGAATTCCGAAACGACAATCGCGCTACCCGGAACGAGCCCGGCTGTGCGTGCGATCTCATCGGGGATGGGGATGGCGTTCTTGCGCCCCTCGCCCTTGGTCGTGATCGCGGCGACCAGATAGCGCGAGCCGTCCACACCCACAACGACGACGAAGCGTTCCTTGACGCCTTCGTCGCGGCCTCGTCTCTGCTCTTCCTCGAAGAGATAGACGTAACGGAGGATATGGCCTGCGGCGGGTCGGTCAGTCTTCCCAGCGGTCATTGGCAAGTTCACTGGCCGAAGGCCGTGCATTGGCAAAAGCCTTGCGGTCGGCTCCGGTCATGTCGGACGAAGCGACAGCTTCGATATTCATGTGGCCGGCGATCACACCGCGTGCCGCCTGTTCAAGATGGCGGAAATACTCGCTATCTGCGATTACATGCCGCTCGCGGCCATGGCTGGTCAGGACGACCGGCTGCTTGGTTGCCAGATCGAGGAACTCGCCGGTGTTGTTGTGAAACCGGGTTAGGGGAACCCTGGGGTGCTCATTCGCCGCCGCTGGCATGGTGGTATCTCCTCTTGGCCTTAAAATAGCAATTATTGCCAAAATAGCAAGATTTCTGTGGCGCCACTCGCCGCGCTAGTCGTCCCCATCTCTCGCCAGCGGCTCAGACAGCCACGGGACGAGGCCCGCATCAATCGCAATGCCCAGTGTCCTTGCGAGGCGGCAGGCTCGAGCGATTGACCCGTCTGGAACATCGAGCGCCCTTTCAATGTGCCCAAGGGTTTCGCCAGCGCCAGGCGCACAGACCGCGTGAAGCTTGCCCGGCTGTGCCGTGATGGCAAAAGGCCAAGTCATCGCGACACCGACAACCCGTTCATCGAGAACAAGCAGGGTGTCACCGGCTGCGATGCTCTCGTCGGTCTGCACGGCGTCGTAGGCATTGCCCGTCGAGGCGAACGCATGGATCCGCCAGACGCTGAAGGCGAAGCGCTCGCTGTCGGTCAGCATGGCAGGCTCGCTTCGGAAAAGGCGCGCTGCGCCGCCTCCGGAAAGGCTGCGGTGAGGTTCCGGTGAAGCGGTCCGGAGGACGCTGGGAAGAATGCGCCGGTGCTGCTCGGCCGTGTGATCCGCAGCGCGCTTGCGACGGCATCCACGACGAAACCCGCAAGCTGATTGCTCGCTGTCAGTTTGCCGAATTCAGGCGGTGCAAACCCGGCCTGATGCCAGAAGGCGAAGCCGGTCTCGAGGGTCTCGAGATAGCTGGCCTGGCTCCCATCGTCCTGTTCGTCGTCGACGCTTGCCTCGACCGTCCGGTAGGTCCCGAAATCATGGGCGTTAGCCTTGATCCGCAGGGTGATCCCGGCGGGCGGAGGCCCGGCGACTGCGATCAGCGCAGCCCTGAAGAGCGTGACTTCCGCGGTATTCACGAGGTCGAAGTTCGGGGTGTGGCCAATCTGCGCGCAGTCTTCGTTCCACGGAGCCCCGCCAAGGTCGAGAGTCCAGCTTGTCTGTGCCATTCAAGCCTCCTTTGCTTGAACGGCACCTCCCCCTTCTCTTTCGCAGGCAGAGCTTCCGCTGCAGGCCGGCTCGGCTTGCAAGCACCGGGCAAAAGAAAAGGCCCGCCCGCGACGAATGCGCGGACGGGCCTTCCCGATGTGACCGGCGCGGGTCGCGGCACCGGTCACGGGGGGCTTGTCCCGGTCAGGCGTCGACGCTCACGCGCGTCTTGCCCTTGGGTGCCGGAGCGGTGCTTTCGCCCAGACCGTCGCCGGTGGCAGCAGCGCTGTCAACGCTGCGGTCGCTGGCCGGTTCGTCGCCGGTGGCAGTCAGTGGCGGCAAGGCGCCTTCACTCTCGCTGCCGAAGCCGTCGAGCGAGGCCTTGGGCTTCGAACGCCGCCAGGCGACGTTGTAGCTGCCGTCGTTCTGCTGGAACATGGCGACCGGGATCGGCGCCGAGAGGCTGGGATCGTCGATCTGGCCCGAGAGGAAGCATTCGCCGGTCTCGTTCGACGAGTATTCCCAGAGCGCGCCGATCTTGACCCAGCTGCGGCGGTCCGCCGAGAGCGCCATGAGGTCGAACTTGGGTGCCCGCTCGTTGGTGGATTCGAAGGCCCGCAGGGCGACGGTCGCGCTGAAGGTGAGGGTGGTGATGCGGCCGATGTGAACGCCTTCTGCGTTGGCCTTGAGGGTGCCGATGTTCATGTCGAAGTTCTCCTGATGCCGTCCGAACCCCTTGTCCGGAACACCTTCTCCCATCCCCCCTCTCCTCCGGGCCCCTGGCCCGGCCCGTGCGCCAGCCACCGCAGGCGCGCGTCATCCTGTCCAGCCCGGAGGGCTGAGGAGTCTCGATAGTTGGATTGGAGCTGAACCAGCCCTGCTCCGAGCCAAGCGCGGTCTGTACCGACCTAAGCTTCGGGCTCGGACCCGTCCTTGATCTGGTTGAGGCGCGCCATGAACGCCTTGGCTTCCAGCTGATTGGGGCCATCGCGCGTGGCGAGGCAGGCCATCCTGTCGATCTCGAGCTGTGCGGCAAGACTTGCCTCGATATGGCAATAGGGCTCGAGCGCGCGGATTGCGTCAACCGCGCGGGGCAGCTCGCCGAAAGCGGTTCCGACCCATACGAGGTCGATTTCCTCCCCGTCTTCGTCAGGGAGGCTCAGAACCTGCGCGAAATAGGTCTGAAGCGGTCGGTCCCATCCGACATAGGCACTGGCAGCTGCAATCCCATCACGAAGCGGTACTTTGTGCCTGCTCATGCGCTCGTTACCTCCCCACCATTTACCTGGCCTATGCCCCGCGACGCAGTGACGTGTCCGCCCCTGAACTGATCAGTAGTCCGCTGGCCGCATCAGCGTGATGACGCGCCGTGTCATCGCTGGATTGGCCGGATCGTCTGACCCGAATGCCGGTTCGGTGTCGTAATAATCAACTTTCATCAGCACCTTGATGCCATCGACATCCATGCTTGCAAAGTCTCGCTCGGGCGAATCCGGGGCGAAGGTGCAATGGCGCAGAGCGGCCATCAACCGAGCCTGGGCCATCATGTTGTCCGCCACGGTGTTGCCGCCGAGTTCTGCAAGCAGCCCGGAGGTCATGACGATGCGGGCCGTTCGGTCACGGCCCTGGCGCGCGGCATCATTGAGCAGCGCGATGCGCTCGGTACGCTGCCGCGCGCAAGTGAGGTCGGATGTGTCATGCATTGGAGGTATCCTCCTGATCCAAGAGATGACGAGCGGACAACCGGACGGCCTCGCGGGACTCAGCCCGCAGGCTGAAAAGCGGAAAGCTGAACATTGATCGCGGTCCCGGCAGCGACGGTAATGGCAACCTGCCGGTCCTTGGGAATGACCCAGAGGATGCCGGCAAGCGTGTCGCGGATACGCGCCGCAATGGCCTCGTCCTCGCCGAGCAGCACCCGGGCCGCGAGCTCGCGCGCATCGCGCAAGAAGTGCTCGTGCTGGGTGTCCCAGGAGTCGGCCTCGCTGTCGTCGCTCGCGCAGAAACAGACGTTCTCGATCAGATCGACCAGCGTTTCAGGAGTCAGCGCCGGACCCGGAACATAGGCAATGCGGATCTGGTCGATGCCGCTGTACCAGCCATCCTCGCCGACGACGAAGGCTACATCTGCCGGGATCCGTTCCTCGCGCTGCGTTTCGCTGGCGCGGTGGAAGACGCAGAACCTCAGCTCGATCGTCTCGGCACGAACATGGTCATCGAGCGGGGGGAAGCTGCCGTTTTCGGCGATGACGTGATCGCGCTCTCCGGCTGCAACATAGAAGCGCACGTTGCCGAGCTGATGCAGCGCGTCATACCAACCATAGCCAGCGTATGCGGGATGGTTCTCGACGAGGTGCGGGCGCAAGGGGTGGTCGCGCAGCGCGCGCTCCAGTCCCTGGGCAATATCGGGCTCAAGATCCGCGACAAGGATCGTGTCTCCACCTGCTGCGATTTCCTCATACTCGACATTGACGTTGTCGCTCTCCGCAATGGCAGCATGCCAGCGGGGCAGGCAGGGGTCGGCCTCCGGCAGGGCAACCCCAAGATCGCACGCTTCCTTCCAGTTCTCGAAGGAAAGCCGGTGCTGGCCTCTGTGCGCCAGCGCGGCATAGATCGTGCGCCTGCAGGCCGCCTGCAGCGCCGCAAACGCGGGATTCTCGACGAATTCCTTGCGCGCTGGGAGCACAAGGGCAAGGCCCGGGGTGGCCCCGATATCGAGCCGGGCATGGTATGTTTTGCCGCCAAGGCTCTCCGAGACGCTGGCAAGCTTGCGGGTGAGCACCATCCCATAGAAGTTCGCGGTGGGGTCCTGGTGGTATTCGCGCCCTTCGAACACGCCGATCTGGCTGCCGTTCCACTCGGCGATGTAGATTGCTTTGGCGAGAAAGTCCTCGCGTGGCATTTCCGTGCCATTGAAGAACACCGGCAGCGGGTAGAACTTCGCGACCTCGCGCAGAATCCGCTCGGTGGTCTGCTCGCTCACGCCGGGCATCAGGAAGCTGATTGTCGTCCCGACGGGGCGAGCAAGGGGCTGCACGGCAATGTCCTGCGCACCGGTCCAGCCATCCGCTGGGACATGGACCGACCATCCGATGTCGGCATCGGTATGACGCGAGCTGATCCGGGTTTCCTTGCCCGCCAGGCTGAAGACACCCATGCCTGCCGGGTCTTCGGCCTCATGGATGTGCTGGCTCCAGCCCGAATCCCCCAGCGCAATCATGGTCTGCGGATGGGCGACTCCGGTTCCATCATCGACAAGGGTCAGGCGCGCTGAGTCCTGATCCGCGCAGCAGGCGATATCGATCCGGGAAGCGCCCGCGCGGCGACTGTTCTGGAGGAGCTCGCCGAGGATATCGCCGATGGTGCCATTGAAGAGGCGCGTGACTTTGGTGATCGTCTTCGGGCTGACGCTGGGTCGAATAACTGTCGGGTGCATGACAAGGGGTCCTTCATCGCACTGTTTCGCCCTTCCCCTCCCCCTTCCCTTCAGAACAGCGGATTGATGCCTGGCCGGAGCCCGGCTGCCTTGGCCTGCTCTTCAGCCAACGCGCTTGGGTCGCAGGGCTTCAGGAATCGGGATGATGTCGTGCGCCGTATCACGCAGCGCTGTAACCTCGCCGCGCGCGGCGTAGAGGTCCTTGGCGATGAGCGCGCAAACCTCGGCCTCGCCATAGGTTGGGCGGCCAAGGTGATCGACGCGCTCGACTTGCCGGGCAATCACGCCGACTTTGCCTTCCGGCACCCACTCGGCCCAATCGCCCCAGGCGCTGGTCACGCAGAATTCGCCGATCGCGGCCATATAGGCCTTGCGCGTCCGCAGGATCGCAGAGGAATTCTCCTCTATGGCCTCGCCGGTGAAGGCGCTGAAGCGGTCCGGGTGCCAACATCGGGTAGTATCGCGGGCAAGCTGCAGGAAGCCCACAGAGCAGGAGCCCTGTCCTTCAAGCTCGCTGGTGAAGGCGAGGATCGGAAGCCCCCAATCGCGATCTTCTTCGTAAGCCCCGCTTTCGATTTGCAGCTCCGCTGGCATGGCGGCCTGTCTCTGATCGGACAGAATGATACCGCCGTGGCTGGCGGTCATAACTGACCATATGCCGGGGGCCAGCTGATCGGCCTGCTGGACGGCGCCCCAGATGGAAGTGGAGGGACGCGGTGATGGGGCAAAACATGGCATGAGCGGACTCTCCTGTTGCAGGTTCGCTCAGACCCTCCCCCTCTTCTTCAGCTCAGGATCCCGAGAGCGGTCCGGGCAACGATCTCGGGCGTGACGTCTCCAAGAGCGAGGGCCGCCACCGGTCCAAGCTGCGAAAGACGAGTCCGCTCGATTGCCCTGAGGGCGAGATAATCCTCGTCGGACGACTGGAGGATTTGCAGCGCAAAGCGGCACTCCTGCCCGGTGTTGTCGTCGAGAAGGGCGATCAGGAAATCCGGCCTTACGGAGACGTCCGCAAATGGCAGATCGAAGAGGATCTTCTTCACCGCCATCCGGATGTCCCGGCGTCGCAGGATATACTGCGCGTCTTGGAGCGCCCGCAGAACGTCTCGGTCGTGGTCTCGCTCTGTCGGCACGAACTGGTTGCCGCTCAAGACAGGCTGAGCGTAGGCGCGCAGCGCGACATAGCCCTCCTTCCTGCTGTGCTCGCCGACGACGGCGAGCACAAGGAACGGCGGGTCAACTTCGGCGCGGATGATCCCGGTGTGCTGGATGCGGTTTCGGACCGAGATCGTGCCGAGACCGGTGACGATCTCGGTGGAAGTGACCGCATTGGCCTCGAGCAGAAGAAACGCCTGGGGCGCGAATTCATGAGGCCATCTCTCGGTCGCAGCGCGCAGCCGGGCGTGAACCCGCCGCTTTTCGTAATCGATGGCGTTCGTGTAGAGATGGGCCGAGAGCGGAACCCCGGGCGCAATCTCGAGACCTTGCGCAGCCCGGCGCAGGAAACGCATCTCCTGGCTGATCGAGCCCTCCCGTGGCCCTGCTGGCGGAAGCTCGCGCAGCACGTTGGAACCCGCCCGCTCGAGCAGCAGCCACAGCAGTTTGCCGAGGCGCGGGATTGCAACACCACGCGACCGGTCGTCTGGCTCACTGTGGTCCGGTTTCTGGGCGAGTTTTTCCGGCGCCTTCTGGTGCGCGTTGAACAGGCCATCTGGAACATCGAGCGCGTAGAGCGAATCCCTTGCTGTCTCGCGGATGCGCGGCGGTGCCTGGGGCAGGAAAAATGGACACGCCGGCGCATGCATCGGCCTCGAAGTCAGCCGCCGCAGGTAATAGGTTTCCTGAAAGCTCAGGTAGGCCGGGCTCAGCAGCGGCGGCGCGGTGACCTCGCCCAGACAATCGCAGGCGAGCCATTTGTGATTCTCGCGCGCTGTCACGACGAGGGAGACGCAGGCCCGGTGATCGGCCTCGTTGCCATGGCCCGTGTACCAGCGGACCAAGGCTGCCCGCAGACCGTCGCCAATGGCGACGCGCCCGGTGCTACCTGTGGTGTCCTTGGCCACCAACCACATGGTCTGACGCTCTTGACCGCCCCTTTTGTTCACTCTATGTTCGTCACATAGAGGAATTCTGTCTTATGAACAAGGTATTCGATCTCGGCCAATTCGACCTCGATCTGACGCTGCGCGATGCATCGCTTGACCCACTGGTGACGCCTACGCGGCGCTCGCTCGCCAATGCCTCTATCGGGATAGAAGCGTTCGATGCCTATTATTCGGCGCGCGAACTCTACGAAGCGCTGCAGGGGGTTTTCGAGGGCACACCCGGTGCCAAGAACAAGCTGACGCAGGTGCTTTCGTGCCAGTGCGATGACTATCAGCGGTGTCTCTACTACACGCTGGCGGGGCGCGGCATCGTCCAGATGCTGGACGATCTCGAATGGCTGCTCGATGTCCTGCGCCCTCGCTGCGAAATGTCGGGGAAGCTCCTTCGCTCCGGCGAGCGGCCTGCACCGCAGGTCAATCCTTATGTCGCAAGTGAGCCCGACGGACCCGTTCCAGCACGCTCGGCCGACTTCGTCGAGGGACCCTCGTGGTATCTCGATCCGTCGCTTGGCGGCCGGATCGAGGACTAGGCAGGCATCAGCTTGCCGACCTCACCGGCAGAATCAGGGATTGCGCAGGCCAAGCCGATCGTCGTCATCTACGAGCGTGATGCGCCCTTCCCAGTGCCACAGGACAAGGTTGAGAGCGTCGACGGGAGCGCCGCGGGCGTAGCTCGGCACGACAATGCCGACATAGCCTTGCGCAATTGCAGCCTCGGCGAGATCCTGCGTCGGCACGGGCTTTCCTGAGAGCATCCGGTCCCGCCAGGATGCGTCGCCGAGCTCCGCTGGCGCCATGCCGAACGGTTGGAGCGCGGCCGCGTCGCGGCCATCCAGCAAGGGCCCGATGTCGGCCTGATAGGCAACCAAGGTGGTCGGCTGCAACGTGCCGACCTGATTGGCCTCGCGCAGCGCTGTCTCGGGCGCGAGTGACGTATAGAGCGCCGGGCGTCCCATACGATTGAACCGTCCGCCAAACCGGGCTGCCCCTTCCCCCGACAGTGGTTCGCGGGACCAGACCGGATTGTGGGCGCGATAGAGCAGCCCGGTGAAGTGCATGAGGCTAGGCGTGAATGCCGGCGTCGACGGCGTCGATATAGGTCAGAACGTCATCGGCCCGGTTGTTCTGCACAAGCTGCATTGCGGTCTGGCCCGAAAAGCCCGGCAGGGGCTCAGAGCGGTACCAGGCATAGGCCAGCAAGGCTGAACCGAACCGCGGTTCGACCTTGTTGAGCACTTCGACCATCTGCCGAAGGCGGCGCTGGGTACGATCGGAGGCGATCCGGTCCTTGCGCTGGATCGCGTCCTTGCCGAGACCCAGCGAGCGCGCCAGTTCGTCGCTGGTGGTGCGCAGCGCATCGACGATTTTGCGCGGAGCAAACGCGCCATTGTCCGCATAGTTCTGAATCGCCATTGCAATGCTCCAAGAATTTTGACGTGATATAGCGTCATTCTGTGCGGCTTTCAAGCTGCCACAGGGCTGGCGCCGAGTTCGTCACAGGACGACAACTTGCAGTTCGATCGCACCAAGTGGGTTTTCTCCCGTTGGCATGACGCAGAAGGGCTGGAGCGTGCTGCCGGTTCTGACCACAGCGTGGCTCTTGCCCGTTTTCGCGCTCATCCGGATGGCGACGCGCTCGGCATTGGCCCGCCCGCAAAGGACGCGGCGGCGCGGATCGAGGCTGGCAGAAGTCATGGAAGAGGCCCTCGCTACTGGGCTATCGGAAAGAAGGTCTTGATCCTTCGGGCGGGACGAATGATCTCGAAGCGCCGCTCCATCAGCCGGGAGATGCGGTAGGCCCCGAGCCCGTCGGGCGTCCGCAGCTCGATCTTGTTCCCGCGCTTGCTGACGCGGAATTCGCGGTGTTCGCTGCCGTCGGTAAAGCGCAGCGGTTCGGGAAGCCGCAGGATGTCGCCGTCAGCGACCTTGCGCTCCTTGAGACGCAGCATGGCGTAACACCGGTTCCGCCAGTCCAGGGCGTAAGGGTGCGAGGATGAGGTGAGCAGTTCCAGAATGCTTCGCGGGCAATTCGCCTCGACGGGGCCGGATTGCTCATCCATGTCCTTGTACCCGAAGATCAGGCCATCGGCCGCCTTCGGGTTCCAGCGGACCAGGCAGATCACCGCCGTCACGTAGAGCCTCTCGCGATCTTCACCGTAGCGCTCGACGGCTGCATAGTAGGTGCTGCCGGTGAAAACGCTCTTGAGGACCCGGCACCCCCGGAACGGAGCATCTTCGCAGGCCTCCCGTTCGTAGGTCAGCTGATCGTCGAGATAGGCTTTGGGCGTTTCATGCCCTCCCATCCCTGCGCGGTGCATGTAGAGCCAGCCCATGTGCGTGTCCTTCAGATGAGCCCCGGCTGAGCCGGAGGTGCGATTTGCAGTTCGCGGGCGATCCGCGCTGTGAGTGCCGGAATGTCGGCAAGCGCGGTGATCGGAGCCTTGCGCATGACCGCGCCGGGGGGCTTCCAGAACGGGTTCCGCCAGGCGAGACCCGGTTCGCCGAACCGCTCGGGGCTGATGCGGATGTAGACACCGTCTGCTTCGAGCACATGCTCACCGGCGAGGGCCTCCTGCGAGGTGTAGTAGCTGATGCGGTAGGCGGAATGATCGAGCCCGATCCCGGCTGCGATCTGGCGCAGCGCGCGCGTACCCTCGCGCCGGTAGTGTCGCAGTTCTTCAGGACGATAGTCGATCCCGCGCTTGACCAGCGCAATGATCGCAGGTCGGTGCTTGAGCTCGCCGAGGCGCTCGATGCACTGTGCCCGCAAGATCTGGTCGTCGGCCTCGCAGGTTGTCGGCCTTCCGTCGGCAATGCGCTGAAGGTGGCGAGTGAGGAGCAGAACCGCGGGACAGGTGGCGACCTGCCGGCCTGCGAGGCGCACATCATCGACGGCCTCGTTCAATGCTCGCAGCGCGGTCTCGAACGTCGTCAGCCCATCGGGCTCGAGCGCGCGACGGTAACGATAATCGATGTCGCAGGACATGAGGCTTCCTTTCCATTGCAAGTGCAATGGCCTCCTCCCCCTCCCCTCAATGCAGACTGCGGTGATGTTTCCCTGAGCTTCTCAGGGACAGTGGCTCATAGATCATCGGCCGTAAGAGCGCCCCGGGAGCGACCTGTTCGAGGATTCTCGCAATCGCCGAGACCGCAGCGCCAGCCTCGGTTGTCTGGATAACCAGGGAGCCGCCCTGCCCCGGATCGGACACCAGTGACCAACCGGGTTCTCCTTTGCCGAGGAGGCTCTCCAGGACCGCATGACGGTTCCGCCCGGGGAACAGCACCCCAACATGGTCGCCGAGCGCTGCGCCAATGTCCGCAGAACCTCCGCTCGCAAGGTCGCTGGCATAGCGGCTCAGCTGCGCAAGCCGCACCGCGTCGTCTGCGGTTGGCTCAAGCGTAAGCCGGAACTGGCGCCTCTTCATGGGCTTCCTCCGCAGGTTCACTCTCATAGCCCGAATAGGCTGCAAGCAGGTTGAAAGCCTGATCGGCCTTGGCGGCAGCCGTGATGATCGCGGTCTTGTCGGATTTCAGGATATCGAGCCAATGGGCGATGTAGCTGGCGTGGCTTTCATGGAGGTCTGCGGGGAGGCCCAGCTCATAGCAGATCCGGGCACTGACCTGCTCCGCGACCAGTTCCTCGAAGGCGTAGGCCTTGTCGCCGAACCGCTTGCCGAATGTGCGCGCGAGCCGCGAGGGGTGCCCGCTCCAGTGCGTCTTATGCCGATATCGGCATAATGGCCATAATGCCGCGATCCGGATTATGCCGCATGGTGCTGAAACGTGGCGGCTTTCCTTGTGAAAATCCCAATCGAGTTCGGCATAATCCTTGGCGCTCCAACAAGATGGAGCACCATGATCATGA